>JBLIIB010000139.1:0-10339 GCA_047634795.1 Candidatus Azotimanducaceae bacterium | reverse complement strand
TTAGGCGACTCAGGTCCGGTCGCGAACCACAGCACATCACCGTCCCAGGTTGGATGCACCATTGCGACTCTGGGCTCATTGCTGTCGATCGTGGCTACTGCGCACCAGATCGCCTTCTTGCAGGCTTCATCAACAGCGTCAAACAAATCAATCTTTTTAATCGTCAGTCACGTTTGTCTTATATCAATTCCTTTAATCAAAAAAGCGAAAGTAGTCTAAACGGCGATTGATGGAAATCTTGCGGAAGCAAACAAGCGTGGACGAAGTGCCGATCTAAAAGTAAAGCAAAAAAAGGTAAGAAAAAAAGGGTACGCGACGGGTTTCTTTCGTGGTTTTGTCTAGCGCTCGTATGTTTGTTGATGAGAGTCCACACACATTCAGCATGTTTGGGTACTCTCCTCGATCCGAGATCGACGCAGGCCATCCTCTCTAATTCCGGTGTGCGTGTTTGTTTCTGGTAGGTTGTAATGCTCTAACGAGTCATATGGCATGAGCCTTAGGTCCAGCTAATTCAGAGCTTGTCCAAGCGACAATCGGCTCTCATTTCCGACCGCACGATCGATATCGTTACGACCGGTGCCCGCACTAGTCTCTCTCGCACGACAGAAATTTGGATTCCGAACGTTGAAGGGCGAATCATCAAGAAATTGAGAAGAGACATCAAGAAATTGAGAAGAGACACACACATTTAGCTATGTGCTGATGATTTCTAGCGGTTCTCTTCTGATCTTGTTCTGGATTCTTTGCTGAGAACAGATTGTGATTTAGACACGCTGAAACCTCCTGAATTCAAATCTGAGAAACGACTGATTTTGACCAATCCGGGGTTAGCTCGTATCGACAGATGTAGTGGTGTTCGCTTGCCGGTCGAGTTCGTGGATTTTCTCAACGCGGTTTACGTGCCGCCCCTTGGAAAACTCACTATCAACAAAACTTTGCAGTATCAAGCCAGCCAAGTCGCTGCCCAGCACCCTTTGCCCCAAGCAGATCACATTTGCATCGTTGTGCTCCCGGATCATCTTTGCAGAAAAGGCATCGCTCACGACGCCCGCGCGGATTCCGGGGATTTTGTTTGCAGAGATCGCCATCCCCTGGCCGGTGCCACATACTAGCAACCCTAGGGCCGGGACATTGTTGTCTTCACTCTTGATCAGCGCGCGGCTGAGATCAAGGGCTACATCGGGATAATCTACGGGCTCGCCGCTATTGGCCGGCCCAAAGGTCTCCACAACATCGTGACCCCAGTTACATAGCAAGGTCGATAGTTGCTCACGCATCTCGATTCCGCCGTGGTCGCTACCTACGTAAAAGCGCATGAGTACTCTCCTTTTTTGGACCCGCCCTGGTGCTTTCCCAAGGGCAAACCCACAGTAATATTAATCGACTTCTCTACGCCTAAATTCCTTAGCGGAAGATGAGTGTAGCGTTGAGGTAGGAGGAATTAACCACGTTTATGCGCGAGTTGCCAGACACCTTGCGAGAGTATCTAGGCAAAAGTGCTAGCAGTGGATAGTCAGTGCGTTTGCCGCGGGTATTTCACTGATACATCTGGCATTAAAAATCCCCCTGCGGAATCCGCATGTAAACCTTTGGGGCTTACATGAAAGGTTCAGCGTGCCGTAGGGAAAGTTTTGTCTTCAATCCAGCGTGACATTGGCTTATTAACCTCGATGCCTAGAGTAAAAACGGCGCCGGCTATAAAGGGTTTCGTTTAATTATAGATGGGCAAGACGGCGTCTTCTCTATGATGAAAACCTCCGGTGCTATCTGTGATTGCGATCGAATACGGGCCCACGTCCTATGGGTATAGTAGTGAGGTCTGCGGGCAGCAATTACCCGGTTTGAGTACGTTCGTTAACGATCCCGAAGCGTTCATCAATACAAGCAATAAAAAACCCAACAAGTACACGGAGAGTGATGGAGGGTACTAAGGGCTAAATGTTTCTGCGCCTTTGGTGCAAAGCCAAAACACCGAGACCCAACAACAGGGGTGCGGGCACCGGCTCGCCTTCTCGAACGAGAAAGACACGCGGTAGCTCGCATCATCTATGATTTTATCGACTGAGTTTGTTCTGCATTGAAATGTGATCAAGCGAGTTACAATGATAAAAACCCATTCCGACAATGTCTTCACCTAGAAATTGACTCAATCGGCGACGATCTAATCAGGCCATTCTTCCTCGGAAAGTTGTAACAATGCTGGACTCAAACATACGACCACTGATTGATCCTTTACTTACCAGAGTTGGTGTAGAACTCAGTAGGTTGGGTTGTCGGGCGAACGCTCTAACCTTGACCGGTTTTGCTATTGGTATGCTCTGCGTCCCCCTCATCGCACTACATTTTTACGACTGGGCGCTGCTCTGTATTGTTGTAAACCGGTCATTGGATGGCTTGGATGGTGCGGTTGCTCGCGCATCAACACCGACGGAGGCGGGAGGCTACCTTGATATCGTGCTGGATTTTATATTCTATTCCGCCGTCGTGTTCGGATTCGCCCTAGCTCAACCTCACAACGCACTGTATGCGGCATTTCTGATTTTCTCATTTATTGGTTCAGGCACCGCATTTCTTGCATTTGCGATCTTCGCAGAAAAGCATGCTTTATCAACTTCTGCTCAGGGTGAGAAATCAATTTACTACTTGTCAGGCCTGATAGAGGGTACAGAAACATTCGTCGCATTAATGGCAATGTGTCTCTTTGCTACTTACTTCTGGGTGATTGCCTTGATTGTAGGATTGCTTTGTTGGATAACTACTCTGTTCCGGATCATCCAGAGTGTTGAGCTACTCAAGAGTGTGCAGACAAATGATACAGGGAAGTAAGCTCAGGCGAATACACTACTTAAAAGGACTGGGAACAACGAACGACATTAGTCCGTAAGCACTGTATCGGTGGGAGCCGCATAAAGCGCAAATCGTAGTTTTGGGCAAATATAGATGAGGAGAATAGAAAAACCGTACTTTCTAAAGCTTCATCGTGAATCGGGGGTGCTGATATTCAAGTAAATGTTGGGGCCTTGCGGCCCGCAACGCACCCAGAGCCCACCTGATGAATAGATTAATACGAAGACGCTAATAGAATGCGAGCGCAGCCAATATAGTTTGTTCAGACAGCGGATTAGCTTAGCTCGCTTAATGTCTGCGCGGCCGGTTAAGTGGGGTGGCGCAGGGAATGAACGCGGACAGATCTCCGGCCAACACTACAACGCGCTCAGTGCCTCAATCACAGCTGTTTCGCCGTCGAGCAGGCTGAATGATTTCCCTTTGGTCTTGTCAATATCGAGGCTTGCGACGAGTGCGGCGGCCAAATTTTCACGAGACGTCATCCCGCGCCCCTGAAGCTTCTCACTAACGGATACCAGATCCGTACCTGGCTCATCAGTCAGACCGCCGGGGCAGACAATCGTGTAATCAAGATCGGTTTCAACAAGATGATTGTCCGCGTGGGCCTTGGCTCGGTGATAGTGTGCGATGGGTGATTTGCTGTTGATGTCGTTGTTGATGGAGCTCAGCATGATATATCTCCGAACGCCGTGCACTTGTGCCGCAACCATAGAGCGGATCGCGCCAATATGATCGATCAATACCGTCTTGTCTGTGCCTGTTTTACCACCTGACCCGGCCGCAAAGATAATCGCATCACAGCCTTGAATCGCGTGATCAATCGGATATTCAAGGTCTGCCAGAACTGTCGGCACGCCGAGGCTGTCGAATTTCGCTCGATCTGCGGGGTTTCGGATCATGGCGACGGGTTCATGGATCCCGTTAGCGAGTCGTTCAATGACCCGTGTTCCCGTATTCCCGTTCGCACCGATAACCAGTACCTTCATATTCACTTCCGTCGGCTTAGCGCTCTAATTGTGATGGCATGTTACATCAGAATTAGAAAGCGGGAGATGGCTAAGTTCTGCGTCGTAGAGCGCGTAACGGGAACGCGAACTAAGGACCTAAGCAGACATCGAACAGGAGAGGTCGGCACGAACGCGTCAAGCAATGATACACGCAGGAAAGGTGACCGCACGAGATGCAGAAATTTCGATTGGGTTGATGGGGTCCGGATGATTAATCTACCTGTCGAACAGCAAAGTCGATAATGCCTTTCACCATTGCTGACGTGGATTCACAGGGGTGGTGACCAAACGCGTGGGGTTGTTCGGGAAAGTAGGCGTACTCGATATAACCTCCACGTGATTGCCACGCACGAAGTAACTCGAATGTCATCTCAACGGGTACGTTAGAGTCTTCGCCGGGTTGCACGATCATTGCCGGGGGCAATGTGCCTGCCTCACCAGAGGCGATTATTCTGGAGACACTTGCCTGGCGCATCGCATCCTCTGTCTCAAAATATCCGTCATGCGCGGAAACCAGTCGATCGAGTTTTGCGCGTTTCGCGTAACGGTAGCGAAAGAACGGATCAGACACCGGCCATAATGCAATGACAAAACTGACATCGGCAGAAGTATCAGCAAACTCTTTTACTTCTGCCTTATCCTGAAACAAGACAGCCGATTCATCGGCAGTTGCGTGCGGCGTTATCGCAGCGTGTAGTGCCAGATGGCCACCCGATGAACTTCCTATCAAACCCAGTTTCGACACATCAGCGCTCAAGCGTTCAGCATTAATGCGCAACCATCGGATTGCGTTTGCTACATCGAGACTGGCGGCCGGATGCTTAAAGTTTGGACCATCGCGGAAGTCGATTGCTGCAACCAGAAAACCGCGACTCGCCAGCGCACGGTTAAACAAGACGCCGTTGGTGCGGTCACCCACGGTCCACGCGCCACCATGCACATCGAGTATCGCTGGAAAGGGGCCTTCTCCCGCAGGTCGATAGACCCTTACTTGAAACGTTTGTCCAGCGACCCTCGTCCAGATTTCGTCTTGTTCTTCGATCGACAAATCGTCACTCAATTAAAAATGCCCCTACTAGCGCGAGGCAACCCACAACGAACACACAAAATCGTGACATCGTGAGGCTTCTTCAACGCATAGATCAACTTGGAAAAATATCCCTAGATCGTTCTTCTCCGGTGCAGACGCAAGTCTGGCGTGTAGATGAACCTGGTTTTCAACCGCGCGCCGCCGACCAAGAGTTCATCTAAAGAAACTCGCAGTCAAGCTTGGACGAAAGTTCGGTTTTAATCGAATCAAGACATATTGTGATTCGCAACGTCCTGAAAAACGACAACCCCGAGGAAAAACAACCCCGAGGAAAAACAACCTGGACAAAAACAGTCCTGAGAAAAAACAACCCCGAGAAAAGACGGGTCGGTTCGGTTGGTACACCCGCCAATTTTTGCTGCCTGTTACTTTTTCGTGACTGAATCAGGACGAGGTTAAGTAGATGTTGGTGCGTGGTCAATGCTATCGCGAGCGCTTATCCGGTTTGTTCAGGCCTTAGGCCGACTTTTCAGAGTAGGTCAGGGGTGACAATATAAGCGCGAAGGTAGTGTCTTCACTACGCCCGCCACCGACCAAGGAAGATCCCTTTAGAGTCGCCTGCAAGCAGGATGCTGAACATACAGCCAAATCCTGCCTGCTGGCAATGAGGCACCCGTTAGGGCCCCGGTATCGTTACTTCGCTGGGTTAATCAGGTATTTCTCGCCGGTCGCTTGTTTGCCGTAGACCGAGATGGCGTCCATGGACAATGCTTCAGCGAGAGAGACTTCCTGCGTATAGGTGCTGGCGAACGTTGTCTTGATTTCGTCTGCTACGCGTTGACGCAATTTTTCAGTCGCTTCCTGACCAATTCTTTGCATGAATGGAGTGAGCAACCAGCCGCCCAGATTCCAAGAAAGACCGAAGTTGCGGTTTAACACGGTAGGAGTGCGATCAAGGCCTCCGTAAATGTAAACCTGTTTGTTCTGGTCTGAACCATAACGGCTATAGTCTCCGCCGGCTTTGTTAGCTGCCTGTTCCATTGCCGTGAGCAACTGACTTGCAAGGTTGCCGCCGCCGGTTGCATCGAATGCCAGATACGCGCTGGTTTCAGCAATATTATCTGTGAGGCTCTCCACAAAATTATCGTCACTGCTGTTGCAGATGCGCTTGGCGCCAATGCCGGTTAGCAGGTCGACCTGTTCCTTTTTGCGAACAATGTTGATCAATTCAACGCCGTCTTTCAGGCAGATTTTTTGTAGCATCTGGCCGAGGTTCGAGGCTGCTGCAGTGTGGCAAAGTGCGGAGAAGCCATCAAGCTTCATGGTTTCGACCATACCAAGAGCCGTCAAAGGGTTAACGAAGCAAGAAGCGCTTTCAGCTGGCGTCACGCCTTCGTGCATTACCAGGCACTGGTGAAATTTTACTGCACGGTATTGGCTGTAAGTTGCGCCGCCGAGAAAACCAACGGTTTTACCAAGCAGGGCCTGTGCTTTTTCGCTCGCGCCGGCTGCAACGACCACGCCGCCACCTTCGTTACCAACGGGCATAGAATGACCCGCTCGTGCTGCAAGTGCCGGGCGGAGTTTTTCAGGGATGTTCGCAGTAACCACAGGGGAATCTGCGCTTCCCGAAACTTTTGCGGTGCTCATGTCAGCCAGGCCGAACAGAAGTCCTAAGTCAGATGGATTAATTGGCGCGGCTTCAACCCTGATAAGAACTTCATCATCTGCGGGTGTTGGGACAGGGATCGTTTCCAGGGACAATTCTAACGTGCCCTCACTGGTGACAAGTGAACGAAGTTGCTGTTGTTGATCAGCCATAGTGTGGTTTCCTTATGTTCCGATTAATGGAACGAGTTGGGTTAATGGATAGTGAATCTTATTGAACCGCTATGTCCGCCCGTGTTTTAACCGGGTTGAGTAGCGTCATAGGTCGATATTTTCTAACTTCGTCAAGTGAAATGGGCGCCAGCGTCTGGGACTCGTTAAGGCCGGCGAATTCGCGGAGCGTCCAATTCAATACTAAGGTCAGTGACTCATCGGAAATGGGTGACTGCGACCCACCAGGGACTTGTACCAGATAGGCTCTGCCGCTATTTGTTTTGAGCAAATCCAGCAAACCCTCATCGAAAACCGGAACGTCCGGTGGATTACCGCTGCCATCTTGTAAATGACAGCCCATGCAATGAATCAGGTAGTGACTGTGGGGGTCTGAATAAGCATCTCCCATACCTGCTACAGCTACCAAAAATAGCAGAGTTGCGAGCGTCATGCGCATTAGCTGCGGTCGACGCCAACCACTACGGCGGTAGAACAATGGTACGCGTTGGTTTTTGTGCCAACACACCAGTTGATATCGTTGTTTTTAGGCGGGTAGTACGTCGGCTTGTCGCCTTCATTCCGGTTACAGAAGCATCTTCCGCAATCTCCTTTGCCACAACAGTCGTTGTAAGAAATGATGTAGCGCATACCGTCTGCGGGATTCTCGCAGGTGCCTACCCAGGTCACGGGTGATGGCTCTGAACCGGGAGGGCATTTCGACGTGCTGCCACCGCAACAACTGCAGAGATAGCCGTCGATCGCGCAGTAGCGCCAATACTCACAATCCTGTGGGTCGCCAATATCGTTGAATGGGGCAGCTGTTGTTACGCGTGCAGGGTCAGAGGCTCGTGCGACGGGTAAAACGGGGACCAAGGCCATGCCAGCAAGTGCTGCGCCTAGTCTTGATACGACATGCCGACGGGATAAATTGCGCGCAGAGGAGCGAGTAGACTGGGTAAACCAGCCATCCATCTTTTTGAGGATTCGTTCTACTGTCACAATTGCGTGTCCAAAATTGCGTTAAGCCGCGAGATGTCTAATGTCGCGAGTGAATAAAATATAGGTGAATAAAATATAGGTGAATTCGAGATAGCTGGATAAGGTTCATTTTATTCTGCCCGTTGTTCTCCAAGATACTCCTGAAGAGACGCAACGTCCATTTCATCTGCTGCCAATAGGCTTTCGAGATGTTCGCGGTTATTCACCAATCCACGCGCTCTAAGCACGCCATTTTGGTCGATCAGTGCGGCGAACGGTAGCTTGTTCACCCCCAATCTCATCCCTAATTCAGTCGACAGCACATACTGCTGCTGCGGAATATTAAAATCAGCGGCATATTGCTGATGGGTTTTTAGGGTCTCACCGTCAGAGGCATAAACCAAACTGAGATTATCTTCGTCACTGGACAGCATTTGCACGACGGGTAAGAGGCTTTTACATACAGGGCAGCCCGGAGACAGGAAGAAGATAAACTGTCTGTGATCGGACGGCCCGCCAACAATGACTTTCTCTTGTTCAAGAGAGTCCGTTTTGATGGGCTCGACATTTTCGCCAATTTTGGGTCCGTTCATTGGCATGAGAGCGCCGACCGGAGCAACACGTTCGTGCAGAATTCCAATCTGGCGCGCCAGCGCATAGACCACAATGAGCAGTATTAACACAATAGCCCAGAGCAGGATGTTAGATGCAACAATCAGAGTTTCCATCAACGCCACGACGCCTGTTGACTATAGTTTGAAAGCATTTTGTTGACGACGGCGTAGGCAACAACACTGCAAAGCAGCGCAAAAGCCATAATGGTGCCATCCAACGTGCCCATTTCCCTGACGGCGGGAGGCAAGGCTGCGCTGGCGAGCAATACGGCTAATAAAACATTCCGAACCGCGTGGAAAATGCTAATACCTTCACCATCTGCGCCCATACAGCCGCAGTCAATGTGTACTCTGCCGCGGGCAAGGTTGACACTGATCGCTATGCAATACGCCACTTGCAAGGAAAATCCTATGACCACACCGGCAAGATACATCGGCGTGAGCAACACGACAGCGGTGATGAGTTCTGCAGCGATGAGCATTATTGTCGCTGCAGAGGATAAGCTTGGCGGGATTAACCGATAGTTTTCAAGTGTGGCCCTAAAAATCACGTAGTGTCTAATTTTATGAATCGCCGAGCATCCGTAGACGAGTGCAAACCCGAATAGCATGGTGTGCTGGATCAGTGGGTCAATAACAATAGTGTTCACTGTGTTTTGGCGGCCTTAGAGATTCTGGATGATAGCGGGTAAACCGATATCTTCGATGATCCCGATATGGCGGGTCGACCTGAGGTCATAGATGTCGATAGTCCCGCCAACAATTGAGCCGGCGTAGAGGAGGGACTCATCGTCCTGGGAGACTTGTATGGTGTCACTCGCATTGGCGAGTGTTAATCGGTGCGTTCTGCGGCCGTCTTTTAAGTTGTAGTACCATACCTCGGAACCCGCATCTTTGTGTGTCCCGTCGCCACCTTGATGGACCAACACGAGCAGTAAGTTGAGATTGGCATGCAGAGCAATGGGTTGCATGCCGCCCATTCGCCAGCCTTCAGAGATATCAGCGATATCAAATTGATGCTGTACTTCAATATTGTCGTTTTCGACTGAAATTTCAAAAATCCGGCCTTCGAAAGTTGTGAAGAGCCAACCCTTACTTGTTCGTACGCCTTTTTCTGACAGGGGATCATCCAGTGAGAAGAACGATTTTGAGCGGGTGCGGTTGATCTCATTGCCGTTGGCATCAAGGCCAACCAATTGAGCCGTACCGTCACCGCAGAGCTGTAGAAATTTCAGTGATGGTATGGGATAAATCAGGCCACATCCTGCCGTATATATCTCTGTCAGAAATTCGCCCCGGTTTAGATCAGCCACACTGATTGAGACAGCCGGTGAAATATTACTCACCAACATAAGGTTGGTATTGCCGTCCTGAAGCAAACCCGTATAAGCGCGCTGCGGTGAACCCGAGGCATGCTTTGGGAGTATCTCGATTTCTTGTACCGGCGAGAGCGTCTTTAAATCATAGGTGCTGATCACGTCGGTTCGTGCCCCGCGCGTATGGCGACTCAGATACGTTTCCGCTGTGTGCATGACGCCGGCCTTGTGATCGATCTCAAATGCGCTAGCGCCAATGCCTGTGGACACCATACCCAGCATTTGTTGCGTGTCAGCATCGAAGACGATGGCCGATGCGCTGAAAGTGTTCACTAGAATGCTGTGAACCGGTAATGCATCGATGGTGAGTACGCCGTATCTTTCTGGCACGAGTTCTGCCCGTGCATTGACTGCGAAAATGCTCAGCAGTATTGATAGTGTTGTAACGAATAGTTTCGCAACTGATAGCGTCGCAACTAATGTCTCTATCAACAGTGTCGTTGCTCTGGTTATTCTATTGATCATGCGCTCATGGGGCTCTCACCCTTTGAAGGGTTGTGTTCGTTTCGTCGGCATCAGTGTCATTGATAAATGCTGGCTGTTGAGCGTTTAGTGTCGCGCGTTGATTCAGGGGATGCAATGCTGTCACCGAAAATCCCGCGACTTCAATGAAAAGTGCTCAAGATGGTGGCTGAGGTCTTCTACGTGGCCTGCGATGACATGAAT
>JBLIIB010000138.1:0-10389 GCA_047634795.1 Candidatus Azotimanducaceae bacterium | reverse complement strand
AGACAGAAAAAAGAAAAAATATAATTACTTTCACTTTGATAAGAGGTTGGTCATGGATTTTGATATTCCAAAGGAAATAGCAGATTACCTGGTAGTACTCGATGATTTTATCGAGAAGGAAATCAAGCCGCTCGAAAATGAAAACGACAACATTCGTTTCTTCGATCACAGAAGAGAAGATGCAAGAACCGATTGGGATCGCGGCGGATTGCCGAATGAAGAATGGGAAGCATTATTGTTCGAGGCTCGTATGCGTGCTGACCGTGCGGGACATTATCGTTATGCGATGCCTGAAGAGTTCGGCGGTCAGGGTGGATCAAACCTGGGTATGGCCATCATTCGTGAGCATTTCGCGGCAAAAGGCCTGGGTCTCCACAACGACCTACAAAATGAACATTCTATTGTGGGGAACAACGTTGGCGTGATGTTGATGTCTCAATATGGAACAGAAGCTCAGAAAGAAGAGTGGATGCCGTTGATGCTTGCGGGCAAACGTGGCTTTGCTTTCGGCATTACCGAGCCAGACCATGGCTCAGACGCCACTCACATGGAAACCAGCGCTGTCCGTGATGGCGACGGCTGGAGAATCAACGGCGAAAAAACCTGGAATACGGGCATTCACAAAGCGCAATACGACATGATCATGGCAAGAACATCGGGTAATGCTGGTGATGGCGATGGCATCACGGCGTTTCTGACGCCGATGAAAGCCGATGGTATGAAGATTGAAGAGATGCTCTGGACTTTCAATATGCCAACTGACCATGGCCGTGTTTCGATGAAAGATGTTTACGTCGACGACGGCGCGATTTTTGGCGGTGAAGGTACCGGTCTGCAAATCGTGCAGCATTTTTTCAATGAGAACCGAATTCGGCAGGCTGCCTCAAGCCTAGGTGCGGGTCAGTACTGTATCACTGAATCCGTAAAGTACGCTCAGGTACGCAAGCCTTTTGGTAAGCCCTTGTCATCGAATCAGGGTATTCAATTCCCTCTCGTTGAATTGCAAAGTCAGGCTGAAATGTTACGTGCACTGATTCAAAAAACAGCGTGGCAGATGGATAAATATGGTGCTTTTGCGGTCTCCGATAAAGTCAGTATGTGTAATTATCAGGCAAACCGGTTCTGCTGCGATGCTGCAGACAGGGCAATGCAGGTTCACGGTGGCTTAGGTTATTCCAGACATAAGCCGTTTGAGCACATTTATCGCCATCACCGACGCTATCGCATCACCGAAGGCGCTGAAGAAATCCAAATGCGGCGTGTGGCGGGCTATATGTTTGGTTATATGAATCAGCAGGCACCTAAAGGTGTAAAAAGTGTCTCAGGAAAATAGCTTTGAAGAAAAGCTCGATCGGATCGTTCGATCGAATCTTGCAGATTGCACCGGGCTCTTATCGGTAGACCGATTGTCCGGTGGCGCAAGTCAGGAAACTTATCGTTTGGTTATTGCGACGGGCGCGGGTGAAAAAAAGCTCGCGATGCGCAGGACGCCGGGCGGTGAGTTTGTTGAAGTTACACCTCAGCATCCAGGTTTGGATGTTGAGGCGCTGCTTATGCAGAGTGCGCATGCCGTGGGTGTGCCGGAACCCGAAGTTTATTATGTTCTGACACGTGATGATGAGATGGGCGACGGCTTTATTATGGAGTGGCTTGAAGGTGAAGCTCTTGGTGCTCGGATTGTTCGCGCGCCCGAGTTCGAAGCCGTGCGGCCGAAATTGGCATACGAGTGCGGGCGGATTCTGGCGCAGATTCACGGCATTGATCTTGATACTACCGGTCTGCGCTCCCGGCTAACCGAGATACCCCCGGCAGAGTTCGTAGAGCAAACCTGGGAGCGGTATCAATTGCTCGAAACCTCCTCTCCGATGATTGATTACACGGCGCGATGGCTGCTCGAACATTTGCCGGAGCAACATGAGATGGCATTGGTCCATAACGATTTTAGAAACGGAAACTTCATGCTGTCGCCGGAAAAGATTGTGGCGGTGCTTGACTGGGAAGTTGCGCATATCGGTGATCCGATGAGAGACCTCGGCTGGATCTGTACTAATTCCTGGCGATTTGGTCGACAGGAACCTGTGGGTGGTTTCGGTTCTTATGAAGACTTGTTCAGGGGTTATGAAGAAGTTTCTGGGCGAGCGGTTGATCCGGACCATGTGAAGTTTTGGGAGGTCTTTGGATCATACTGGTGGTCAGTAGGTAGCCTCGGGATGGCAGAACACTATCGCACGGGACCAGACCAGAGCGTCGAACGCCCTGCTATTGGTCGCAGAACTTCTGAGTGCCAAGTAGATTGTGTGAACCTTTTGATACCGGGACCCGTTGAGTTGGTTGCTGCTAGCGATCCTTTTTCCAGCGTCGACATGCCGCGTGCGGATGAACTCCTGATCAGCGTGCGGGATTTTCTCAGAAATGATGTGATGTCAGAAACTCAGGGCCGCACCAATTTCCTCTCACGCGTTGCCTCGAATTCACTCGATATTGTGCTGCGTGAACTGTCAAGTGGCCCCGCTCATCAGGCAGAGGAATTGGCGCGCCTTCAAGGACTTTTTGGCTCCAGCGATGACTTGTCGACGCTCCGTAAAAAATTGGTTCAGGGGCTGAGGGATTCATCGTTGGCGCTTGATGACGAAGCCCTTCGGACACACCTGCGACAAACCGTAGTGAATCAGATAGCGATTGATCAGCCCAAGTACTCTGGATATCAGAGAGCGGTCGGGCATGCTTAGGCTAGTGATTTTTGCGTTGTGTTTTCTTTCGGCGAATCTTTCGGCGAGAGAAGTTGAGGTGCAGATAACGCCCGATGTGCCGGGGCTGTTGGTTGTCCCGGCGACTCAGAAAGGCGAGCGACGTGCGGTGCTGCTGCTTCATGGCTGGAATAGTCAAATGAATGAAGTCGGCGATTTGTATCAAAATCTGGCGAGTCGACTTGAAGACGAAGGCATTGCCAGTCTTCGAATCAGTTTTTCCGGTGAAGGTGCCCAATCCAACTATGTGGTGACGGCGACGTTTGACTCGCGAATCATGGAAGCAAAAAAGGCGTTTGAGTTTCTTAAACAGCGTTATCCCGATGCGACCTATGGTGTCGTTGGATTCAGTCTCGGTGGTCTCACCGCCATGGGTATTCTGGACGAGTATGCAGACGCCTTTCAGAGTGTTGTGTTGTGGTCAGCGGCAGAACAAATGCGCATCAATGGCGACCCCGCTTATGACAAAGCGGCGATGAAGGCGATGCGTGAAGGTCGAGCTGTTTACAAAGACTTTACCGACATCACTTTGACGCGTGAGCATCTTTCTTCTTTTGTCGGCGTGGACGTTCATCACAACTTGCGGCTGTATCAGGGTAGCTTGCTCAGCATTAGGGGCGATCAGGATTTTTTGCCATCACGCGAAAGAAATTGGTTCGCAATATCGCCATCCACCGACAAGTCTTTTCTTTTGCTCGGTGGCGCTAACCATATCTTCAACGTCTTGGATGTTCCTCAGCCCGGCTATCCAGCGCGTTTACTCGATGCGACCACAGGGTGGTTGGTCAGAACGCTTGAGCCCTAAAGGGATGCCTGACATGAGCGTTGATCACTCGGGATCGTTTGACCCGAATGATAGCCGCTGAGACACTAGTCACATGGGATTTTCCAAATCAGTGAATGAAACCAGTGAATAAAATCAGGGATGTAGCGACATCAGACGATATCCTGATCCTCGATGAGCCAACCCTAAAAGACCTTGAAGTGTTTGAGGCCGCGTCGGGGGAAAACAGCCTTTTTCAGTTCTGCAATTTTGCGGTCACAGAAGGTGGCGTTAAAGTCCTAAAGCACCGCATGGCAAATCCGTGGTCCAGCGCTTCCCGAATTCGCGCAACACAAGGCGCGATTAAAAGCATACTTGAGCATCCTTCACTTTTTTCGAATCTGCCAACGGCCTATACCGTCAACCGGGTTGAACATTACTCCCGAGAAGTACTGCCTATCGTCACAGCGGATAGTCTGATTGAGTTTTCGCTAGGGGCTTTTTCCTTGTGGGCTAATCATGACCGGCATTATCTTGGTATTCTAAGAGGCGTTCAGGTGGGTTGTAGGCTGATTAGCGGGCTTCGCTCATTCGCCCATGAAGCGGAACAGTTAACGCTTGGGGGCGAACTAGTGCCGCTGGTGGCGGCGATGTCGGCGCTATTGTCGGATGACCACTTAGATAATGTTCCACAGAACATCACGGGCGCGAGGTTCTGGAAAGTACTCAGGCTAGACCAGGCGTTCAGAATTCATCACAAGGATACGATCGGGCGTTTGCTGCGCATCGTCTACGAGATAGACGCCCTTAAATCACTCGCCCAGGCAACCGAAAACCACGGATTTGTATTGCCAGAGGTTAAGGAAGGCGTCCTTCGTGTTGAAGTAGAAGGCTTAGTTCATCCTTTTGTGACTAACGCGGTACCCAATGCCGTGGAATTGAACGATGAGCGACACATTCTTTTCCTCACCGGGCCGAATATGGCGGGTAAAACGACCTACTTGCGCGCATTTGCCACAGCGCTTTATTTAGCGCAATTGGGGATGGGTGTGCCGGCGAGGCGGTTTGCGTTTGTTCCCACACGGCGATTGTTCAGCTCCATTACATTAAGCGACGATTTGCGTGGCGGCATTAGCTATTTTAGGGCTGAAGCCCTGCGGGTGAAAGCGGTTGCTGAAGCACTGGCCAATGGTGACAGCGTGGTTGCCCTGATGGACGAGCCATTCAAGGGAACCAACGTTAAAGACGCCTATGATGCGTCGCTGGCTATTCTGAATCGTTTTTCAGAAAAGAAGGATTGCCTCTTTATGTTTTCGTCTCACCTTATTGAACTTAGCGAGCGTCTTACGGACGCCAAGCGGATCGATTGTCGCTATTTTGAGGCCCAGGAGGGTGAGGGGCGACTGCAATTTGACTATCTGCTCAGAGCCGGAGTCTCTAATCAGAGACTGGGCATGCGGGTCCTCGAAGAAGAAGGTGTGTTTGAATTACTTGATGGATCAAAATAGACCCTGAGGGGGTGCCATAACCGCTGCAGGCCGCTTGATGTCAGACCAACACTTCAATCGGTGTTGCCTTAAATGATGGTGTTTTACTGCGCGGATCTGTTTGAGTGCCGGTAATGATGTTGGCCTCCGGGTAGTAACACATGACGTTGCCTGCGGGCAGATCAAAGGGAACCACCTCAACCAATGGCATTTCTCCGACAGCGGATTTTAGTGTCACCCGCGAGCCTTTCTTGAGTGCTAGCCTGTCCATATCCAAAGGTGACATCAGTACGCACCAACGAGACGTAGTGCCGCGATAGACATCTTCATCTTCATAGACGATCGAATTGAACTGGCCTTCGCTGCGTATGGTGGCGAGGGTAAATTCGGATTCAGTGATGGCTCTCTTGATCGCCGGTACAAACACGGCTTTGCCACTGGCGGTGTTAAACGAAGGCTCGTGCAGGATTCGCTGCTTGATATGGAATTCACGTTTAGCCACGTCGATACTCTTGAGTTCGGCAAGTTCCGGCAAAATTTCTGCAATAGCAGCGCGAATGGTGGGATGCGATTCAAATCGCGTAAAATCGACGGGGCAGTCCTTCAGCACCCGCTGCGCCAATTGGCATATGATCCATGATTCAGGTCTCACATTGTCGAGGCGAGTGATACCACCGTCAGACAAGCGAACAAAATTGAACATCGATTCCTGGGTGGTTGATTGTAGTTCTTCGTCTCTCGCTGCGACGGGAAGAATTAGGCACTCGGTCCCTTCTGTCCCATGAACATGACCTCTGTTGAGGGTAGTGGTCAGAGATATCTTTGTTTTTATCTTCCCAAGCGCATTTGAAGCCCAGCGAGAGTTTGGATTGGAGGCGTAGAGATTGCCGCCCATCAATAACGCCAGATCAATTTCGCCGCGATCGGCAGCATGCATGGAAGCCATGGTGTCCATGCCTTCAGTTTCCGGTAATGCGACACCGAAGAATTCAGACATACGTTTTGTGACGTGTTCCGCCAGAACGGGCTTGACGCCAATCGTGCCAATTCCCTGAACGTTGCTGTGTCCTCGTAAAGGCAGCAGGCCGGCGGATTTCTTACCGATCATTCCGCGAAGTAGCGCAAGGTTCGCAATCTGTTCAACGTTTTCGACGCCGTTGACGTGATGAGTGATGCCCATACCCCACGCGAAAATGACTTTGTCGGCGCCTGCGTACTGCTTGGCGACTCGCCTAATATCTTCTTCACTCACGCCGCAAGCCGAAATATGTTCCCAGCCGATCGCTTTGATCGAGTCACGGAAAGCTTCGAAACCCTCTGTATGTTGGGAGACGAACTGATCGTCTGCCGCGCTTAATTCAAGCACGGCTTTTGCGATGCCCTGAAGCAGTAAATCGTCAGTGCCGATCCGGGGCTGGAGATATTCGCTGGCAATTTCGGTACCACCCGCGATCAGGGAAGCAGGACTTTTAGGTACCGCAAACCGGACAAGGCCCGGTTCTTTTGCGGGATTAATCACTGTGATCTTGCCGCCGCGGTCGCGTATCGCTTTTAGCTGGTGTAAAAGCCTGGGGTGATTCGAGGCGGGATTTGCGCCAATAAGAAAAAACAGATCGCATCCCGGCAGATCTTCAAGTTCGACCGTGGCGGTTCCTGTGCCAATCGTATTAGACAGTGCGACACCCGTCGCTTGATGGCAGTAGTAGGAGCAGTTGTTCACGTTGTTGGTGCCGAACAGACGTGCAAAAAGTTGGAGTAGAAACCCTGCCTCGTTGGACGAACGACCAGAGCTATAGAAAAATGATCGCTCAGGTTGCGTGTCGTGAAATCTGGACGCCGCGACGTCCAGCGCAGCGTCCCATGTGATGGGTTCGAATTGATCGCTGCCGGGTCGTTTCAGTAGCGGGGTATTCAATCGACCGAGGGTCGCCATTTCCCGCTCACTAAGATCCTGCAAGTCGCTCAGACTGTGATTGAAAATTTCGTCGGGGATAGCGGGTTGGATATCGGTTGATTGGGCCTGAACACTTTTGTTGCAGACCGCGGGGAATTCGCCGGCTTCATTGGTCATGCCTCCCAATTGTCCGCCCATACCGAGCCCGCAGGCTTTGCACGTGTTGTTGCTCATCAGAGCTTTTGTCGCCTTTTGGACGCCAATCTCACGTACCTTGGAAAGTGTGTACATCACTTTCTTGACGCCGCCGCCTATGCGAGTTGATGGTTTGTTTCTGTGCTCTGACACGTTATGCCTGCAGGGCGGTAGCCGGATAGTGGACGTTGCGTCTAAGTTACCAAATGAGGTTTGAGAAGCCCATTCAATTTGGCACTCGAATCTTATAACCCTTCCTGATGGCCTTACCTCACAGAGCGGGCCTTAACGAACTTTTATCCACGCAGTTTCTTACCGAAGTGCTGTGCTGACAAAAGAAGCGTGATTACCAGGGAAGAGAGGGGCCAAAATGCTCCAGTGATTCCCGTATGCCGTGAATGCTGAGGCCAACCAGACCTCCGACGACCGTGCCATTAATTCGAATGAATTGGAGGTCCTTACCGATTTGTTCTTCGATTCTTATCGATGTGGCCTGGGGGTCCCAGCCATCGATAGTCTCTGAAATGAGCGCTGCGATTTCATGTCCGTAGGTGTTGATCAGGTGTCTGGCGCCGTCTTCAGCCCAGCCGTCGATTTTTTGAGCCAGCGCCTCGTCTTCAAGAATGGACTGACCGAAAGAGATGACGGCTTGTTCGATGGCCTGTTTCAGTTCGGCATCCGGGTTTTCACTCTGTCTCACGAGAGCAGACTTAATGTCCTGCCACAGTGAGTGGGTAAATTCAGCAACGGCAGGTGCCTGCAAGAGATCTTCTTTCAGCGCAATTTCTTTTTCCTGGATATCCGCTGAATGGCGCAGGTCTTCCATAAAGTCGGTCATCATATTGACCAGCCGAACGCGTACGGGATGGTCAATATCGGTTTGCATTTCATACATCATCTTTGAGACCGATCGAATGATGCGTTGGTAGATGGCCTTATCGACTGAGTTTGGAAACCACCAGGGTGTTTCTTCCTGAACTTTGTCACGAATGTCCCGGTCGCTGTCCTCAAGCATGTACAAACCCATGTTGACGGCACCATCAAATATGCTCTGTTGCCGTCTTCCTGACGTGATGAACGTCAAGAGGTCGCCAATCATTGGGGCGAACGAAGTTTCTCTGATTCTGTCCTCGACCTTCCGTTCAATCATTTCTTGTACGGTGTCGTCGTTGATGACCTTCACTACACCGGCAAGCCCCGTCGTCATTTGTTCGGAAAGCGCTCGAGCGTTTTTAGGTTCAATGAGCCAGGCCGCGACCCGACGACTTAGTTTCATCGCGCGAATTTTTTCCGTGATGACGTCTTCTGAAAGAAAGTTGGCCTGAACAAATGCGCCGAACTGCTCGGCAATATCGTTCTTCCTGGTTGGAATGATTGCTGTGTGAGGGATCTTTAACCCGAGGGGATGTTTAAACAGCGCAGATACGGCAAACCAGTCAGCAATGGCCCCGACCATTGCTGCTTCTGAGGCCGCGTTAATGTAGCTGACCCAATAGTACTGGGACTCGAACATCGCACTGACCACATAGATCAATGCGACAACAAACAGCAGACCCGTCGCGAGCAGTTTCATTCTATTGAGCTCAGCTATTCTGGCCGGGTTCTGGTCCATCGGTGTCTGTGTCATGGGATGCTCGTTATGCTGTCGGGCATGGTGTCTCGGTGTGTTCCTATATGGGGGTGCAATTACAATGCCACAACCATATTTCGAAGAAATAGGCCCTGTAGTACCGTAATTTTGTCAATTTCATGGGTCGATCGTGGAAATCATCGATTAATTGAACAAATTGACCAGATATTGGTTGCGGGTATCCAATGCATTTGCTCCCATAGTGCCTTTAGAACTTGACTAGGAATTGTCGTGGACCTGTTTTCGTTGAAGGGAAAAAACATTGCCGTAACCGGCGCATCAAGCGGTTTTGGCCATCACTTTGGTGGTGTGCTGGCCGCTTACGGCGCCAATGTCGTGTTGGGCGCTCGCCGCACCGACAGGATCAAAGCTAGGGTTGATGAGATTAATGCAGGGCAGGGCGGCAACGCGGCGGGCGTTGCTCTGGATGTGACTGAACCGGATTCCTGCGCGGAATTTCTCATGGAGGCTGAAAAGTCGTTTGGCCCCGTTGACGTGCTGATCAACAACGCAGGTGTCGAAGCGGGTGCTAAAACCTATGCCATGATTGACGAGGATGACTGGGATTTTGTTTTTGACACGAATCTCAAGTCAGTTTGGCGACTGTCCAAAATGTACACAGAAGCCGTCGTGCGTAACAAACAGTCCAGCGGTAATATCGTTAACATTGCCTCTATCACCGCTTTTCGCACCATTAAGGGTCAATTTCCTTACGCGGTTTCGAAGGCAGCGCTGGTGAAAGCGACTGAGATCATGGCGCTGGAAGGTGCGCGCTATGGTATTCGAGTTAATGCGCTGGCGCCGGGGTACATTCTGACTGATGTGAGCAAAGTCCTGCTTGAAAGTGAGCGATCTGAATCTTTTGTCAAAGGTATTCCGATGCGCCGCTATGGTGAGTTTGAGGATTTAGACGGACCCATTGTGATGCTCGCTTCCGATGCTTCTGCCTATATGACGGGGACCACGATGGTGGTTGATGGCGGACATATCTGCGCAGAGCTATAACAAACTGCCCTAAAAATCCAAAAAAACCATCGGTAAATTAATGGTTTACTTTACTTTTGGTCGCTAAATGATAATAATTCTCATCCGTCTTTAGCTGGTATTTCCCTGTGACTCTTGCTGATATTGCGCCCGACAGTCGTTGTCGGGTAGTCGGCGCCGCGCTTGAAAATCGTGATTTTCAAAGCCGCCTGTATGCGCTTGGTCTTTACCCCGGTGTCTTTGTTGACGTTCTTCACGTCGCGCCCATGGGTGACCCTTATCAGGTTCGAATCGGCCGCACGCTCATCAGTATCCGAAAGCAGGAAGCTCGACTGATCACAGTAGAGAGAGCTGAAGTCAACACAGTTGAAGTCGATAGCGATGAACTCGAGGCAGATGACCGCAGTGAGTGATCTTCGTATTGCGCTGATTGGCAACCCGAATTGCGGTAAAACCACGCTGTTTAATGCGCTCACCGGTGCCCATCAAAAAGTAGGAAACTGGCCGGGTGTTACGGTCGAAAAGAAGAGCGGTACCTTCAAATTTGACGGCCGTGAATGCGAAATTGTCGACCTGCCCGGTTTGTATTCGCTTGAGCAGGATTTTCTGGGGATTGATGAGCAGATAGCCCGAGACTTTTTAGGTGCGGGTGAGTTTGATGTGGTCATCAATATCGTTGATGCCAGTAA
>JBLIIB010000137.1:0-10423 GCA_047634795.1 Candidatus Azotimanducaceae bacterium | reverse complement strand
TACTTTGGTGTACCTTATCCGGGTGTATTCCTGGTAAACGGCGAGGGTAAAATTGTCGCCAAGTTTGCAGAAGAAGACTATCGCGAAAGACCGCTGCTTGACGATTTACTCACCGCGGTGGAAAAACTTGCTAGTACGCCTGAAAAATCGATGACCACAATCGATAAGCATCATCAATAATCACTATCTAAATCAATAAGGCGGTGCTTCCTGGTTGAAGATCTAGAAAATCTGCTCATCACGTTTGGTGACTTTGCGTGGGGACCGTGGCTCCTCATCCTGCTGTTAGGTGGTGGTCTCTACTTCATTGTTCTATCGCGTTTTGCACCGTTTCGTTATCTTGGGCACAGCATCGCGCTGATCAGCGGCAAGTACGACGACGACGGCCCCGGAGAGATAACACATTTCCAGGCGCTGTCCAGTGCACTAGCCGGGACGCTGGGCATGGGCAACATCGCAGGTGTCGCAGTGGCTATTAGTGTCGGCGGACCGGGTGCTGTCTTCTGGATGTGGCTTACTGCAATACTTGGCGTCACCACCAAATTCTTCACCTGCACGCTCGCTGTCATGTACCGCGGCAAAGATTCTGACGGTAACATTCAGGGTGGCCCGATGTACGTGATCACCGAAGGATTAGGCGAGAAGTATCGCCCGCTCGCTATCTTCTTTTGCCTTGCAGGAATCATCGGCTGCCTGCCACTGTTCCAGACTAATCAACTCGTACAAACCATGCGGGAAGTTGTGTTTCTAGAACATGGTTGGATTACTGAGGATCAAAGCACGGTATTCAATTTTCTTGCCGGCATTACCATCGCCGCGATCGTGGCCGCGGTTATATTCGGGGGGCTAAAGCGCATCGCCTCCGTTGTGTCAAAGCTCGTGCCTACTATGGCCCTCATCTATATCAGCGTGGCCTTTTATATTCTGTTTCAAAACTATTCTGAAATACCACACTTTCTCGGCCTGATTGTCACAGACGCCTTTACCGGAGCGTCCGTCGCCGGCGGCGCAATCGGCACCGTTATTGCGACGGGAGTGCGGCGAGGAGCTTTTTCAAATGAGGCGGGCATTGGTACCGAGGCGATGGCTCACGGTGCGGCCAAGACAAGAGAACCGGTACGCCAAGGTTTGGTTGCAATGTTAGGGCCTGTGATAGACACGCTTGTCATCTGCACCGCCACGGCATTGCTGATTCTCATGACCGGGGCGTGGCAATTGAGCGACGTGGATGGCGTTTCCATGACCAACGCGGCGTTCGAAATCGCATTACCTGGGTTCGGTTCTTACATACTGATCTTTTGCATATTCTTTTTTAGTATCACCACGATATTCAGCTATTCATACTATGGATCGAAGTGCTTGGGGTTCTTGATTGGCGCCGAACGCAAACACTATTACAACTACATCGTTGTCGTCATGGTGGTGGTCGCCAGCATGCTGTCACTGGATGCAATGGTGGGCTTGATCGATGGTGCGTTTGCGCTGATGGCAATACCCACGATGACATCAACCATACTACTTGCGCCCAAGGTGATGACAGCTGCGAGAAAATACTTTGCGCAGCTTGACGGTAAAGTCTTTGAGCCAGGGGCTAACTAAAATACTCCGGCTTCCAAGCCGGCGGCAATTGCCATACCAAGCTCTTCACATTGAATGAGCCCACCATCTGGAAGCGGTCCCGCAAACACTAAAGCTTCCTGCACTTCTTTGAAGTTATAGCCTTTACATATTCGACGAACGGACGTCACTGCGCCTGTCCCATCGTTCCCTGCACCGACAAACATTCCATAGGGTTTACCATCAACCTGCCCTTCCACTTCGTAAAAAGTTCGATCAAAAAAGTCTTTTAGTGCACCGGACATGTAGCCAAAGTTTTCTGGCGTTCCAAAGATAATGCCGTCAGCCCACAACAAGTCTTCCTGCATGGCCTCATGTGCGGTTAAAAATTTGATATCAATCTCTATGTCTGGGTGTGAAGCGCCTCGCAGGACTGCTTGCGCCATCTCTCCGTTCTTGCCCGTCTTACTATGATAGACAATCAGCAGGTGTTTTAAGGGAATGGGTGGCGAATCAGACATATCAGACTACTCCTCTTCATTCAGTGAATAATGGCCGCCAAAGACTTCCTGCCCATGCGGTTGTACCTGCTGTCCATATGCCCATCCAGTCCTCTAGTAGTCGTTATTATTTGGCGCAGCAAGGCCCAAGCCCAATCCCAGATTCCGGTGCCGCAGAAGCAGGCGAAACGAGAATCAGTCGAGCAAAAATCCTTAGATAAACGGCTTTCTTTCCTTTTATATAAACCGCCTTCACATCACAATCAGGCATTCTCTTTAACCTGCTTCAGCCTGATGACCTCACGGCCAATGTACTCGTAATGAGGCACTTCCAGGTTAAGTTTTGCGGCGGAACCTTTTTCGACCCTGCCCGCTGCATCAAAGCGACTAAAATGACAGGGACAATTAAACCCTTCAAATGCTTCTTCAAAACGAGCCGCCACCTCGCAACCTAAATGGGTGCAATTCGCGTAGACCACAAGATGCTCGGGCTTAAGTGAGCGATAATCATTTTTCGCAAATTTCGGCTGCTGCGCGGCGCTCGATGAAGCATCTTCAAGTGGCGTATTACCGAGCGTATCAAGCGAGGTTTTATCTCTTCGAATAAGCAACACATTTCTCCCGAGCCAGCGAACCTGCTGAATTTTTCCCGTTGCTAAATCACTGACGTCAACATCCAAGACCACTTCGCCTGATACAGCAGGAATCCAGGATCGAATAAACGGGATCGAAAACCCGACAAATCCAACGGCGGTAAAACCAGCCACAATTCTTGTTAATAGCGTTCTTCTATTCATGAAATCGTTAGTTCCCTGGAGGTGACGTCCGCGTTCAGTTTGTAAACACGGGCTGCAGTATCGTGAAACAAAGCGGATTTTTCCTGTTCGCTGCGACCCGTTGCTATTTTTTTGAAGGCGTTCCAAAGAACAGGATACGAAACAGAATCGCGATCAACGGGGAAATTGCTTTCAAACATACAACGCTCTGCGCCAAATAAATCTATGCATGTCTCATAGTACGCGGCAGTACTATCAACCAATTCATTGGAGCTTGCCGGCAAATCACGCTTGTGCCAGCCAAAGCCGTTGATCTTCATATTGATGCCGCCTAGTTTGAAAGCCACATTAGGTGCATCAACCAGTGACTCAACGCTTTCTCTCCATGCGGCAAAGACCTCATCACTCTTGCCTTCGTATGGACCGACACCGAGCGGGCCGCCGAAGTGATCTAGTACCATAGTCACCTCAGGATGCTGCTTTGCCAACGTCGCAAATTCACTAATCTGTGTATGGTAGCACCAGGCATCAAAGCTGAGACCCATCTCGCCCAGCACTGCCATGCCACGGTTGAACGTTTCATCAAGCATTAAATGTTCGGTCGGCTTTGAATGTGAGTTTCGTATGTCAGGACTGCTGTGCCAACTGGTCGCGTGCCTAATTCCTCTGAACCGATTTGGAGACGCCGCAATATGTGCGTCGAGTACGGCCCTAACATCACTCCCGAGACAGAGGTCTGCAAAACTGACAATACCGGCCGCCACGCGGCAATCGCCGTAAAGACCTGATGCACTCATTGCTGCAACGCCCTGGACAAATTCAGTTTCTCCGATAGGCGCCATGTCGGGATGAGCCTCAGCGTTGAACATCGAATCACACTCTACGAACACGGTACTCACGACCCGGTGACCCGATTCAATATCAGCAAGAAGTTCGTGCAAGAGATATCGACTGCCGCCTCGGTCCCACAGATGGTGGTGTGGATCGCAAATTTTTCGATCCGGTTCGAGTATCTCTTCGGTAACTCGTAATAACCAATCGCTGTGCTGCGTCTTATTGTGCTCAGTTGAGTTCATGGGAGTTGACGTTCGTGGTAAATTCTTATCTTTGCGATTGATGAGATCAGAGTCAATGGAGACAAACAGCGAAATCAAAGCTTTAGCCATCGATTTGGATGGGACACTCTTAAACGGTGAGGATTTGTCTCCCCGAAACAGGGACGCCCTTAAGGCGGTTTACGACAAAGGTCTCGCCGTCATTATAGCAACCGCCAGATGGCGCCAACTGGCCCAGAGAATTTCATTAGAGGCGGGGCTGGTCGATTTACCGATCATCGCTTGCAGCGGTGCTCAGGTTTACGATACGCGCACGGGCGAAGACATTTATGATGCGCGGTTACCTGCGTCTTTTGTTTCAAGGCTCTATAAGATCTGCAATGAAAACCGCTGCATAGCGTCCGCAACGGTGGATTCACACACCTGGCTGAAAATTGACAAGAAACCCGGTCCTGAGTTTCTGACCGATGAACTGCATTGGGTTGCCGAACTGACTCAGTCCAATGAATTACCTAGAATCGCTACTGTTCAGGGATCAGAAACCATCGTCAAGGTTCGAGAGATGCATGAGGCAGGGTATATCGATGCGGTGAACATCTTTGATTCAATTGGACCCAGCGGACGTATTATCATAACGATTACCGCCAAAGCCGCAGACAAGGGAATCGCCTTGTCAAAAGCGTGTGAGCATATTGGTATTGAAACATCGAATGTCATTGCCTTCGGTGATGCGGATAACGATATCGCTATGTTTGCTCGAGCGGGCCAATCCGTAGCGATGGGTCAAGCTGATGAGAACGTCAAAGCGAAAGCCACTCATATAACAAAAGCGAACTTCGAAGATGGGGTTGCCGTGTTTATCGAGCAGCGACTTCTATAGGGGTCGCCCCCTCTTCATAATCCGAGCGCCCTGCCAAATTGCCGTGAACAAGCGATCGTCGATGGGGGACGTTTAGCGCATCATAGATTTCGCGAGTAGCGTCCTGCACATTTAGGTGCGCGTTCAGGTAGATAGGCTTCTGGATGTGAGCATAGACAGGCCCAGGAATAATATCTCGTGTGCCCTTGGGGCGGATTTTGTTCACGCCGCTGAGGTAGATCGGGACAATGGGTACGTTTTTTTCCAGCGCTAGAATAGATACGCCATGCTTAAATCGCGCCATTTTCTTGCCCGTCGACCGCGTGCCTTCAGGAAAGATGCCAAGGTTAGCACCGCTATCAAGCAACCATTTAGAGTAGTCCAGCGTTGCTGAGCCTCCCCCACGCCGGATAGGAAAACTCCCCCCAATTAAGGAGTTGTACCAGGGTTGAAGCGCCAGTTCTTTGCGGCCGCCACCCTTTCGCAGAAACCAGCGGTCGGCAGCGGCGCCCATATAAGTATTCCAGCGAATTCGGGTCGGTAACGCACCTAAAAGCGCAAAAGTGTCAAAGTGACTCGTGTGATTGGCAACAACGATGCAGGGTGTTTTCATGTCTTTAAGGTTGTCTAAACCCGTAACGTTTAGGGGTTTGAAGTATTGCCAAATCCACCGATCGTACTGATACCAGCGCAATGCCAGACGAGCCACCTTGGCCCACCACTTAATTTGCCATTCATGGGGTCCATCGGTACGAATTTCTTGCTTAATTAGCCGCTCAAAAAGATGCAGGTCAATAGCGGGTAACAACACAGAATCTACAGTATCGGTGAGTTCCTGATGCAACACGGCCTGATGAGCTCGAAGATTGTCACTCACCTCAAAAATCGTACAGTGATCAAAGCTGCCAAGAAGATAGTAGTCAGCGAGAATCGTGGCTTCCCATTTCTCGAGGGTGCCGCGAATCGATTTCAGCTTTTCGGGGTCTGCCGCTACCTCGCGTGCGCCACTGCTACTTAACCGCGACAAGAGGATATACGCTGGCATGACTAGCTTTCTCCCGAAGGATTTCCACTGAGCATATCCACGAATTCATCAACCCCCATGGCGGGTAGCGTGGTAATTTTGATGGTGCCTCGGCTACCGAGCTCTACCGCGATTTTTGCCATCACTTCATTACTAGGCGCTTCAATAATGTTGATGAAGTCAAAGCCACCCATCGTGGCGTACTGGCCGGTTACCCTTGCCCCCATAGACTCCACTTCTTTATTCACAGCATGTAGTCTTTCGGGACGTTCTTTAAGCGTTTTCCTGCCCTCATCGGTCAGGTTGCTCATCATGATGTAAGTAGCCATGTTGCACTCCGATTTTTTTATTTTACGTGCAGCGTTGTTATCGCCCTACCATTCTCCTTGGTTTTCCATAGAACTCCAAGGTTCCTGTGGTGCAAGCGATTTTCCGTCCTGTAGGATTTCAATTGATATGTTATCTGGCGAACGAACAAAGGCCATGTGCCCATCTCGTGGCGGGCGATTGATCGTGACGCCGCCATCCATTAGCCGCTGACAGGTTTCATAGATATCAGGAACGGCATAAGCCAGATGCCCAAAATTTCGAGAACCGTCACCCAAATCATCGCCGTCCCAGTTGTGGGTCAGCTCAACCTGAGCGGCGTCGTCACCGGGCGCCGCAAGAAATACGAGCGTAAATCGCCCCGCTTCGTTGTCGTACCGACTGAGTTCTAGTAGTCCAAGCTTGTCGCAATAGAAATCGAGCGAGGCATCGATATCGTTAACACGAACCATGGTGTGCAAATACTTCATAGGCATCTTCTAGACATTGTAGTTCGCTCCATCTTACGAACCCACAGGGGCGTAGTCACCTGTTCATTAATGGCCCGTTCAACGTATGACGAAATTTCGAATGCTATTACCCAGATTTGACCTCTAGCCTTGCGATTCGAGGGACGATAGACCCTCAAGGTTTTTAATGGTTTTCAGACATGCTGAAGCAGCCTCGGCACCCTTACTGATAAAATGCTCGAGGAAAAACGCTTCCCTGCCTTCGCTCAAGAAGTCCTGAGGCGTCAAAATCCCATATACGATGGGCACCCCTGTATCCATCTGCAGACGCATGATGGCATCCATGACAGACGAGGCGACAAACTCGTGTCGATACACACCGTGATCCACAATCAAACCCACGACAATGACGATGTCGACAGACCCGGTTTCAATCAGTTTTTGGGTGAACAAGGGGATTTCAACCACACCGGGGACTTCGTATTCGTTTATAGCGAGGTTTAAACCGGAATCGATGAGTGCAGCACTGCAGCTTCCTGCAAACGATTGAACAATGTCGGCATGCCAGCCTGCTTTTACGATAGATACACGGTGTGTAGTCATTTTTAAGTCTCCAAAAATATTTGCGTGACCGACTCTGGAAAACTTTTCGCTGGAAAATTAAAGGCGAATCTGAATGTTATGGAACCACCGCTAGGGGTTGACCGTGGGCGTCACAGAAACAGCTTGAACGTCACACAAACAGCTTGAGCGTTACACAAACAGCAAGCGTGTCACACAAACAGCTTAAGTGTCCATGAACAGTACTGATGCGGCAACGCTTTGCCAATGTCGGTGGCAGGCTCTCAGTAAGCGGAGCCCATAATAGCTGATCACAGCGAATTGTCTCGCACAATCATCTCAGACTTGGTCTGAAAATCACCCGCGTGGATGGCCGCACTTATCGCATAACCACCATTATCAAGCTCAACTGAAATCTGGTAGTAGTCGCCTACTCGTGAAGCGGGGACACCTCTAGCACTTAAGGCCATCGTTTTAGTATGAGTCTCAGTTATGGTCTGATCATCCGTGGCGCCAGGCATATCGAGAGAAACAGTATCAACATATCCATCATTGTTTGAGTTTCTAGACACACCCTCAACAATTTCATCGAGGCTCACCATAAATCGCAGGGCGTTTGTTTTCCCAGGCAGCCGGTCAACCGGCAACCAGGCAGCATCCTCATAGCCCGGCGCAATACTTAACTCTAAAACAGTGTCCGGGTCAGCATTGAGTAACCGGACGTCAAGACTATGCTTTTGTCCGTGAGTTCTCGTATAAAAATCCACTCGGGACTTGTTAGCACCCTGCCTGACATCCCAATAAAGAGGCGTATCAATCACCTGAAGATCAGCTCCTCGAGCAACCAAAAACCCAATCCATTCTCTTGCGTTCCTCGGTAACGTTAGCAAGCGCCCTTGCGGCAAGTTAGGTGAATACAGTCCTAGAGTCAGCTTATCTTCGTCGATCGTTTTGGACAGTTCGGTCCTGACCGGCTGACCATTTTTTAATAGCGTCATGCGCTTTATAGACGACGCCGCTATGGCGGTCACACTAAATTTTGGTGTCTCTCCAGCGCGGATTATCAGAGGTAATCCTTGCAGGATAATCTTTTCACCGACGCTGATATAAGTTCGTCCGGCCGACAGAGCATCAAACCAATCCATCGACGTATTGGCCATAATAGCCGTGTATACCGTCTGAGCCTTATCCGGATACTGATGACTGTGGTTACTTCCGGTTACACCAGACTTGAATCCGACGGCGGCAACACGGTCGCTCATCCAGAGATATTTTGACCGACCGGATGCAATTTCGGTCAAGACTTTAACGTTAGGTGTTAACCAACGAATATCAAACGGAGATTCCGCACCAAGCAACCAAATATCTGAAGCGCCGGCTCGCGAGAAGCTGACGTATTGCCCGCCCTCACCCTGCACGGCTTCAACCCTCACACCATCGACCATCGTTACGCTGGGGGTTAGTTCGAACTGCCTGTGATCGACAGGAATGACAAGATCATATTCTCCACCGCGCTGACGTTGTATTTCTTCAGTTGTCCTTGCACCGTCAGATTTGGTCGTCGTAGCATTGAAATCAGCCCAAATCAGATCGGCGCCTGACGGGTCAACGTGGACCGGGTTTGAAATAGTTCTAAGACCGCCCCCGCCTGTTCTGGCTTCAACTATAAAGGTGCCCGGAACATCAAAAGACACACCCTCAATACGATGGACGGCGGTTATTGCTTCAACACGTTGCCGAAACACACCGTTTATGAGCAGATCGACCGATAGCGG
Source organism: Candidatus Azotimanducaceae bacterium (assembly GCA_047634795.1). Lineage (GTDB taxonomy): Bacteria > Pseudomonadota > Gammaproteobacteria > Pseudomonadales > Azotimanducaceae > UBA9659. The sequence goes on along the minus strand of JBLIIB010000137.1, from coordinate 1,540 downwards.
CTGGTCCCGAGCGAGGTTACCGAACTGGTCTTCCATCCGAAGATGTAATTTCAGAGCCTCGCCTGGTGTTACAAGGCTATCGGCATGGAGAGTGATACGCTGTAAAGCGCCGGCGGCAACGGCAACGCCTTTTCCATCGAGTTGCACAAAAGGTGCTTCCGCTGACTGACTAACGAACACCCCAAAACGATAAGCCTCCAAAGCACGTGACGGTAGTTGAAGACCACTTAATCGGAAAGATACGGTTTCACCCTGCGGGAGTTGGCCTGACTCGAGCGTAAAAACAATAGAATCAGCGAGAGATTCGAGCCCACCAAAAATACCCTTGATGCCCACATAATCGTGCGAGAAAAAAAGTGAGCTATCCGCACTGACACCAACATGGTCAGGTTCTTGTGAATCGTCAGCCTGGAGTCTCGCAGGGTCTGTCCAATGACGACCGATCATTATTCTCGCGCCGGCTTGAAGCAGCAGATCTGGCCGAATGAGCAGTTCACCGTCGACGATGGAACCCGCAACAACTGACCCTTTCAGTCTAAGTTCATACTGCCCGTCTCTAAAATCCCCTAGCGCGGCGACCGAGCCCGCGACATCTTCGTTTTGTTGTACTTGCCGCACGAGATCAGGAGGCACCCAAACACCCTCGCGCTGGAACTCCCGTAACTGTTCTAGGAGTTCACTTTGTGTACTGGAAAACGCTGGAGCGATGAACGACGCACCAGCGAACCCGAACAGGAAAAGAAAAAGGAAACGGAAAATTTGGTTCAGCATACCTAAGGACTAAATCTGACTGCGCAAAAACGCCATGAGCGCGATGGTCGTGATGTTGCCTACTGTACCGATGATCTCATCGGTTTGCGAAGGCGCATCGACCGACCCTGGAATCATAATCACAGACACGTTTGCCTCACTGAGCGTCTTTGCAAAACCTCTTGCCTGCAGACTAGAGGAGTCTAGTTCCGGGTTGTAGAGCAAAGCAAAGGCCGGAATATACTCGCCTTTACCCACATGAGTCACAGGCGACGCTGCTGCCCAGACTTTCTCATCACCTGTAAATATCAATTCATGCTGCCTTCGCTCGATGAAACTTCCGAGCTCGCGCATGAGTCGGGGCACATCGTAACTGATACTATCGATGGAAATAACGGCCTTAACATTGAGCGCCGACATACCCTCTGCTTTAAGGTAACTCGGATCAGTCATGACCAACGACGCAAGATGGCCTCCGGCGGCGTGCCCCATCAAAACGATCTTGGAACCGTCCAAACCGTAAGCGGCCCCTTCTTCTTCAATCCAACGCAGGGCCGAAACAACATCCACGAGCTGATCATAGACCTTATAATCCCAACGTAGCCGATAGTTCATGCTGACAAACGCAAATCCATTTCGCGTAAAAAAATGGGGTTTCAGATGCACATCTTTTTTGTCGCCAAAAGCCCAACCGCCACCGTGAAGATAAAGTATTACTGGAAGCTTGCGCTCATTGGGTGATGGTCTTGTTTCGTTTTCTTCGGAATTGTAGGGGAGAAAGACGTCCAGG
>JBLIIB010000136.1:0-10446 GCA_047634795.1 Candidatus Azotimanducaceae bacterium | reverse complement strand
CTTTCTCTGATTGGATGGGAAAAAGTCGAGAGGAGTCTGGAACAGATTTATCTACCGCAGCCAGGCATGCAGATTGATTTAGGAGGTGTCGTCAAAGAATACGTTGCCGATGCTTTGATCGAACTGATCAGCGCCACCGGTATTAAAAACGCGTTGGTGAACCTGGGTGGTGATATCGCGGTACTCGGCCCGCAACCTTCAGGTGAACCCTGGCACATCGGCGTAACCGATCCAGATAACCCGGGTTCCGCCGTTGCGAGCATAGATCTCAGCGAGGGGGCCATTACAACAAGCGGCGGTTACGAGCGTGTCTTTGAAATCGAAGGGCATCCCTATTCGCATCTATTGAATCCAAAAAACGGCATGCCGGTAGACAATTTACTTGGGGTTAGCATAGTTGCACCACAGGCGATTGTGGCGGGAAGCCTCAGTACCATTGCGCTTTTAAAACCTGAGCAAGAGGCGAAAAAGTGGTTAGAAGATTGCGGTGCACCCTACCTGGCGATCGACCGGCAGCGTGACATTTCAGGTTCACTGGCGACAACCCGATAGCCTAAAGGATTCACTGAGTTTCGTTTAAGAGAAGGTTGCAGGTACGCACTCAGATAAGATTTTTTATAAAGTCTCTGATAAATTTCAGGACAAAACGCTAAACCTATCGCTTTTTGTGTTCCGTACCATCCGCCGGGGTGATGAACCTGCCGTCATTGACGATTCAATATTTACGGTATGCCAGACGCCTTCTGGCTAGATGATAGCACTTCCTTTTTTGACGCTTAGTGATGGGTGCTCCCCATCAATGTCGTGGATGAATTCACCGGCGCCATCGAGCACGACAATAATTTCATCACCTTTGGTGTGACGCTGCCAGATGAGCCAGTTCGCCGGCGACGTTTTCACCATAATGATCCGTCCTGGCCCACTCAAACAAAGTGTCTCGATATACGCTTCGAAAGAAGGCCCATCAAACCCAAAATCGGTCAGCGCAATGGCCGGGCTCTCAAGCCCCGCAATCGATCCTACATGCAGCGGTGTTTTCGATAGATCAAATGGGCCGTTGGTCATGGGGTGTTCGTCGGCTCAAATAGATAGGCCCTGTAGATAAGTTTCAATCGAGAGGTCTCAATCGATAGAGGTTACTGCATAGGAGTCTAGTGCGTATTCAAATCGGTAAAACGATCCGCGCGCAAATTGACCATCGAAAAATATTTGATGCGCAGCGACTTCCTGGAGGCCCTCCCCACTAGAAAAGAGCGACCTGACCCACCACTGCTCATCCCAAAATCGCCCCTTACCTTTCATCGCTTAGAAAGAATGGGCCATATTCCAACAAGCCACTCGACGCACCGAATACTCGCCTGTACGCTAGCATGACACCCACTCAGTCACAGAAGGAATTCCACATGGTTAAGCTATATGGCGTTAAAATGAGCAACTACTATGGGCTCGCTAAAGCCATCTTAATCGAGAAAGGCATCGACTTCGAAGAAGTAAAGAACCCTCCATCACAGGACGAGACTTTTCTTGCTAAAAGCCCAATGGGTAAAATGCCTGCGATTGAAGTCGATGGCACCTTCATTTCAGAAACACTCGCGATTGCACTTTGGGCAGAACGCACTCATCCCGAGCCGGCTTTGCTACCTGCCGATCCAATAGAGGCTGCCAAAATCATGGAACTCGCCTGCCATCTCAAACTGGATGTTGAATTGGTTGCTCGACGCGTTCTCCCCGCCGCTTTTTTTGGTGCGACGGTGAGCGACGAAACGCGCGAGTCTACGGCCAAAGACCTGGATCGCGGTATGAAAGCGGTTGCACGGATTTTTAAAGGCACGCCCTATGCCGGTGGCAATACTTTTTCACTCGCGGACCTTTACACCTACTTCACGTTCTCTCTATCCAACGGCATTATTCAAACCATTTATGAACGGGATCTCCTCGCAGACTATCCACAAATCGCCGAGGTAATGTCGACACTGGCAGAGCGGCCCAGCATTGCACAGGTCGAAGCAGATAAGGCGGGTTAAACGGTATGAGTGACGATCTGGAACAGATAGGTCTTGATGCGATCGACAAATTTCTTAGTACCTGGAATAGCCGAAGCGCAGAAGATTGGGCGGGTTCGTTAAATTACCCGCATGTCCGTCCATCGCCAGCCGGCCCCATCAATGTCGCCGAAACCAGAGGGATGTATATCAAAGGTGTTGATTTCAATCAGGTGGTCGCGACAGGCTGGGATCACAGCGAATGGGATTATCGGCATGTACTGCACGTCTCATTGAGCCGAATCCATGTCGCGGGTCAATGGAGCCGCTATAACAGTGACAGCCAGGTGATTCTGAGCACCCCCATTGTTTACATCGTCACGCTGGTCGATGGCCAATGGGGTATTCAATGTCGGATGGCGTCAGACTATGCAGACGAAGAAACGGATACAACTGAACTTCAGTCTCGAGGTCTCAAGCTGGTTCAGGATTTTGTGAATCATCAAAACAACGCTAACCATGAAGCCAGCACCGAACTCCTGAATTTTCCTCACTATTCCATTGGCAACGGCGAATTGAAGAGAAGCGCCACGGCCAGCGATTTCGCATTAATCGACACGCCTCTGCGGATCGAATCGCTCATGGCCGTGCAAACCGGAAATCACGCGATTAACATCGCCGCAGATCTATCACTACCCGACGGAAGCCTGAGACAGGCAGCGGTGCACATTAACGACCGTGAAGGTCATCTGGGCATCCAAGCCTGGTCAATTCTGAATCCAAATGAAGGGTCACCATCATGACAGGCAGCTGTTTTTTGTGGAGTCTGCGGATTCGAACTCACGGGTAAGATCGGACCTGCAGGGAAATGTCATTGCTCGAAGTGCCGCAAAGTCTCAGCTACCGGTTCTAACGCAGTGCTTTGGGCCGCGCCTGAAGCCGTCACATAGATCAAAAGCGAACAAGAATCAAAGCAGTAAACCAAAGAGAGCGGATGGGGCACCGCGTTTTGCCAGCATTGCGGATCTCCGCTGCCGGCGATGAATAGCGAAAATACGATGCGGTTCGTCCCTGCAGGTTTACTGGGGAACCTCTCATTAAAATCTATTTACGCGATGATGCCCAGCCCACTAATGAGTTTGGGCCGCACCAGAACATGTGCGCCCCAGTCGGGACGCGGCAACGCTTGTCCTGGACCGGGCGTCCCCACCAGCGTAGCCCGATACAAATATCTAATTAATACAGAGCTTCCCTAGACGAAGATCCCGGCGTTGGGGTTATAGGACACATATGGACGTCCGCCAAACCGAGTGGGGACATCATCGGTGACGATGCCCCTCAATTCCAAGAGAACGCATAACAGTCGCTCTAGTTTGCAGGGAATGAGAAATTCGCCGATTCACGAACGGTTGACGAAGGCCATCGCTGAGTAATGGTCTTGCGCCTGGTATAAAAACGCACACCGTCGGGACCATAGGCACTGAGATCGCCGAACAGTGAACGTTTCCAACCACCAAAGCTGTGGTAGGACACAGGTACCGGCAAAGGCACGTTGATGCCAACCATGCCGGCCTTCACATGATCTGAAAAATACCTTGCCGCCTCGCCATCCCGCGTAAACAGACAAGTACCGTTACCGTATTCGTGATCATTGACCAACGTCATCGCGTCGTCCAGGCTTGCTGCTCGAATCACACACAATACCGGTCCAAATATTTCTTCACGGTAGCAGCGCATAGATGATTGCACTTGATCTATCAGCGTGCCGCCTACAAAAAAACCGGCTCCCGCCGTAGTAATCTCAGGGTTCCTGCCATCAACGACAATGCTGGCACCTTCCTCTTCAGCGCTGGCGATGAGACCAACAATTCTATCGCGGTGCGCTGCCGTAATCACTGGACCAAAATCGTTGCTGTTATCGGAAGCGTCGCCTACCTTTAGGTTCGCCATCTCAGCTTTAAAACCATCGATGAGCCGATCCGCGGTCTCATCGCCAATCGCAACCGCCACTGAAATAGCCATACATCGCTCACCGGACGAGCCAAAAGCAGCTCCCATCATCGCTTTCACAGCGTTATCGATATCAGCGTCCGGCATGACAATGGCATGATTTTTTGCGCCGCCCAATGCCTGACAACGCTTACCCTGACTCGTTGCACGAGCGAACAATGATTCCGCAACCGGTGTCGAGCCAACGAAGCTTATCGCCTCAACTCTTGGATCATCAATCAGCAAATCCACGGCCTCGCGATCACCATTGACAACGTTAAGCACACCGTTAGGTAATCCGGCACGATGGAGAAGCTCGGCCACGAACAAGGCTGCCGACGGGTCACGTTCGGAAGGTTTTAGGATGAAGGTATTTCCGCAAACAATCGCTAACGGATACATCCAGAGCGGAACCATCACCGGAAAGTTGAACGGCGTAATGCCCGCGACAACGCCCAGAGGCTGAAACTCACTCCACGAATCAATACCCGGGCCGACATCTTTACTGAACTCCCCTTTGAGTAGCTCAGGCGCAAAGCATGCAAATTCAACATTCTCGATACCTCGTTGCAACTCTCCCGCCGCATCGTGTCCGATCTTGCCGTGTTCCGTGCTGACCAATGCCACAATCTCATCGGCATGTTGTTCTAACAGTGTCTTAAATCGAAACATGATCTGTGCACGCTTCGATGGTGGCGTAGCGCGCCACGCAGGGAAGGCTTTCGCCGCAGCATCAACGGCGCTTTTAGTCAGCTCGGCGTCTGCCATAGACAGGTACGCATGAGCGTCCCCGGTTCCTGGGTTCACCAGTATGGATTGTCGGCCGTGCGACTGAACTACACTTCCGTCAATGAGGTGACCAATCGTATCCATAGAACTCCCTTATTGTTTTTCGTGATTGTTTTTCGTGATTGTTTTTGTATGGCTTCGCTGTGATGTGGGCTTAGAAAGCCTTTTAGCGCTATCGCCTAGGCGCGTTAAATATAATATATAGCCTTTGATAAACAACCCCAAATAAGGAGCCTTTGACAAATAGTCTCCGCTAAGTCGCCTCTGATAGTCAGCATGCAAAAACGAAGCAACGGGCTTCAAATCTCCATTGCCAGCCATCAGCGCAAGACTAGTGAGATAAACAGTCGGACAATGCGTTGACCACATCATCAATTTCTGACTTTTCAACCGTAAATGCGGGCGCAATCTGAAGCGTGTCTGCGCCGTAACGGACATAGAAACCTTTCGCCCACATCTTCATGGCAATCTCGAAAGGTCGCCGAGCAGGTTCACCGGGGTAATGCTCAAGCGTAATGCCGCCAGCTAAACCATAGTTTCGGATATCTGTCACATGAGGGCTGTTTTGCAAGCCATGCAGTAGACTTTCAAAATAGGGCGCGATTTTCTGAACACGCTCAAAAACATTTTCTTGTTCAAGAAGCTCAAGCGTCGCTAAACCCGCAGCACAAGCAACAGGGTGCGCGGAGTAGGTGTAGCCGTGAGGTAATTCCATCATGTACTCAGGCGCGTCAGTGTCCATGAAAGCATCGTAGATACCACTATTAACGACCGTCGCTCCAAGGGGAATCACGCCATTCGTCAACTGTTTTGCGATGGTCATAATATCGGGTGTAACACCAAACGCTTCTGCGCCAGTTTTTGCACCAAGACGACCGAAACCACAGATCACTTCATCAAAGATCAGCAGGATATCGTGCTCTGTGCATATCTCTCGTAGCCGATTCAAATAACCAACGGGCGGTGGGATCACGCCAGATGACCCGGGCATGGGTTCAACAATAACAGCGGCGATGTTAGATGCATCATGCAACCCAATGAGCTCCAACAATTCCTCCGCGAGATACGCGCCTACTTCTGGCTGACCTTGAGTAAACTTGTTTTCTTGCAGCATCGTGTGACGTAAATGATCGACGGTCAGCGTCTCACCAAACATGGCGCGATTAGCGCCGATACCACCGACAGAGATGCCGCCAAAGTTGACACCATGGTAGCCCTTCACGCGGCCAATCAATTTGGACTTGGCTGGCATACCTTTTTTACGCCAGTAGGCTCTCGCTATCTTCAGCGCAGTCTCTACGGCTTCAGAGCCAGAGCAGGTGAAAAATACGCGATCAAGACCATCGGGCATGAACTGGGTGATTTTTTCAGCCAATTGGAATGCCTTAGCGTGGCCATACTGAAAGCTGGGGCTCATATCAAGAGTCGCCAGCTGTTCCGTAATAGCGGCATTGATCGGTTCGACCTTGTGGCCAAGACCACAAGTCCAAAGGCCAGAGAGACCATCAAAAATCTGCCGGCCATCAGCATCTCGGTAATACCGCCCTTCCGCGGAGGCAATCATTCGAGGATCTTTTTTAAACTGGCGATTACCCGTAAATGGCATCCAGAAAGCATCAAGTTGAGATTGTGTAAGTTCCATGGTTCAGTGGACCTAAGCGAAAAATAAAGGTGTCATTAAACATTGATCTTTTTTATGGTTGGTTTCAACCGATCGGTCGTAGATCAACAATGCGTTCATGATTGTCCTGATTTTTAGTACAGTTATCCACGAATCCAACCAAACTTAAGGACTCCACATGACTGTCATCATTTCCGGCTATTTCGAATTTGTACATCCCGAACAAATCCCAGACATTTTGACCGGCGCAAGAGCGCATATCGAGGGGGCCCTTGCGGAGGAAGGATGTATCGCCTACTCCTGGACCCAGGATCATCTGACATCAGGACGTGTTTGCGTCTACGAGGAATGGACCTCAGAAGCAACGTTGGAAGCGCACTTAAACACACATTGGTATCGGGATATGGGTGCTTACCTCGGCACTTTCGAGAGAAAACCTATGACCAATGTAATCAAAAAATATCGGGTTGATCTGGAAGAACCGGTCTACGACGATACCGGCGTTGCACGCGGACACTTTTTCACCGCCTGATAATTTCAGCCTGGCGTCAGTCAGGTTTCAAACTCGTGCCGCGCTGGGGATACGCTTCCCGGCGACCGCACTAGTAGCTAACGCCCATGCCTGCCCTGACGTCATTGTTCACGCCATAAGGTGCTATCGGGAATCGCAATCCGTTCCTGGAAAGCGCATGTAAGCCTGCAATCGTTTTAGGTATGAATGACGGAGGTATCGCCATGAGTAGCTCATCGTCCTGTACACCACCGTAGCGCCGTTCTGCAAAGCACGGAATCGACAAACTAGGTTCACCCGTCTTAAGCGCCCTCCCCCACGAATCAGCACATGAGGATTCACCCACACAGCTAAACTCCAGTTTTTTATAACCCGTCCATTGCAGACCATTGATGAACAGAATCATTTGCGCAGGTGTCGCATAGATCAGGCAGATGTCCGGTGGATTAAGCCGACCGGATGCGAGCGGACTCACGGCCATCGCTTCATACTGACCATATTCAAGCACATCCATCGCGGCTTGATGCCTTGCGGCTTCTTCCTGGTTGGCATACCAAACACCCGCCATGCGATCACCCGAAAGCCATTCATCGCTTCTAGGATGTAAACCGATCACCGTGCCGCACTGCGCGCCCACCAGATCATCCATCGTAACGCCCACCGTCCAGCCATTCCGCGCTGCCTGACCCACAATCTGGTCGGTCGTATGAATATCCTTGGGACGGCGAATTTTCGGGACCTGTTCCATGTCTTCCCGGGTTTTGAACATCTTCATGCCAATGGGCGTCGTACGAAGCCGAAGCAATAGATTGAGTTCTGCCACACATTCGGCGCCATCAAACTGCTGATCTGAGGTAATTAACGATTCGGACATGGGTATTCCTTTAGGCTCGATTCGCCCTAAGGTACCACGGCAGCCAGCAGGGTTGGACCAGCACCAGAACCACTGAAGAACGGCGCAGCATTGGCGCATTCATTCGCTCGATGGCGGTACCGGTGAGATCGATTTAATTCGCGCTGAAGGTTAGGCAAGCTCGCGGCGCGAGTGTCGACAAGCACCACGCACAATGATCGCGCGAAATTTTAAAACATTCTGCACGCAAACCGAGAGTCGATGATGGCCTCTGTCCTCGTAAGGGCTCATCGCAGTGGAGCGCTCGATGACGAAGAAGAATAACGATTGGGGAGCCACATTAACTTGCAGCGGAATCTGCTCTTTTCGAAGCATGTCCAAATACAAATCGGTTATACCGCCCAGTGGCTACTGGGACATAAAAAAATCACTCAAGAAAATAATCAACCGCGACTTTAGGGGGCTGCCGGATGGTGAGAGAAAACAGAAAAATCTAGTTGCCGAGAAGATTTATGACATACGTCGCAAACTTAGGAAGCGATTGACTAAAAGGGTAGGAATAGAGCGATGTTCGCGGAACCCGCTAGCAGGTTCAGCGCAATATCAGTTACTTAGCTGTCTTAAGCCGCTATCTCAAGGAAGGGTTGCATGGTTTTGAAAGCCTTCGCTTCAATCTGACGGATTCGCTCAAGAGAGACGCCGTACTTTTCCGCTAACACTTTCAGACCAGCTTTTTCATCCTGCAACCATCGGGACTCAACGATGTCGCGTGATCGCTCATCGAGCGAGTGAAGTGCTTGTACAAGTCCGTCTCGATGGAGATCGCTTTCTTCCTGTTCGGCAACGAGATGAGAGGGATCCTCCACCTCGCCCTGCGACAAGTAGCCCGAAGGGCTTGCAACGAATTCTTCATCGTCACTGACGCCGATGGGTTCAAAACTTTCATCAATCTGTGCCAGCCGAGACTCCATTTCAAGGACTTCTTCAGGCTTAACACCAAGATCATTGGCTACCTGGTTCACTTCATCTTGATTGAACCAGCCGAGGCGCTGCTTCGCTGAACGAAGATTGAAAAAGAGTTTTCGCTGGGCTTTAGTGGTGGCAACTTTCACGATCTTCCAGTTCTTCAGAACAAATTCGTGAATCTCTGCCTTAATCCAGTGGACAGCAAACGACACCAATCGCACGCCGTGCTGTAAATCAAATTTCTTGACGGATTTCATCAATCCGACATTTCCCTGCTGAATCAAATCTTCCAGGGGTAAACCGTAGCCGCTATAACCCCGGGCGACGTAAACAACATACCGAAGGTTAGATAAAATGAGCTTCCTGGCCGCGTCCAGATTTTCGTCTACCTGAAATTGCGTAAACAGCTCGCTTTCTTCCTTAGCCGTGAGCACGGGAATCTGCTGAATCGAATCCATGTAGCTCTGCAGCGTGCCTGTACTGAGTACTGGAAGCTGCCGTGTTTGAGCTAATGTTGTCATTCAGATATTCTCCTGTTTTTCTTTGGGTTACAGCTACTTAGAGGACTTTCTCCCTCATTAGTTCCATAGATGTGGGCGACAGGAGAAAATTCAAGCCCTGAACCACAAATTCGTTCAAAAAAGCGGACAACTGGCACTTTTCATCAACAACTTTGATCGACGCCGAGCTATCCATTCACAGGATTGATAAGAAGTTGGTTGCCCAAGGAAGACAAGGTGCTACCCATTACTTTACCTTAGATCACCTATCGGCAGAATTACTGCAAGACTTAACTCGTTAGCGGATCCCGGAGGCTTCGCGGGGCGACGCTGATCAACACCGTGAGTCTTGACGGTCTCTGAATTCTCGGTGAGCAGTTTCCGTAATCCCTGGCGACAGCCGACTCGCCTCATCGGCTGACTATCAATTCCCAAGGCGGTGACTAAGTAAACTGTCTCTGAATTTCCGAACCGTCGGTTCAGGCGGCAGCACGATCCGTACTATTCATAAGGGCCTCGAGCTCCAGTCGGAGCACTTCGGCTTCTGCTGTCAGTGATGCGTACTGCATGATCTTGCCGTTGCGCTGCGCGAACAGCGCGTCACCAAGTTTCGTATGGTATGCATTACGTATTTTAGTTTCGGGGTCGCGTTTGAACCAGTTAAACATCGTTATGTTTCCTGAATGATTAGGTCTCTAACGACGGGTTTTACGCTTCTGTTGCAGTGCGGGATCAGTCCGAAAAGGTTTATTCAGATTCAGTCGATAGCCGCGTGTATTTTCGCGTTTTGGGCCGGTTTCAGAACCAGGCATCACCGCGCCTGTTTCTTCCGCTAGTCGCTGCAGAAGGCGCTGCCGCCCAAGATAATTGTCGGCAAGCGCGACCTGCCGTCTCTCGATCAAAAACTTGTCGCGTCTGGGGTAAGGTAAATCAACTGAGCCTCTACCTAACCAACGTGATTCAAGAGTAACAATAGCAGCCTTATGAATTACTGAAGTTGAACGAAGGAAATCTAACTAATCCGATGATGTAACACCTCGATGTTAAAGAGCGCGCCTAGCTTCAAGTGATTTGTTCTAGTCATTCTGGACACTCTGTTAAGCACATTAAAAGAAAGTGTCACACACATTTCTTGGACTACATCGAATATCATTCACTGACACTGACTATAGCCAAAACCTCACAGTTCTCTTTTCAAACAGACTGAATTAGGAGTCTTTAGCCACAACCCTTGT
>JBLIIB010000135.1:0-10454 GCA_047634795.1 Candidatus Azotimanducaceae bacterium | reverse complement strand
GGTTTACCCTAGGAGAGGCCCACGCGATTATGACGTATCTTTCGCGTACCCGCGGTTGGACCGACGTGTACCCTGATAGCGAACAACAGCGAGCAAAGATTGATAGTTACCTTCATTATCATCACAGAAATATCCGGGAAGCGACCGTGGGTTTGGTCGCGCCGAAAATTAGAAAGGACCTCAATATCCCTGAAGCCATTCAATTATCCGCAGCGAGAATTCTACACGGGGCACTTAAAACGCTGGAAGTCGGCTACCTTGCCAATCACTCGTTTCTGATGGGAGATCATGTGACGTTGGCGGATCTCGCGGCGTATTCGGAAATTGGCCAACTTCGGCCTTGTTTTACCAATACATTTGACCTGAGTCCCTATCCCATCGTTTGTGACTGGCTGGAGCGAATGACAAAAGTTGACGGACACGACACGGTCCATGTGGCATTGACTGAGCTGGGCGACATTAGTGTTAATGCGCCTGAGATGGACGCGATCAAGAATGCAAACAAGGCCGCATTGCGGGCCTTAAAATTGGCGATGCCGGAATAATATCCAACGGCAAAGTATGACCTAATATTTCAACCCAGAACTTTATGCGAGGCACCTTATGGCAACACTCAAACTTAATGTTAATGACCGGGCAATGTCCGTCGATGTACCTGACGGTATGCCATTGCTCTGGGCACTCAGGGACGTCATAGGCCTGACGGGTACGAAATACGGGTGCGGGATTGGTCAATGTGGTGCCTGCACGGTTCATCTCAATGGCGCGCCGGTGCGCAGTTGTCTAATAAGCGCCAGTGCTGTCGAGGGCCAGAAGATCACCACGATTGAAGGGCTTGCCTCTGAAAACGAATTGCATGTACTGCAGCAGGTTTGGATTGATGAGGATGTCGCACAATGCGGTTATTGTCAGGCTGGGCAGATTATGTCCGCCGCGGCGCTGCTTAAGCAGACACCTTCGCCTACCGATGACGACATAGATGCGGCCATGGCTGGGAATTACTGTCGATGTGGCACCTACATACGGATCCGCAAGGCTATTCACACCGCTGCGCAATTTTTTGATGCATCAAATGCACCCAAGACTGCAGAAGTGGAGGGCATCGTATGACATTCCCTACCGAAAAAGATGAAATCCTAAAACTGTTACGCGAAGCGTTGCCACAACTGTCACCACGACAGGGCGCACAGTATTCCCGGCGAGGTTTTTTGAAGTTGTCCGGTGTCTCCGGCAGCGCATTGGTTCTCGCTTCGGTTGCGCCGGGCATGATAACCGAGGCAGGCGCGGCCGAGGTAACCCCGAGTCTAGTGGGATCCGTTGAATTAAATGCCTACGTCAAAATTTCCGATGACGGGACTATCACCATCTATTCCGGTTCGCCTGAAATGGGGCAGGGCATTAAAACCTCTCTACCCATGATTGTGGCAGAGGAAATGGGTGCGGACTGGGACGATGTAGTTGTGGTTCAAACCCCGGAAGTCGACAACGAGCGTTATGGCAGGCAGTCCACCGGAGGCTCGTACACGATCTATCTCAACTGGAATCTCATGCGTCAGATGGGTGCGACGGCTCGGGAAATGTTCCTGGCAGCAGGCGCAATTGCGATGGAAGTGCCGGTTTCTGAATTGGTGGCCGAGGATAGCCGAATTGTTCATGCCCAAAGCGGTCGTAGTCGAAGCTTTGCAGATCTGGCAGCACTTGCTTACCGCCAACCGATTCCCGACGCGGAATCACTCGTTTACAAGGGGCGGCAGGACTACAAAATTTTGGGCACATCGATCAGTCAGGTGGACAGTCTGGAACTCGTGACAGGCGTTGGCGACTTCGGTATCGATACCCGTGTGCGTGACATGTTGTATGGCTGTTATGAGAAGTGCCCCGCTGTGCATGGCAAGTTGGTTGACGCAAACATAGCAGAGATTAAGGCTCTACCAGGTGTGGTGGACGCCTACATGGTAAAGGGGAATGGAAACGTAAGAGAACTCGTCGATGGTGTTGGGATTGTCGGCACCAGCACCTGGGCAGTGATGGAGGCGAGAAAGTCGTTGCTCGTGAAATGGGATGAACGGGATGCGTCCAAAGATAGCTGGACCTCTTTTGTTGATTTCGCCAATACGATTGATCAACCTGCGGGCAAAGATGTCGTCGTAGAACGCGGTGACGTCGAAGCCGCGTTTTCCGACAAAGCCAACCGCCACATCGAAGCAAAATATGAATTCCCGTATGTGAGCCACCTATGTCTTGAACCGATGAATTGCACGGCGCATTTCAGACCCGGTAGCGATGGCGGCAAAGACCATCTAGAAGTCTGGATTCCGACACAAAATGGCGGCAGGTTTCAGAGCGTTGCCGAGAAAGTCTATGGCCTGTCAAAAGACCAACTCACCATTCATGTCAAACGCATGGGCGGCAGTTTTGGGCGAAGAACCAGTAACGAATATGTTTGTGAAGCCATTGAGCTGTCCAAACGTTCAGGCAAACCGGTCAAATTGACCTGGTCGCGCGAAGACAGCATGCAACATGATTTCTTCAGGGTGGGTGGCTTTCAGAACATTCGTGCCGCCGTATCGCCTGAAGGTCGGATTGTAGGGTGGGACGAGCATGCCATTGGCGTCGAGCAGGATGGAAAACGCGTTATAGGTTCAGGCTTTAGGCCGGGTGCTTTTCCTCTGGCTAATATGGAAACTGTCCGAGGCACTCAGACGCTGACCGAAATGAAAACGCTTTGTGGTCCGTGGCGCGCGCCATGGTCCAACACACACGCTTTTGTCACGCAGGGCTTTGTTCATGAGATCGCCGCAGCGACAGGGCGCGATCACCTTGAATTGCTCCTTGAAATGCTGGGCGAGCCTCGCTGGCTTGAGGACGGAAACTTCCGTGCGATGAATACGGGTCGTGCAGCGGGTGTTCTCAAACGTGTCGCTCTAGAGGCGGGCTGGGGCGCAGAGATGCCGGAAGGACGCGGACTTGGATTGTCGTTCTATTTTTGCCACGCCGCACACGTAGCAGAAATCGCTGAAGTCAGTGTAGACAAAAATAAAAAGTTGACGCTTCATAAGGTCACCGCCGCCGTCGATGTTGGACCTATCATCAATATGAGTGGTGCGGTTTCTCAGGTACAGGGTTCCATTATTGACGGGTTTAGCACGATGATGGGTCAGAAAATCACGATGGAAAACGGGCGGATTGAGCAAACCAACCTGGACACGTACCCCGTGCTCAGGATGGCTGCGGCTCCGGAAATCGATGTGCATTTTATCCAAAGTGATTTTGACCCGACTGGCCTGGGCGAACCGGGATTACCTCCGCTGGCTCCCGCGGTGGCCAATGCCATTTTTGCAGCAACCGGTGAGCGTGTTCGGCGGATGCCACTGATCGAAGAAGGTTTTTCTGTCTAGCGGCGCTCTTACTGCGAATAGAAAAGCTGAGAATATAAAAGTCGCGCACAATGACCGACGCGAAATTAGAAGAGGAAACATACTATGCAAACTAAATTCACCGAAGATCAGCAACACTTTAGAGAGGTGGTTGCAAAATTTCTGCAGGCTAAGTCCACGACGGTAGACGTCAGGCGCCTGATGGAAACAGAGCAGGGTTTTGATGAGGGTGTCTGGAAACAGTTGAGTGAGGAAGTGGGGCTGGCGGGTACCCATATTCCAGAAGCTTACGGTGGATTTGGTTTCGGGCCGGTTGAACTGGGTATTGTTGCAGAAGAGATGGGGAGGCATTTGTATTGTGGCCCCTTCTTTGCCTCGTCGGTCATGGCAGGGTCCGCGCTTATATACGGTGGTACAGAAAGTGCCAAACAGCGCTTGTTACCCGATATTGCCTCCGGTGCGGTGATTGGCACCTTGGTATTGGACAGTCTGGATGCTCCGGAAAAGCTGGGGCATGCGTTAACCGTTGATGCTAGTGGCAACCTCAATGGCACTGCCCGAATAGTCGTTGATGCCGTCAACGCGAGCCTGTTTGTAATCGTTGCATCAGTAGGAGACGGTCTTGGATTGTTTGCCACTTCACCAGCCGCTGCGGGCGTTGTGATTGAAGCCCATGAATCTTTGGATGCGACGAGAAAAATCGCCAGTGTTAGTTTTTCATCAACGCCGGTGGAGTCGATTGGGCAGTTAGCGCCAGAGAACGTTGATCAGATTTGGAACGCGATCAGTGTTGCGCTCAGTCATGAAATGATTGGAGGCGCCCAATACCTTTTTGATACGACGCTCGATTACACCAAAGTACGGGTTCAGTTTGGCCGTCCGATCGGGTCTTTTCAGGCACTTAAGCATCGTTGTGCAGATCTGTTGATGACTTTGGAATTTACCAAGTCTGCGGTTCACCACGCCGCATTCGTTCAGGCGAATCAAACTGATAATTATTCAGCGAGTTCAGCAAAAGCGATGGCAAGTGATACTTATATGGAAGCAGCCAGAGCGGCCGTGCAGTTACGGGGCGGTATTGGTTTTACCTGGGAAGAAGACACGCATCTCTGGTTCAAGCGAGCCAAAAGCGCTGAGGTCATGATGGGATCGGCGCAAATGCATCGGGAAAGAATGATGGTGAGCTTAGAGCGTCACGTATTAGCAGGGGGGGCATCAGCATGAGTCCAGATCAAATTAGACAGGAATTGAGTGCTTGGTTGGATAAACACTGGTCTGTTGATCTGCCTTTACTCACGTGGCGTCAGAGGTTACTAGAGGACCGTTGGGCTGCGCCCAATTGGCCTGTCGATTCCTTCGGGCGGGATTTCAATGCCAAGCAAATGGCTGTTGTCCACGAAGTGTTTGAACAAAAAGGCGCGGTGGGAGCAGCGCAGACTGGGCCCAGGAAGTTAGCCGCCGAAACAATTTTGGTTCACGGGTCTGAGGATCAAAAGCGCCGTTTCTTGCCGCCAATCCTCAGCGGGGAACATGCCTGGTGTCAGCTGTTCAGTGAGCCCGGCAGTGGATCAGATTTAGCCGGCGCGAGCACAAAGGCAGAGTTTATTGACGGACATTGGGTGCTCAATGGTCAGAAGGTTTGGAATACCAGCGCCCACCATGCGGATTGGGGCATTCTGGTTGCTCGGACCGATTGGGATTTACCTAAACATCAGGGACTGAGCTACTTCCTTATTAATATGAGACAGCCCGGTATCGAAGTTCGGCCACTAAGACAGATGAATGGACATGCGTCGTTCAACGAAGTGTTTATGACCGATGCGGTGATCCCGGCAGAAGATTTGATGGGCGGTGAGGGCAACGGGTGGGCGATAGCGACGACAACACTGTCCATCGAACGTCAGGGTTTTGCGCGAGGTCGAAATGAATCGAAAGATTCAAACCGGCAGGGTCGAATTTATGATGAGTATGCGTCGGAGCTTGAAATTGCGAACGAACCTTACACCTGGTACCCGCAGCGTGAAGGACGAGTCGATCTTATCGTAAAACAGGCGCAAGCAACGGGGGCTATTCTTGATCC
Organism: Candidatus Azotimanducaceae bacterium; assembly: GCA_047634795.1. Lineage (GTDB taxonomy): Bacteria > Pseudomonadota > Gammaproteobacteria > Pseudomonadales > Azotimanducaceae > UBA9659. Next base: position 4,997 of record JBLIIB010000135.1, on the reverse strand, counting down.
GGTCATCAGGCAGGAGATCGCCAAGCTCCTTTGTCTTTCAGATGCTGCGCGTCTGACGGCGGCGAGTGCCGCAAGCCAAAGTAAAGCGGGTTCCAATGAAATTATCCCGGCAGGCTCCATAGGGAAATTGGGCGCGAGCGTCGTGGCGAGGAAATCAGCCGAAGTTCATACGATGATCCAGGGCGCGGCAGCCATGTTGAGCGGTCCCGGTTCCGCTGAAGAGGGCATGATTGCTGAAACCCTGATTTCGGTTCCGGCGATATCTATTGCTGGAGGCACGGATGAGATACAACGCAACATTATTGCAGAACGTGTGCTGGGCATGCCTAAAGAACAGCGGATGGATACGGGCCCTTTTCGGGATATCAAAAGAAACGTGTCATGATGTTGGCTCTTACTTGCACAATCATTTGCGCAACAAAAATATAGAAGGGATTGCCGATGAGTGACCTACCGATTGACCAGCCGATTGAACTACAGGAGTTTCGCGGCGAAACGCGCGCATGGCTTGAAGAAAATTGTCCCGAAGGCGTAAAAGGTCCGGGTGTAGTTCATTCAGGGAGTACCAAAGTCACCTTCTCTGCCGATGTTCAACGTTGGATGGAAACCATGGCAGAACGCGGCTGGACCGTACCTGCCTGGCCAACGGAATACGGCGGGGGTGGACTGAGTGTTGAGCAGACACGTGTTCTATTTGACGAGATGAAAAATCTTGGGGCGCGTGCGCCCCTGATTAACATGGGAACCCGTATGTTAGGGCCAACCCTGCTCGAATACGGCACAGAGGATCAAAAGCAACGGCACCTTACCCTGATTGCGAAGGGCGGAGCCGCCTGGTGCCAGGGCTATAGCGAACCCGGTGCCGGGTCTGATCTGGCAGCTTTGCGTTGCCGCGCGCAAGACAAGGGGGACTATTTTGTCATTGATGGACAGAAGACATGGACCTCTGGTGCTCAGTATGCGGACTGGATGTTTTGTCTGGTTCGAACAGATTTTGATGTGCCCAAACATAATGGCATTAGTTTCTTTCTCCTGCCAATGGATCAAGAAGGCATTACGGTCAAACCGATCGAATTGATCTCTGGAAGTTCGCCCTTTTGTGAAACTTTTCTCGATAATGCGATTGCGGAAAGGCGAGACCTGATAGGCAAGCTCAATGAGGGTTGGACGATCGGCAAACGATTGCTTCAGCACGAGCGATCAGGGCAGGGGGGGTTATCGCCGAGCGCGGTTAAACCTAAGCCAGTTGGTGTCACCATCGATCTGGACGTGGACGACGTTTTGAAGGAATACGTCAGTGATCCCTCGCTCAGTGTGTCGCTCCGCCAGGACGTAATAGATTGGAAGATGCGCAATGCGTCGTTTCAACTGACCCAGCGGCGAGCATCAGAAGAGATGGAAAGTGGTAAAACACCGGGTGATACCACTTCTGTGTTTAAGCTCTTCGGTGCGTCTCTGGCGCAGGACCGGCAGGAACTGATCGTCAGATTAATGGGTACGCAGGGTCTAGGTTGGGAGGGCGACGTGTTCTCCAAAAATGAAATCGGTGCCGCGAGATCATGGCTTGCCAGCAAAGCGGTGACGATTTACGGCGGCACCAACGAAGTACAGGCTAATATCATCGCGAAAAGGGTGCTGAGTTTACCGGACTAAGCCTAGTCGAATTGAATCGAGCGGTTTAGCGATGTCGCTATGCTTAATGGCGGAAACGTTTGACGACACGTGCCCTTCTAGAGATTTGTCCTTGAGTAATAGTCAATGTGCTGGACTCGCGCCTCGCCAACGCTTCTAGTGGACTGCTCAAATGAACCTGCTTGACATGATTGAGAGAGCCTTGGACGGCGGTAATTTGCTCGTCACAATGGGCGCAATTCTTTTGTTTGCAGTGCTAATCCATGTGCTCTTCGTCGTGATTAGAAAGATGACTCATGCAGCCGTTTCAACCAGTTACCTACGGCATCAGAAAACGCTCTCCTTTGTATCGTTGTGTTATAAGTGCGGTCGTCTTTGCGCTGTACCTTTTTGCGTTCGCACTGATTCTCCGCGAACTTGGCGTATCGCTTACCTTGCGAGCGCATCGGTGATTGCCCTTGCCGTTGGGTTTGGTGCAATAGGGATTGTTCAGGATGTTGTGATGGGTTAACCATCATATCGAGAGATTTGTTGGATATTGATGATCTCGTTGAGATCGGCGGGCAAACAGGTCGTATGAAGGGCATCACGATGGGATTTGTTGTGATTGAGAATTCGCTTGGTGCAACCGTCTACATTCCAAACAGATCAATAGCCAGTGTTCTAAATTATCGGAAGGGTTACTTCGGTACATTGTCGACGTTACGCTGATCTGACATGAAGAAACGCAGAGCGAGATAGCCGCCACCGTCGAGAAACATATGGTTGGTTTTAACGAGTCGTTCAGAGGTATCTTTGTGGACCGACCTGCCGTGGTCGCTAAGTAAAAAACGCAGAGCGATAAAGAATACCTTCGATTAAAGTTGCGGATATGGCCCAATCGCGGTCAGGCTACTGCGTCTATTTTCCCGAAAGAATTGCTCCGAAGTCTGCGGGTTATCGCGACTGAGTATCAGGACCGGATGATAGCGGTGATCTATGAGGTCGAAGAAAAGAAGGGTGAACTAAGCGTGTAAATGCCTCATTTTTGTGCGTCTGTAGCGCGGTTCGTCTGTCCATTTCCAACTTTTTCAAATAGGGCCTGCGCTGGCCAGGACTTCCCCTTCATATTGTTTTGCCGTATTGCAGTAGTTGACGATTCTATTGCCATGAACGTCGTTGCCGCTGATACTATCGCGGGCATTGATTGTTCAGGAAACCGGGTTCGTTAGAACAGTACCCTGTTGTTCTAAGCGAACCTAAAAGAAGCATTTCAAACAAAGTAAGGATGTACCAATATGGAAAAGCGGGTGGGTTGGCGTGAATGGGTGGCGCTGCCAGATCTTGGTATCCCAGCGTTAAAAGCGAAGATAGACACAGGAGCAAAAACTTCTGCATTGCATTCGTTTGAACTGGAAACGTTTGAAAAGGAGGGTAATGAATACGTTCGCTTTTTAGTTCATCCGATCCGGAGGAAAAAGTCGATTGTCTTGCAATGCGTAGCACGTGTGTCGGGGCGGAAGGTCGTGCGAGATTCGGGCGGTCATTCCGAGGAACGGTTTGTGATACACAGTACGGTGATTCTTGATCAAATGAGTTTCACTGCAGAATTCACGCTGACCAATCGAGACGATATGTTGTTTCCCATGCTTTTAGGTCGCAGGGCTATGCAGGACAACAGCATGGTGGTTGACGTCAATGAGTCCTACTTACATGGTCGACTTAAACCAAGAAAACACTACAGTTACTAGAAACAGTTACTAGGATTTTCTATAGACGGCCTATCAATTGAGCTAGGATAAGAGCTTCTCCGAATTTGAAGATACATTCCAATGAAGCTCGCTATCCTGTCACGAAGTACGAAAGCGTATAGCACTAACCGTCTCAAAGAAGCGGCGCTCGCCAGAGGCCATGACGTTAAGGTTCTGGACACATTGAAATTTGCTATTGACCTTGAGCGTGGCACACCCGATCTCTACTTCCGCCAAAAAGCGCTGAGTCACTATGATGCAGTGCTCCCTAGAATTGGCGCTTCTATTACTTATTACGGCACCGCAGTGGTTCGACAATTTCAGGAAATGGATGTTTTCTGCGCGAACACCGCACACGGAATCCTCAATTCCCGCGATAAACTGCGCAGCCTGCAAATCTTAAGCAGACATAACATAGGTATTCCCAGAACATCTTTTGTCCGAGACAAGAAGGACGTGCTGCCAGCGATAGAGCGTGTGGGTGGTGCACCGGTTGTCATAAAGTTGATTGAGGGAACGCAGGGTATTGGTGTATTGCTGGCAGATACGGTTAAACAAGCCGAATCGATAGTCGAATTGTTACAAAGCCAAAAGCAAAACGTGTTGATCCAAAAATTCGTCGCGGAAAGTAAGGGCAAGGATATCCGAGCCTTTGTTGTTGGTGATCAGGTCGTCGCAGCAATTCGTCGAGTTGCCCAGGGACAGGAATTCAGAAGCAATGTTCACCGCGGTGGTGTTGCGGAAGCCGTCGATCTCGATCCCGCCTACGCGGAAACTGCAGTGAGATGTGCCCAAATTCTGGGATTGCAGGTTGCCGGTGTTGATATGCTGGAAGGCAAAGATGGACCGCAGGTGATGGAAGTTAACTCATCGCCAGGACTCGAGGGGATCGAAACTGCCACCAAGCTCGATATCGCAGGGGCGGTTGTTGACTATATCGCCGCTCAGGTAGATTTCCCAGAGCTTGACGTACGTCAACGACTTACCGTGAGCAAGGGATATGGCGTAAGCGAAATTTACATACCCGAAGGCTCAGGATTTGTGGGGATATCTATCACTGATACCAAGCTTTCCGAGCAGGATATTAATGTACTGACGCTCTATCGAGGCGCAAAGATCATTCCTAATCCAAAATATAGCAGACTCCTCGAGGCCGGAGATAAGTTACTCTGCTATGGGAAGCTTGAATCCATGCGTTCGATGGTTCCCGCCAAGATTCGGCGACGTCGAAGACCAAAGATTCAAGATCTGAAAGATTCTTAAGACGCTGTCAACGAAGTGCCGGTTCACGGCATTTTTTGAAGGCTATCTAAAAGCCCACTGAAAGACGAGCCTGCGTCGCGTAAATGCACTTACAGCTTTTTTCGGCTGAATTTAAATCAGGTCACTTGGCGAGACAATGTGCTGGTTGGACAATGCATAGGCGAGACGATGTATAGGACGATACCAGACCAATTCAACGCATCACATTGAACCGATAGCCAACTTTGGGCCTTGGGTACGGCGAACGGTTAGCTTCGCTCCAGCGCGGCAATGCGTTCTTCCAGAGGCGGGTGACTCATAAACAGAGCTTTGATCCCGGTAGGTCTGCCTCCGTTGATACCAAATGCCGCAAACTCTCCGGGTAGATCTTCT
>JBLIIB010000134.1:0-10475 GCA_047634795.1 Candidatus Azotimanducaceae bacterium | reverse complement strand
GATTTATGCTTTTTCATAGGCCATAACTGACAATGTGGGAGACCTATCTTGAAGGATTTTGGATTATTGAATAGAAAGTCGACGGCACTGGCAGTTTGTCTGATGTTGGGCTCTGCGGCTGTGAATGCAGGCACAATCACATTGGACACCATCATCCGGGACTTCAGTAAGGTCCACGACGATTTCGAGAGCGCAGTTGGCGGTATGGGGTTTACGACGGGTTTGGTTGGTACGACGCTTGGCGTAGACGGTAAGCCCGTCTATTTAGGCGGCGGGACCATGTCCACCGAAGCCAACTTTGATGAGTGGTACAACGACACACCTGGCGCGAATTATACCCTTACCAGTTCACTGACTGCTACGGAAACATCTCCGGGTTCTGGCGTGTTTACCTATTCTTCAGGTTCGTACTTCCCCATTAATGGATTCGGGTTTGGGAATGGGGTTACGGCGTGAATTACCATTTCACCACTGAAATCAACACTGAGTTTACGTATACAGGTTTTGGTGCCGGCGCAGATTTTACCTTCTCGGGAGATGATGACGTATGGGTCTTTGTGAATGACGAACTGGTGATTGATCTCGGTGGTATCCACGGATCCGAGTCGGTAAGTGCAGATATTGATAGCTTGGGCCTGACTATTGGCGAAACCTATTCACTGGATATCTTCCATGCGGAACGACAAACAACGGGCTCCAAGTTCAGCTTTACCACGGCGGCGACGTTGGTAACGGTGCCAGTCCCAGCGCCTGCAGCACTTTGGTTGTTGTTGATCGGTCTAACCGGTGTGGTCTTCAGATTGCGCCCATCAGGGCTTGCTTCAGCCTGATCAAGAAAAACTGGGAAGCGCTCTAGCGAGCGAATTTCCTGCTTCCCGCCTTCGCATGTTTTGTCGCAATTGTGATCAAACGAACGGCATCACTTTGATCTGATGGCCGGAGGTTCCCCTCCAGCCAGTATCGCTTATCTCGTATTTTGTGCCGCTAAGGCAACAACACCCCGCCGTCGACATCAATCGTGGTGCCTGTCATATAAGGGTTTTGAATCAGCAGGAGAATGGCAGCAGCCACTTCTTCAGGTCTTCCAACCCGACCGAGCGGAATGTTTTTACCCATGTTTTCCATCGCGGCAGGTTTATTGTCACCAAAGTGATCAAACATACCGGTTTCGATTAGGCCCGGTGCGACGACGTTGACCCGCTTCGGTGCAATTTCAGGCGCTATCGCGCGTACGAAACCTTCAACTGCGTTGCCCGTGCAGGAAACCGAGCTCATGCCTGGATTGCACTTTCGAGCCGGTGTTCCGCTGACGAGCGTGAGTGAGCCCGCCTCTTTCAAATAGGGAAGACCCTGGCGTGCCACATGGGTGTATCCCCAAAACTTGTTAAAGGCTTCGCGAAATTGCTCGTCGGTTTGCTCCATGAAAGGGGCCATGGTGCGATTGGCCCCAGTGGCGGCAGCGACTATATGATCGATCTCGCCAATGCTGCTGAACAAATTGTTCAAACCTTCAACATCGTGAGTGTCGAGTTGATCAAAGTTAATCTCAGGATAGTCTGCGCGGCATTGTGTGATTTTGTCTTCGCTGCGACTCACTGCCCAGACGGTTGCGCCGGCTTTACGAGCAGCGACGGCCGTTGCCAATCCAATGCCAGATGTTCCGCCGATAACAACAACTTTTTGCTGGTCGAGTGAATCCATGTAGAGCTCCGTAATGGTTAAAAGTGTTCAAATGAAAATTGATCATTAGTGATCTTCGAGTGGAGTGCATCATGCCTTTTGGCACGTCGAGCCGCAATGGATCAGCTCGGAGACTGCCAAGCGTTCAGCATCATTTGTACGGCCAAAATGACCAGCAACATTCCCAGCAACATCCCATGACTCTTTCGACTGCATTAAGACCTCATGGCCCAAGGGCTATGTTCAAAGGCTTGCGCTGAATAGCAATATTGCTAACAAGACCCATGCAACGGTGATGCGCGCGAAGAAGTATCTGACGGATTCGTTGTCGCCATCAGCATCAACACGGTCATGATAGAAGGGCCAGCGACAACGGGGATTGCCAGGGAAACAATCAAGGGTTCCTAATCTTCAGTTTCGCCAGAAATGCCGTGAGTTGTTTGGAATATCCGTCGGATCGCGATGAGAAACACAATGATTCCGCCCAAGATCGCAATCGATTCATTGCTGAGCGCAGGCACGCCAAGGATGTAGCGTCCGAAAAAGAGATAAATCAACGGGGCGACCTGCGCGATAATCAATTCTTGAAAGGTGACCTTGATCCCTCGCCTGGGTTCTACATTCTTTAATACTAATAGGAGCAGCGGAATGTTTCCCAAGGGATCCATGAACAGAAAGAGGATCATGGCGGCACTGATGATTACGCTGGTGTCCACGGGGCTTCCGGGATGAAAAATCTGCGCATGCTATGCTCTGCGGAATGCGCCAACCAAGATCATTTTTCACCTGAATTTCACCAAAAAGGAGGTGATATGAATGAGATAGTGGTTCATTACAATACGTTGTTGATTGGCAGTGCGGGCTTGGTTGGCTTGATGTTGGTTCAATTGTTGACCGCAGATGTTGCGGGGCTGGTCTCCAAACACATCCCGGGCACGGCAGTGCCGCAAAACCATGCCAGTTTCCTATTCCGCGCTAATCGAGCGCTCGCGAATACCAACGAGAGTATCGCGCTTTATGTGCTGCTCTTGGTACTACTGATTCTTACGGAGTCTGACCCAATTTTGAGCGGTTATGCTGCTATGACGTTTCTGGGCGGAAGAGTGTTGCATAGTATTTGTTATTGGTTTGATCTGCGTATCGCACGGAGTATCACTTTTGTGGTGATCCTGGGCGGCTTGCTGTGGATGTTTGGTGTCTTGTTGCAAACCCTGATGGAATAATAGATCGAAACCGGCGGGTTGGGGTAAAAATCCTAACCAGGAACATTCTTGTCAAGGACAATGGCGTCAAGAACACTATTGTCGAAGCAATGTTTTTAAGAGCACTGTCTTTAAGAACAATGTTGTTAAGAGTAATGGAACCAAGAACAATATATCTGAGAAATTTGAATCGTTGAGTAAAGGAGTAGCACGTGGACGAACTGGCGTTTTCTGATGCAACCGCACTGGCGCAAAAAATTGCCCAACGCGAAATCAGCGCGGTGGAATTGTTGGAGCACTACATCGCAAGGGTCGAGCGATACAACCCTGAGATCAACGCGGTTGTTTGTTACCAATATGATAAAGCGCGATCGCGCGCAGCGGCAGCGGATGCTGACCTAGCCAAAGGTGTTAGTTGGGGCCCTCTCCATGGCGTTCCGATGACGGTGAAAGAATCTTTTGACATCGAAGGCCTCCCAACGACCTTGGGTAACCCGGTATTAAAAAACAATATTGCGAGTTCTGATGCGGTGGCTTGTCAGCGTTTGCAAAGTGCAGGCGCCGTGATTTTTGGTAAAACCAATGTCCCGATTCATCTTGCAGACCTTCAGAGCTTTAATGAAATCTACGGAACGACCAATAACCCGCATGATTTATCGCGGGGTCCCGGTGGCTCAAGCGGTGGTTCTGCTGCCGCAATGGCAGCAGGGTTTTCCGGATTGGAAATGGGAAGTGATATTGGTGGCTCGATACGCAACCCCGCGCACTACTGTGGTGTCTTCGGACTAAAACCAACCTGGAACATCCTCCCACTGCGTGGCCACGGCATGCCCGGTATTTTGTCACCCAGTGACATCTCGGTTATTGGGCCGATTGCACGAAGTGCACGTGACTTGTCCCTGGTGCTGGATATCGTCGGTGGGGCAGATGATTTACAGATGCCGGGCTGGACGCTTGAATTACCTCAGCCAGCCAAGAAATCACTCAAAGATTATCGCATTGCCGTATGGTCTGATGACGATTTAGCTCCGGTTGACCAGTCTGTCGTCAAGCGAGTGATGAAGGTCGCAGAGGTGGCCAAGCAGGCCGGCGCGCAGGTTGATTTTGATGCGCGACCCAACTTTACATCCATGCACACTCACGATGTTTACGAGAAACTATTACATGCCGCTATGTCTGCTCGCCAACCCGTTCAGGCCTTTGAGTCGATGCAAACTAAGCGGCAGTCGCTTGCCGATGATGACCAGTCAGAAGTTGCTCGTTTAACCCGAGCGAGTACGCAGTTTCACCGCGACTGGTTTGCGGTCAATGAAGCGCGAACCCACCTCCGCTGGGCATGGCATGAATTCTTTAAGGAATATGATGTGCTGTTAACACCTATGTGCTCAACGGCAGCGTTTACCCATGACCACAATCCAAAACTGTCTGAACGTTTGGTGTCTGTGAATAATGAACAGCGGCCCTACATGCAGCAGGTGTTCTGGGCGGGATTGACCGGTGTATCCTATCTCCCGTCCACCGTTTTCCCCACGGGACCAGATGATGGAGGCTTGCCCATAGGTGTTCAGGTCGTTTCGGGCGAAATGCGCGACTTAACGGCGGTTGCCTTCACTCAGATGGTTGATCAAGAGATTAATGGATTCAGACCGGCAGCCAACTATGTGGACTAGAGAAGCTCTGAGTCATAGACATTAATCAAAGCATCCCTAGAATAGTTTAGTCACCACCATCGCAACGGAGCTAATTGATGCAATGCCCAAAATGTAATGAAACGATGGAACTCATTAAATGTGATGAAGTAGAAATAGACCGCTGTGTTGCTTGCAATGGGATCTGGTTTGATCGCGGAGAAGCAGAAGCGATGTCTAAGCAATGGATCGCTGAATTTGTTGATACGGGCGATCCCGACGTCGGCGAAAAGATGGATTCAATAGACTCGGTCAAATGCCCGAGATGTAACAAATTAATGCGTTGTTACTTCGATATTTCGGAAAGTCAGTTGCAATATGAAGAATGTGATGAGCACGGTAAATTTTTTGATGCCGGTGAATTCACACTCTGGGCGGAAAACCAGTACCTATGACCAGGCTTACGTTCGCGGCATTTATTCTGCTGGTATCTGTCGTTCTTCAGGCTGAAGAGACGGAACGGGAACACCAGATAGAACTAATGCCTCACGTAGTGATTAAGACCAACCTTGGTGACATCTACGTTCAGCTTAATGAAGAAGACGCACCTGCAACCGTTTCGAATTTTCTGGATTATGTCGACAGAGACGGATTCGATAACACGATCTTTCATCGGGTGATTCCAGACTTCATGATTCAGGGCGGCGGATACTATCAAGGTCTAGCCGAAGCGCGTGAATATGATCCTGTGATCAACGAAGCCACAAATGGCCTGAAGAATGTTCGGGGTACGATTGCGATGGCAAGGCAGAATGAAATTGATTCGGCCCGGCGTAATTTTTTTATCAATGTAGCCAGCAACCGCTCGCTTAATCACCATTCTAAAAAGAGTTGTACGCGCGAAGATGAAGCGGCAGTTGCCAAGGCAAAGGCGCGCGGCGTGCGTAAACCAATGAAGTGCAAGAGCTTCGGCTATGCGGTGTTCGGTAAAGTCGTCTCAGGTATGGATGTAGTTGATCTTATCGAGGTGGCAGAGACGCAGTCGATCGCTAGTTTCGATGATGTGCCCGTTGACCCAATTGTGATTATGAGTATTGATCGCGTGCTATTAGCTGAGGTTCCCCTACCTAATTGAGAGCTGATTAAAAGCACATATAAGCTCGTTAAAAGCATATTAATCGCTCACATGGATCATTGGACCTATGCGGTTCTTAACAGTCCCGCATATCCATCCTTCACACAATGGTTTTAAATTCCTGCTCTTCGGCGGCCTACAACGCCGCCGGGTTGTTGCTCGTTCTCTTCGCTTGGTGTTGATTGGCATAGACGCTTCTTGCATGATGCATTTTAGCGGCGCTTGAATCCCCCGTCTGGGTATTGAAATTTCTGGAGACCATATGACTCTTTTCATACGAACCGTCGGCATCGTGTTGCTGGTCTTGTTTTGCCCTCTTGCTGCGGCAGAATCCCCTAAGCTGATCGTAATCATGGCCATCGATCAGATGCGACCAGACCGATTAAATGCCTCCATGCCAGGAGGGTTAGGTCGGCTGATGCGTGAGGGGCATGTTTTCTCAGAGGCCACACTCGACCATGGGCTCACTAATACCTGTCCCGGTCATGTTGTGATGTCCACCGGTGTGAATCCAAACAAAGCGGGGATCCCTGGCAATAGTTATGTGGATCACCAGACGATGCAGGACCGTTACTGTGTCGATGATGAAGACAGTGCGTTTCAAGTCTACAACGCGCCACTCATTCGCTCGCCTAACGCACTAAAAGCAACCACGATCGGGACCTGGCTAAAAAACAAATCTCCGGATTCAAAAGTTTTTTCTGTCTCGGGTAAGGACCGTGCAGCGATCACCCTGGCAGGGAAGAATGCAGACGGTGTTTATTGGTACCACACAGACGCCCTGGGATTCACCACATCGATGTATTACGGTGAATTACCAAATATTGTTGCTGAGTTCAACAACGGCGACTTTTTCACTACAGGGTTCGGCGGGTCTTTCCCCGATAGTTGGGAACATGGAGAGGGTTCTAAGCGTGTCGATGACTATGTTGGTGAATCGGAAATGTATCAAAGAAAGTCTTCGCACCCACTGAATGTGGGCGAGCCATCGGAGCGAGCGAAGCAGATTTATTTTTCACCTTATATTGATATCGCGACGGGTGCGCTAGCAAAAAAGGTGATTGAGGAGGAGCAGCTAGGTCAGCGCGGGGTAACCGACATGTTGGCAGTTTCTTTTTCGGCAACCGATGTGGTGGGTCACATGTACGGCCCTTTTAGTGCTGAGTCCGAGGATGCGATTGCTATTTTAGATATCGAGGTTGGGCTTTTGTTAGATGCGCTGGACGAAGCGACCGGTGGTGATTACGTGTTGGCTATGAGTGCTGACCATGGCGTTATGCCCTTGCCAGAATGGCTCGTAGAAACTGGAGAGATGCAGTGTGCCACTGAAGGCGGTCGAATAGATCTTGAGCGAGAGGGCATGAAGCTTTATTGGCACCTCTACTGGGAATTTACGTTTCCCCTTGGCAAGCCGTCGGATCTGATTGGGATTTCTTCTGCGGGTATTACTGTGAACGCGCGGTACGCAGAAGAGCTTGGCGTGACCGTGGATGAGGTCGTCAGCTATCTAGAAGAGTATTATGAAGGAAAGGCCGAAATCGCTGCCGCGTGGACCAATCAGGAACTCATAAGTAGCGATGACCCCTTCGCGCGCCTTTATCGAAATTCTTTTGTCGCGGGGAAATCTGCACACCTGGTACCTCAGTTTGAGGAGACCTGCCTTGCTTTTAGACCACAGGGTACGTCACACGGCTCGCCGTACCTCTATGACAGAAGAGTGCCATTGGTTTTCTTCGGCAAGGGCGTGATGCGAGGTGTTTCGACCAGTGAGCGCCACAGCATAGATATTGCCCCGACCCTGGGTGCTCGTCTCGGGTTAACCATGCCGGACAATCTTGACGGAATAGCTCTACCAATTTGGGATGACTCCGCGGAGTAAGCCCAAAGTCGCTCTATCGATTTGCCTAATTGGACATGACGTTCGATTTGATGGCGGGCACAAAAATAATCGCTATCTGTCCGATGTGTTGCCGGACTATTTTGACTGCGTACCGTTTTGCCCAGGAGTTGGCCTTGGTATCCCAAGAGCCATGATCAGGTTGGTTGATGGATGCGACGGCCGGGTAGAAGCCGTTAGCAATGCTGATTGAACGTTAAAATACCAGAGACCGCTCGCTGAATATGCTCAGAAGATTTTGTCTGGGCTTTCCGGAGTTTGTGGATACGTATTGAAAAAAGATTCGCCGATTTGTTGTTTGGCTCGCGTGAAAATTTATAACGGCAAAGGTCTTCCGCCTAGTCGAATCGGCGTTGGCATCTACGCCGATTTCGTCATGAACGCGTATTCGAATTTTCCGGCATAAGAAGAGGGGAAATTGATGGATGCCCGGCTTCGTGAAAACTGTCTTGAGCGCGTGTTTTTATACACAAGGTGGCGGGGATTTGTCACCGATGGCATTACCAGTCGAGGTCTTGTCGTGTTTCACACGGCCCAGAAATATTCGATGCGCGCGGACGATGAACCAATTTATCGAGAGCTTGGTCGAATCGTAGCGAACGCCAGCAAGGCCAACGTAGAAGTTTACGGGGATCAATACATCGCTTTGCTGATGCAGGGAATGAAAAAACTTACGACGCCTAAAAAGCACGTAAATGTGTTCATGCATATCATGGGGTTTTCAAGGACGCGATGGAGGCGGACGACAAAACGAATGGCTTGGGCGAATAGAAGTAGAAGCGCATCGCGAAGGTTTGGCGCCCGTGATTATGCCGATTACGTCGATTCACTATTGTAAGAAGAAATACCCAAACGATTACATCAACGGGCAGACCTATCTTGAACCGTTTCCGCGAGAACTTACCCTCCGGAATATGCTTTAACAGCAGACCCTAGCCGCGGTAATCGGTAATCGGTAATTTGGGATTCTGTGCCCTGATTGGCATAGTCGCCGGATGCCCGTGCCGCTCTGAATTTCCCCCAGTTGACCGGCGTGTATCTCGCTGCTTGATTCACCAAAGGGCGACACTCGGTATCAAAGCCAGGATTCAGGAAAAACGCAGCGCTGAACCGCTCATCGTCAGCGTTTGCCAGTACGCGATGTACCGGTGCCTGATACCGATCGTTAGACCAGACCTGGACCAGATCCCCCACGTTGATGATAAGACTTCCCGGCTCTGGCACCACGGTGTGCCATTGATCATCTTTGCGTATCTGTAGACCCGATACGTTGTCTTGCAGCAGAACGGTCAAAGCGCCGGCATCAGTATGATGATGAATGCCGAGGTGTCCGACTTCCGGGTAGTCCTCTATGGCTGGAGCGGGTGTGTCGCATACTGGATAGTGGTTAAGTCTAAGGAAGCTACTGTTTTGCGGCTCGAAACAAGCCCGCACCTGTGCAGCGTAATTGACGCCATTTTCGGACTCAAGCGAAAGAATGATGCGTTCCAGTAAAAATAGACCCAGATTCTCGCATTGGTCATACCAGTCCAGCATGGCGGGCTGAAAACCCTCGGGATACGCCGGCCAGGGTGTTTTACTCCGGTAGTGCTGGTGAGACTGGTCATGTCCCAAATCGAATATCTCTTTCCAGTCAGCGCGGTTCTTGGTGAGTTCCTGATCAAAGTAACCCCATGGGTTCTCCTCTGATCGCCGATAGCTCACTTTTTGCGCTCGTGGGGACGAAAAGAATGAACCTGCACACTGCAACATGTGGCTTTCGATTGCGCTCGGAATTCCGTGGTCGGTAAGCCTGAAAAATCCCCACGATTGGCAAGCTTCAGCCAACGACGAAAGCGCAGATTCTTGTTCAAGTTGGGTAAAGCTGAATGATGGTAATGTCATGGATGGACTGCTGCCCGTGCTCACTGGCTTAGTATTCTGTGTGTTTGTTTCATCGGGTTATAGCACATACAATCTCTTGCGAGTCGGTATAGATCCCAAGAACTGCGACTGATCGCCTAGGCTAACGCTTTGATCTGGTTTATCCCACTGCGCAATTGTTGCACCTTTTAGGCTTAACTTAGGCTCTGCGGAAAACCGTGTTGTTGGCCCCTTTGGGCGCAACCGGAAAAGAGAATTGTACCGATGATTTTGATTAATGCACGTAATTGAGTACTGAAAAATGTCGAGAGCAGAAGTTCAGTCCCCAGTGGTCACCACCGAATCCGGTATGGTGATGGGCAGGGGAAAAAACGGTGTATTGCAGTTTTTTGGTATTCCTTACGCAGCGCCGCCCGTTGGTGAAAAGCGTTTTAAGCGGCCACAATCCATCGAGTCCTGGGCCGATATTCGAGATGCCACACGATTTGGTGCCGCAGCGCCTCAATTACCCAGCGGAACGATGACCAATAGCGTGCCTGTTCACTGGGATGAAGACTGCCTCACGTTAAACATCTGCTCGCCGAGAGTTGATTCAACTAAACGACCCGTTCTGGTCTGGATACACGGCGGTGCCTATAGGACGGGGCAAAGTGGCATGCCCTGGTACAACGGCAGCAGCTTTGCTCAAAATGGCGATATCGTGACGGTATCCATGAACTATCGTCTTGGCGCTCTGGGGTTTACAGATTTATCTCGTTTTGGAGAGGAATTCGCTACTTCAGGTATCAACGGCCTGTTGGATCAAATCGCGGCGTTAGAATGGATACAAAAAAACATTGAGCGTTTCGGCGGTGACCCGAGCCAGGTCACCATCGCTGGCGAATCCGCAGGTGGGTTTTCGGTCGGGACCTTAATTGGAAGCCCGAAAGCAAAAGGATTGTTTCAGCGCGCCATTCCCCAAAGTGGCGCTGCCCATCACACGCTCTCGATAGACACCGGCAAGCTGGTTGCAGACTTGTTTTTGGATGAACTGTTATCAGATGAACTGTTATCAGATGAACCAATGCCAA
>JBLIIB010000133.1:0-10486 GCA_047634795.1 Candidatus Azotimanducaceae bacterium | reverse complement strand
CTCGATGAACAACTTGACGCGGCTATGCGTGAATTTGTTAACGACCCAAGGAATGTCCTCGTGACCACAACAACAGTGTCGTTGTCTGCGATCTTTGATTGGTTTGAAGACGACTTTCTTGAGTTTCCGGAAGACGCGCATGCGGGTTTCACTATCGTTGATTACGTTAACCGATACCGGGAAAACCCTATCCCAAGAGGATTGGAAGTGTCTTACCTCAAATACGACAAGGGCTTGAATGCTCAATAGTCTCGGCCGGTTGCGTCGACTAAACTTAAAGACCGTAGGCTGCGTGTTCCTGACTACGTTTGATCAGTATTTCCACTCGACGATTCTCTGCGCGTTTGAGCCAGTCGTCGTTAGGTGCCCGGGGTCGGGCATCGGCATAGCCTACGACCATAAATCGGCTTGGTGAGACGCCTTGACCTGCCATCAGTGCATGGGCGAATGATAATGCGCGTTCCGTCGAAAGTTCCCAATTAGATCTGAATTTCACGGTGTTGATCGGCACGTTGTCAGTATGCCCTTCGACGGCGATCGCGCCTTCGGTCTCCCGTAAGGCTTCGCGTAAAATTGGAATAATCGGTAGAAATTCATTGGTTAGGTCGGCAGAACCTGACGGGAATGAGCCTTGTTCCTGTATCCGAATGGAGACCGCATTGTGGTCATATTCGACTTCTAGGTACCCCTCAGCGATCTGTTGAGCCAGTTTTTCGCGCAACATCTTTGCCGTGCTTGCGTTGACTTCTCTCGCCAGAATTTCGAGCAAACGCCTCTCGTGTTCTTTGTCTACCTGAGGCTCACCCTGGCCCTTATTTTCCCCTGGCTCACCCTTGCCCTCATTTTCCCCCGGTGCGGCGGTTCTGACATCAAGGGAGTTTGCGAGTGTATTGGTGCTGATCTGCTGAACCGTTTTGACGGGCGTTGGGTTAGGTCTGCCGGGGCTGAATTCTTTGGCGATGATGCTCGTGCCCTTGGGAATTGATTTTACCTTGATCTCGTTTTGAACGCCGAACGCCTCTTTCATTGATCCCGCGAGTTGCTTGTACTTGTTGACGTCCATCTCCGAGAAGGACAGCAGTAGGACGAAGAAGCACATTAAGAGTGACATAAGGTCCGCAAAGGTTGTGATCCAATCCGCGGGTCCGGCTTTTACGTCATCGTCTTCCATGTCACTCATCTAAGTCACTCATTTAAGTCACTCATGATCGATTTTTAGCCTTCTCAGCCATGTTGGGCACCCCCTTATCAACTCAGGCGGACTGTTTAGCATCAGCGGCATCTTTGCCTGCGAGATCGCGTTTGGCCGGCGCCAAATACGTTTTCAGAATAGCCTCGAGTACCCGTGGATTGTGTCCCTCGCTAATGGCGGTCACACCATCGATACAGATGCTGTTGAGTTTGCTTTCCTCTGATTTTCTCAAGCTAAGTTTGTCTGCGATAGGCATGGCGATGACATTCGCAAAGATGGCGCCATAGAGCGTTGTCAGCAGTGCTACGGCCATCGCTGGGCCGATTTTCTTGGGGTCGTCCATGGAAGAGAGCATTTGAACCAGGCCGATCAATGTTCCGATCATGCCCATTGCCGGTGCCACTTCACCCAGGGCCAGAAATATTTTGGCGCCCCATTTTTGTCGGTCTTCAGTCTGCCGTTTGTCCCGCTCCAGCATGGATTTAATCTCTGCTGCTGTATTGCCATCCACCAACAGGTTGATGCCGCGACTCAGAAACTTGTTATCAACGGTGATATTTTCAAGTGCCAGCATGCCTTCTCTACGTGCCAGGGCATTCATCTCAATGAGCTCTGCGATCAGTTCTTCTGGGGGTTGTAGGCGATTAACGAAAGCTCGCGTTGCGACCGAAACTGCTCCCAGCGACTGCTTCACATTGAATTTGACAAAAACAACCAGAACTGTCCCGCCCAGGACAATCAGTAGCGCGGGGATGTTGACAAAAACGTGAGCGTCACCGCCAGTGAAAATTGCCGCGGTGATTACCGCAACCGCGCCAAGCATTCCTAGTAACGTTGCCAGATCCACACTGAAGCCCTTTGAGATTGAAGATACATGCTATCCCGCTGGATTGGTCTCCAAGGTTAGTAGAGGTATCGGCAGGACGGGCGAAACCTGTAGTATTTCAGAGGCACAATGGATGAGTTTTTGAATCGGGGTTCGACAACTGGGAAGCTTATCGGCAAGTGTTCGGTTTTCTGTTGCGCATAGCTAATAGAAAGGCGCGGGTCTTATAGAAAAACGCTGGCCTCACACAAGGGCGATTCCCGAGCAAAATCGGTCTGAAATGTATAGCGTTGCTATGCCTGCTCAGAATAAGCAGGCACTATCTTGGAGTTTGCCTGGGTTGGAAGACCAGTTGGAAGACCAGCAGACAGGCAGAAGGTATTAGGCTTTGAGGGCTTTAACTTTGGTGTTCAAGCGAGCCTTATGTCGTGCTGCCTTGTTCTTCTGGATGATGCCGTGCGACACGGCTCTGTCTATGACAGGAACCGCCGCTGTATAGGCTGCGGATGCCGCTGCGTAATCGCCGGATTCAATTCCAGCGAGCGTCTTCTTCAGAGCCGTTCGAAAGGCCGATCGCTGGCTGGTGTTGTGGCGACGACGTGTTTCGTTTTGTCGAGCCCGTTTTTTGGCTTGTGCTGTGTTTGCCACTGAGTTAGTACCCGGTCGAAAAAAGAGGCGCGAATCATGCCGATTCGGTGTGATTTTGTCAAACAATTTGAGGCGCGGCTGTGAGAAGATAGGCCATCTTTGGGTGAAGCGGTTTATGGATAAGAAGGACACCTCGGCGCGCGGCGGATTGTTGCGGTCCAGTATTGTCGTGTCTGCTATGACCATGATCTCTCGTGTGTTTGGCTTGGCGCGAGATATGGTGATCGCTTATCTGTTCGGCGCCTCGGCTGGAGCTGATGCTTTTTTCCTTGCCTTCAAGATCCCCAACTTTTTTCGCAGACTATTTGCGGAAGGCGCATTCGCGCAGGCTTTTGTCCCTGTGCTGTCGGAATACAAGGAGAAGCGTAGCAGTAGCGATGTTCGGGCGCTGATTGCCAAGACCAGTGGGTCTCTGGGCTTAATCCTTCTCATATTTACGCTGCTTGGTGTCGCTGGCGCTGGCGTGGTGGTCGGGGTGTTTGCGCCCGGATTTGTCTATCAGGAAGACAATACGCGGTTAACGCTGGCCGTGGACATGCTGAGGCTCACATTTCCTTATCTGATGCTCATCTCCCTGACAGCCGTTGCTGGGAGTGTTTTGAATACCTATCAGCGTTTTGCCGTACCGTCAGTCACGCCGGTGCTGCTCAACATTTCACTGATTGGCTCTGCGTTGCTCATCGGACCTCATCTTAGCGAGCCCGTGATGGCGTTGGCCTGGGGCGTATTGATTGCCGGTGTTGCGCAGTTGACGTTTCAATTGCCGTTTCTGGCACGGGAGCATCTGCTGGTTGCGCCTCAAATTGATTTTAAGGACGAAGGCGTCCGGCGGATTGGCATTTTGATGCTGCCAGCAATATTTGGCGCTTCTGTCGGCCAGATCAACCTGTTGCTGGACACCGTGATCGCTTCTTTCCTTGAAACAGGCAGTCTGTCATGGCTTTACTACTCCGACCGATTGCTGGAATTGCCGCTGGCCTTGTTTGGTATTGCCATTGCGACAGTGATATTGCCGGGTCTTTCGAAGGAGCATGCATCCGAGGACCCGGATGCCTTCTCAGACACGCTCAATTGGGCGATTCGACTGGTGTTGGTTTTTGGTTTGCCAGCGACTGCCGCATTGGTCTTTTTGGCAGATGAATTGATCGCCAGTCTGTTTTATCAGGGCGCATTGACCCCGCGTGATGTGCAGATGGCGGGCTACAGCCTGGCGGCATACGGGGCAGGGTTGTTAGGCCATATGCTGGTTAAGGTGCTGGCGCCGGGATATTTTGCCAGACAAGACACACGTACTCCGGTTCGGTACGGGGTGATAGCTCTCGTATCCAATATGGCGCTGAATCTCATGTTGGTTTGGCATTTTGCCCATGTGGGTCTTGCTCTCGCCACGAGTATTGCCGCTTTTATTAATGCGGGGTTGCTGATGCAGGGGCTGATCCGTTCTGGAACGCTTAGAATATCGGCTGGTTTGATGAAATTATGTCTTCGAATATTGTTGGCATTGTTTGTCATGGTTGGTGTGCTCGCACTTATGCTTGAACTCCTTTTAGGTGGCATCGATGTCTGGTTTGCGATGTCTTTCCCTATTCGTCTGATTTATATCGTCTTGATCTGTCTCGCTGGTGCGTTAAGTTATGCTGCGACACTTTTCCTCGCGGGCGTCAGACCGCATCAATTGGAACGTTAATGGAAGTTATTCGAGGATTGCTCAACATTAAGCCCAGACACCACGGAGCGGTGGTGACCATGGGCAATTTTGATGGCGTGCATAAGGGGCATCAGGCGATTCTTCGTGCGGCAAGAGACAGAGCCGACGAAACAGGTGCGTCTACGATGCTTATTTGTTTTGAGCCCCAACCCAGGGAGTTTTTTGACGAATATCATGCACCTGCGAGACTCACCCGATTTCGTGAAAAAGTTGAATTGCTGGCACAGCACGGCGTTGATACTGTTTTTTGCGTTAAGTTCGATGAGAACGCACGGATGATGCCAGCGGCAGAATTCGTGCGTATTCTTGTCGAGGAGTTAAAGGTCTCTGCGCTTTATGTGGGAGACGATTTTCGGTTTGGCATGGATCGAAGCGGTGGCTTCAGCCAGCTTCAGGAAGCGGGTGTTCAACATCATTTTGACGTGGTTGATTTATACACGATCGACTTCGATAATGAGCGTGTGTCGAGCACGCGAATTCGTGAATCTCTGGCCGCGGGTGAATTTGAGCTGGCGGAATCTCTTTTAGGTTACCCCTATTCCATCACAGGTAAGGTGATATATGGGCGTCAGGTGGGTCGCACCCTAGGTGTCCCAACCGCCAATATCCAGCTTCACCGCTACGTTGCGCCCATTAGTGGCGTCTATGCAGTTGAGATGCAGTTTTCTTCTGAATTATATCAAGGTGTCGCCAACGTTGGAGTTCGGCCCACTTTGGATGAAGCAACACTCAAGCCGATTCTTGAGGTACACCTGTTTGACTTTAGTAGAGATATTTACGGCTCGAGAGCCAGGGTGATATTTCGCCACAAGATTCGGGATGAAAAGAAGTTCGACGGGCTTGAGGCGCTGAAATGGGCAATTTCTCAGGACATTTCTGACGCCAAAACTTATTTCGATGGTCAATAGATAGATGAATATAGCTTACCACTGGATCGTTGTCGGATTGCTGTTTGTTGCGGATCAGTGGTCGAAGTCGGCGATGAGCGAACGCTTTCCTCTCTGTGTGCCGGGTCGCTGTGAGACGCTTGAGGTTTTGCCCGTTTTCAAACTCACCGTGCTTCATAACACGGGAGCGGCGTTCAGCTTTCTGGATGATGCAGGTGGCTGGCAACGCTGGTTCCTGGTTGCGGTGTCGACGGGCGTGAGTATTTTCATTGCCGGTTGGATGATAAAGGTTTATCGAAATCAGCGGCTCCTTGCCTGGGCACTGACATTAATTTTGGGGGGGGCGCTAGGGAATCTCTCTGATCGTGTTCTACAGGGCTATGTGGTCGATTTTTTAGTGTTCCACTATGAGAACCACTATTTTCCGGCCTTCAATCTGGCTGATACAGCAATATCCATTGGGGCAGGTTTATTGATTCTTGATATGGTGCTGCATCGCGAAATCATGGAAAGCAGAAATGTCTGATACTCCTATTGCTCCCGGAACGCCTATTGGGCCAGGGAAACCTATTGGACCCGGAACACCCATTGGGCGAGGAACGCCTATTGGGCCCGGAACAAGGATCACCCTAAAATTCTCACTCGCACTGGAATCGGGGGACCTTATCGATTCTACCGGCGACAAAACGGCGACCTTTGAGGTAGGTGACGAGAGTATGCTGCCTGGATTTGAGAAAGCCATGTTTGGCATGCGCGCAGGCGAATCAGCTGCGTTGCAGATTAGTCCAGAGCATGGCTTTGGCGAGCCAAACGAAGACAATATTCACATTCGAAGGAAGAGTGAATTCGCCTCGGATATGGAGTTTACAGAAGGTCTGGTTGTTTCCTTCGCCGACGGTGACGGCAGTGAAATAGCCGCAGTCGTGACTAGAATTTTCGGAGATACCGTTGAGGTGGATTTTAATCACCCTTTAGCGGGTAAGGCTCTCGTTTTTGATGTTGAAATTGTTAGTGTTGAACAGGTATCTAACGAAATTCTACGGGTCAGGAATTGATTGCCAACGAGAAGTGTCCGACGCATCATTAAGAAATTAAAGAATGCGAGCAGGTTCATTGGCAGCACTTGGCTGTGAATCAGGACGAGGTTGCCTGTTTTTGAACCCTATTTCTTGAACCCCATTTTTTTACGGCAGGTTTTCAATACAGCGCTAACAATCCCCGGCGCCGGAGGTAAGCACATGAACAGAGCAGATATGAAGGGCTTCTCACTGATCGAACTGATGGTGGTTGTAGCTATTATTGGCGTAATATCGGCGATTGCTTTTCCCAGCTATCAGGGATATATCCAGACTACCTATCATGGCCAGGCTCAGGCGGATGTCCGAATTTGTGCGCTGGCAATGGACAGGTTTTACTCTAATGGGTTCACCTACGTAAATGGCGCGGTCCAATGCACACTTTGGTCGCCCTCTGATGGTGTTGTGGGCGCGAGACAGTACACGCTGACAGTGCCTACTGCGACCACTACGACCTATACCGTCCGGGCAACCCCGGTAAGCGGGACCTGCGGTGGCTTATGTTACGAGTTAGATGCAGACGGCACGACCCGCGTGCTCTAGCAGGGTCTCTCTGCCTCGCGGCCAAATCACCGTCGCGATCGTTTGTCACTGCATCACAAATAGCGTCCGAGTGACTTTTCCCCAGCGACTTTCGTCTGTTCAACTCGGCATTAACCACCTGTCGGCGGATTGTTTCCGCTTATCGGCCCTGCACGAAGGGGCCGCCAGCAGTTCTATAGTATTTGCAAGTTGGCCGTTTTGTCCTCCCATTCTCTGGGTTGGCATTACCTGTTTGGAATGCCTGTTAGGAAGAATATGAAAAGATCGGATGGTTTCACATTGGTTGAGCTGATGATTGTCGTCGTTATCGCTGGCATTGGTTTCTCTCTGGCCGTGCCGAGTTTTCAAGGCATGCTGGAGCGCAATCGCCTGGCAACGCAGACGAATGAAATGTTGCTCGCCATTAATCTTGCGCGATCAGAGGCCGGTCGGGTTGGCGATATTGTCAGCGTGCAGGCTGCAGCGCCGGTGAGCGGTGATGAATTTGGCGCAGGTTATTGTGTGGTTCTTGGGGATCCCGGTGATTGCGACAACCCGGTTGTGAGACGCTTTCCTGCCCTGATAGGTACGTCTGTTTTTCGGGGCGTGGATGATGACGCCAATGGTGGCGATTGGCCGTCATCTCGGGAATCCATTCAGTTTGACTCGCGAGGCGCGTTGGCCGATACGAGTATCCAACTAAGGAATCTTGACCTTTGCCTGGCAGGGCAATTGGGCAGGCGAATTCAAGTATCGCTGATTGGAAGAGCGAAGGTTTGGCGAGAGGCAGAGGCGGGTGATACGCCGCCTTCCGTGCAGCCGAGTTGTTGATATGAATTTGCAGCGTAGACAAAAAGGGTTTTCGTTGATCGAGGTGTTGGTCTCGGTGGTGATTATGTCCGTGGGTATCTTGGGTGTTGCGGGAATGCAGGTGCTAAGTCTGCAACAAAACCGCAGTGCTCTGCTGCGAGCCGATGCACTCCAGATCGGAAACGATATTCTTGACAGGATGAGAGCAAATCCGGTTCAAACTTATGCGGGTATTGAATTTACGGATACACCGGGTAACACCGACAGTTGTATTACGAATAACTGTACACCGACAGAAATGAAAGACTACGACATTGCGCTCTGGCAGTGTTCGATCAATTCAACCGCGGCGGACGGTAGTACCCACCCGATCTGCAGTAGTTGGCAAATTGGGGGTGCGCTGCCGGGTGGCGAGGGCGCCATTGTGAATGATGTAGGCAACGCGCTCTGTGCGGTTCAGCTAGGTGAGGTGTGTGTCGTGGTGAGATGGATCGATACGGGTTCCGGTGGTTTCTCTTCGGTTTCACTCAGGACGAGGACTGACTGATGCTAAAAATGTTTCAAAAAGGTTTGTCGCTGGTAGAACTCATGATTTCCCTGGTCATAGGGTCCGTCATTATGGTTGGAATTGTGCAATTGTTTAGCGCGAACTCGGATACCTACAGTGTCATGATTGGACAATCCCGAATGCAGGAATCCGCGAGATTTTCGCTGGATTTCATTAGCCGGGATATTCGCAAAGCGGGTTATAGCGGCTGTTTTTCTTCGAATGAACAGCTGTACTTCACGATCTCTGATGAAGCGGACCTGCCGTACGAGTTTGATTTGCGTAATGGCATTCAGGGGTACGACGCGTCAGGGGTCAATCTTTGGTCGCCCAACCTCGATAAGCTGCCCAAAACAATCGGTGCGACCAATACGAATGTTTTTGTTGCAGGTACCGGAATAGATACCGATGCGATCCTCTCCGGCACCGATATCCTGACGCTGCGAAACGTGCGTCAGCAGGATATTGAGAACCGTCTGGCTGTGAAAATGGATACGTCTCAAAATCCTATTAGGGTCGTTGTACCTGCGGGTGGTGTTGATGGGCTCGGTTTTAAAGCGCTGGACATGGCGTTGATTCATGATTGCGAAAAAGCAACGGTATTCCATGTGACGGGTATCGATACCACGACCAATCCGGGTGAGATCACCGTGTTTCATACTATGGATCCGGTAGACGTCTGGCGTAACAGCTTTATGACTCTGGCGCTAAAAAATAGCTTCAATGATGATGCTGCCGTGAGTGGTATCGAGACCAATACCTATTTTATTGGCCCGGGGGCTGGCCAGAATTCAAGTGGTGATACGCCTGTGTCTCTGTGGCGAAAAGCGGGCACTTCTGTGCCGGTTGAACTGGTCGAGGGTGTGGAAGATCTTCAGATTCGGTTTGGCGTTTCTACTGATGGGGACCGAGTTCCTAATCAATACGTTCTAGCGAACGAGGTTATTTCCTGGACTGATGTGACGACCGTCAGGGTGACGGTCGTCGCGAATACTATCGATGACGTCGGAGGATCATCGACGCCTACCCAAACCTGTGATATCCAAACATGTCTCTCGGGTGAGCCGACAAATGGCATTGATGGATTAATGCGAAGAACCTTTACACAAACAATAATGCTGAGAAATTCGAGTTAATGTTGATGAGCTACAAAAACAAACAGGGAGGGGTTGTCCTCTTCATGAGTCTGGTAATGCTGTTGTTGCTAACAGTGCTGGGTGTCTCGTCAATTCAAACCACTACGTTGCAGCAACGTATGGCGCGTAATGCCAATGATTCCAATCTTGCATTCCAGGCGGCGGAATCTGCGCTGCGGGACGCGGAAGATTTTCTGGAAACGCTCAATGCCCTCAACGACTTTGACGGTGCTAACGCGACGAATAACGGTTTTTACTATGATGAAGAACCGGGAACTACGCCCAACTGGAGATCGCTGGATTGGACCGTGGCCGACGGTGCGAAGGCAGCGGAAACCGAGATAACTGGTGTTGCGACGCGGCCGCAATACATTGTGGAGCATGTTAAGACCGTTATTTCTGACGCCGATGCGTTAAATCTCGATAATATCGGCCAGGATACGGGTTCAGGCCGCACACAAATTTTCAGAATTACTGCGCGTGGTACCGGCGGCACCGATACCGCCAAGTCGATGATTCAGGTCACCTACGGGAAGCGACTGTAAAAGAAATCGACACCCCTGGTGCTCCTGATTTTGGAGTGTTGCCCTATCAGCACTGAGCCGAGTTAAAACCCCCGCCGCACCTTTCGCGCGCCTAGATCGACCACTGAGTAAAAACCTTTCCTTCTGGCTTTTTGACTGGCTATATTAGCTTTCCCGACCCCTCTATTGAGGATTGGTAGCCGATGGTTTGAAACAGTCGTTAAAAAAACAGTTTTAGGAAGACAGCATGGACAGGGACTTGACCAGAATTCAAAAAAGAGACGGCGCATCAAGCCACGCAAGCCCGCTGTTTTCCAGATCGAAGCCCGGGAGAGGCGCCAGCATGAGTAGACTAAAAAAATTCTTGACGTTAAGTCTGCTCGGGTTGGCTGGGTTGTCATTCCATGCGCAGGCGACAATTAGTTTCGACAGCTTGCCGGCGAATAACGTTAATGAAAACACCACGCCAGCCCTATTGATTGAGATGAGTGACCCAGACGTATTTCCCTCGCCGCATGCCATTACCAGCCTGAGTATTCTTTCTGGCGCAGATGGCGCATTTTTCCAGTTGTCTGGACAAACCGGGATTGGTACAGGCAACGCTAAAGCG
>JBLIIB010000132.1:0-10488 GCA_047634795.1 Candidatus Azotimanducaceae bacterium | reverse complement strand
AAAGAATCGAAAGTAAATCGAGTTTCTTAAAATCACTGAGTAGACTAATCGGCTCAAGGTACGGTCCAAGCCACGCTGCCAAAGTACTCAGCAGGTGGTCATTAGAAACATTAGGCCATGATTCGCCCGGCGTCAGGCTGCGAACAAGTTCAACACGTGCCTGCCATTGCCTGACCGCGGATGTAAAAGGTAGAGTTTCCAATCCTGAATTTTGAATGTGCTGAATCAAAGTTTCCTGCTTAGCCTCAGCAGGAACCGTCGACAATCTTTCTCGATCCAACACCAGTTCGCCAACCAGTCGCCGCTTCTCCGCGACAAATCGTTTGTCTTTTTTATCCCATTCAACAACCGTGCGCTCTTCTACCTGACTCGCCAATTGCGATTCGAACAACAATGCATCGAGTGGCGCTGCTAGGCGAATGGCATCCCCTTTTGACCTTGCCATGCCGCCAACTTCTGCAACCGCAAGCCATCTAGATTTTTCCAGGCGAGACTGACCGACAATGTTGACGCCTCTTCCGTTCGCCAACTGATACCCCCCTGAATGTCGCCCCCTGGCAATCCTGTCTGGGTAAGCACATGCAATGAGGTAACCCACCACCTGATCTCTATCGATGGGAATTGCATCAACCTTTACATTAAGCCGGTTCAGCTGAGTTTCGAATTGTTGTGACATTTGTAGCGTCCGCCTGCGCCATCCCTGATAACGGTTGGGGCATTTGGAGTGCCCTTGCAGAATATCGATTCTATCCGCTATGTCCGGGCTGTCTTGTCCAAACGGATCGCGATCGCCCAACATACCGGCGATAAGACACGCCGTTTCTGCGTAGCCTACGGCATGACCACAGATCAACATATGCGATAAGCGCGGGTGCAATGCCAATTTCGCTATTTGATGTCCGTGATCGGTGAGTTGAAAGTCTTCTCCGTTTGAAGTCAGCGCATCCAATCGAAGTAGCAAATCTAAAGCCTGGCTCCACGGTCCAGGTGCCGGAGGATCGAGCCACCGCAATTCTTCCGGACGACTAATGCCCCATTGCATCAGTTGCAAAGCGACCGGCGCAAGGTCAGCACTAAGGATTTCAGGCGACGCGTGTTGCGCCATTTCGCCCTGTTGGCTCTTAGACCATAGCCGGTAACACTTACCGGGGCGCAGTCGACCCGCGCGCCCGGCTCGCTGAATACTCGAAGATTGCGAAATTTTTCTAGTGTGCAAACGCGTCATCGAAGTCGACGGATCGAAAACAGGCTCACGTGCCAAACCAGAATCGATGACAACATCAACGCCTTCAATAGTAAGACTTGTCTCGGCGATGTTCGTGGCTAGCACAACCTTTCGCTCACCGGCGCCAGATAACGGCGCAATAGCCGCCTGCTGGGCTTCAAAAGGTAAACCACCGTAAAGCGGACACACATGAATATTCGACACCCGTCGCTGACCAATCTCTAGCAAGAGGCCTTCTTCTACCCGCCGGATCTCACCTTGCCCAGGCAAGAAAACGAGAATGCTACTGTCGGGGTTGTCTCCGATGGCCTGCAGGGTTGTTGAAACGACCTTATCGATAATCGAATCCCGAGGTGCGCTTGCCTTGCCATACACAATATCCACCGGGTACTGCTTGCCCTGGCTTTGTATCAGTGGCGCGGCTAGTAATTCCGAAATTCGCGCGTCGTCCAGCGTCGCCGACATCACCAGGATTTTTAACGGATCCTCGTCCCGAAACATTTCACGCCCTTTAAGACAAAGCGCCAAGGCTAAGTCTGCATCGAGACTGCGTTCGTGAAACTCATCAAAAATAACTAGCCCAACATCTTCAAGCGACGGGTCGTCCTGCAGCATTCGAGTGAGAATGCCCTCGGTGATGACTTCAATTTTTGTGTGCTTCGATACCTTGCGGTCCAGCCGCATTCGATAGCCGACAGTTTGGCCGACCGACTCACCCAGGAGTTCGGCCATTCTGACCGCTGCGGCCCGTGTCGCAATCCGGCGGGGTTCCAGCATGATGATTTTTTTGCGGCCGAGCCATGATTCGCAGGCTAGTGCTAGGGGGACTAGTGTGGTCTTGCCCGCGCCTGGAGGGGCTTGGAGGATCGCTTGGTGGTTTTTGGACAGGGTTAATTTTAGCTCGTCGAGGATCTCGTTGACTGGGAGGTTTGGGGTTGGGATGGGGTTTGGCACGGTTGTTGGTATTGGTGGTGGTTGGAGGGAGGAGTATAGCTGGGTTTGGGGGATTTGGTGGGGAGCGGTTGGTGGCTTCGTGACGTTCTCGAATGTTTTCGCGCCGATAGACAGAGTTCGGGCTTGCTGACACTCCCGCAAATTTTCGCGGTGCGAAAAGATGCTGCCGGTTATGGATGCCTTGCCTATGGCTAGCCATCTGCTCTGCCACTTGGGAACGCCTTGCCGGTGGCAAGCCGTTTGGGCGTTCTCGATTGTTTTCGCTGCGCGAAAACAATCTGCCACTTGGGAACGCCTTGCCGGTGGCAAGCCGTTTGGGCTATTCTCGCGGCTTCTTTTGATTGTTCATATCTTCATGTCTGATTTTAGCTACATCCTCTACAACGTAACCGCCCCATTAGCGTTGATCACCATCAATAGGCCGGCTAAGCACAACGCTATTTCCCTTGCGACACTAGAAGAACTCCATCAGGCGGTTGATTTGGCAGCGGCGGATGAATCCGTTCGCGTGATTGCGATTACGGGAGCTGGAGGCCGCGCATTTGCTTCCGGTTCGGACTTGAACGAGGTGGCCGAGCGGGATTTACGCAAGGCACTGGAACCGCTGGTTCAAGGATTAGCAGATCAACTTGAAGCCCTGCCCAAGCCCACTATCGCTGCGATTGATGGTATTTGCATGGGCGGAGGCCTGGAGATCGCACTGGGTTGCGATCTGCGTGTTTGCACGCCGGAGAGTCGTTTTGCGACTCCAGAGGGCAAGCTCGGCATCATTCCAGGCGGTGGGGCAACTGCGAGACTACCCCGTGTAGTTGGACGCGGCTGGGGACTTGAGATGTTGCTGATGGGCGAACCCATCAAAGCAGAACGGGCAATTCAAATAGGGCTCGTCACACGGATCGTTGAACCCGATGAATTAATGAGTGAGGTTCAAAGAATGGCGGATCATTTGGCATCTTTCGCGCCTTTTGTTCCTCAGTTCATGAAGGCGATGGTCCATCAAGGTATGGAAGGCAGTTTGGCTTCCGCGCTGGCGATGGAAAAATTTGCACAGGGCGCTCTCGTACAGACAGAAGATAAGACCGAGGGTATCTCCGCATTTCTTGAAAAGCGCAAACCAACCTTCAAAGGTAGATAACGCCCGACAACGATCTATCAGACCACGCATCTCTCATTGTACGATTCTTATTGTATTATCTCTCTAATAGTGGGAATCGTGGCTGTGTCACAGATAGCCTATTTGATTTTTAAGTGGGGTATCTCCGGTATCAATCAGCGCCCGCGAATCAACAAACCTTCAGCCTTCCACCATCATTTGCATCCATCACGTGGGTATCGCCGTCAGGAACGTAGAAGAGTCGTTGGCCTTCTATCAGTCGGCCGCTTCTCTGACCCCGAGCGAACGTGATCGAATTTGCGGCGGACTACCTATCGAACCCGAACACACCGCCACACTCAAAAGCCCCAATGGTTACCTTCAACTCATGCAATTTTCGTCTGCAGAAACAGACCCAGCAAACGCCATTCCCGTTGAGGGCCCGGGTGTGACCCATGTTTTTTTTCAATTTCCTGCTGAAGATCAGCTGTTCAACAAATTCGTTGAACTCAATGCCTCGACGGTCAGTACCGACGAACCGCCACTTTGGTCGCCGCTTAGTCGCCATGCCCGGCGTGCCAAAACAGGCGAAAGATGAGGACGTCGAAAAGCATAAAGAATTGTCAGTCTGCTTCAACAAGGGCATGGCGGCGTGAACACCATTGAGCACACCCGTCAAATTGATATTGACGGTGTGGACGATCTTCTCGAAAGGCACTTCATCAAAAAATCCGCCAATCGCGACCCCCGAATTGCTAAACAGAATATCTAGCCGGCCACCGGCTTCATCGGAAAAGCACGCCGTAACATCGTCGTAAGCGGTCTTATCGCGAACATCCAGCAAAGCCGTGAAACAATCGTTATCCAACTCTGACTTCTACGATTTAAGTCCGGCCTCATCGACGTCGGTGGCACCGACAAACCGACCACGCTGATGAAACGCGAGTGCGGTCGCTTTACCAATGCCACTCGCTGCACCAGTAACGAAAATCGTTTGTCGGGACATGGTTATCTCACTACGTTATTGAATCTTCATTACAGGCGATCCGGTCAGCTGGGGTCAGGGAAACTTAGCCTTTCGCTTCAATCGGACCTTTCGAACCAGGCCTGATTTACGCCAGGTCCAAAGTTGACGTTAACGTAAACGTTAGGATACGATCGACCCCTATGAGCAGCCAATACTCCATTCGAGAGCTATCTAAAGAATTCGGCGTCACGCCGCGCACCCTGCGCTTCTATGAAGAAAAGGGATTACTGTCACCTGATCGAATGGGCCAAAGCCGCATCTATTCAACAGCAGACCGCGCCGGTCTCATCCTGATTCTCCGAGGGAAAACGCTGGGGCTCTCCCTTGAGCAAAGCGCAGACTTGATCGCGATGTACGACCCAGGCTCTAACAACAAAAGGCAACTCGAAACGCTCATTGAAAAAATTCAATCCCGAAAGCAACAACTCAAGTCCCAGGGTCAGGAAATCGAAAGAATGATTAACGATCTGGAACAGTGGGAAGACCGCAGTCGGACAGCCATGAAAACAACCCAACATCGCAAAAAATCAACCCGCGGTGCTTAAGAAAACTCGGGAGAGAGTATGAATACTTCATATGCCATGCTAGATCACGGACTGGGCGAAGATCTGAATATGTTACGTGACGTCGTCTCTAAATTTGCGCAAGCGGAAGTCGCGCCACGTGCATCAGACATCGATAGGGACAATGAATTCCCCATGGACCTTTGGCGCAAGATGGGCGAGCTTGGCATATTAGGCGTCACCGTGTCAGAAGAGTTCGGTGGCAGCAACATGGGCTATCTCGCGCATGTGATCGCAATGGAAGAAATCAGTCGCGCATCTGCATCTGTAGGATTGTCATACGGAGCCCATTCGAATCTCTGCGTAAACCAGATTTTCAAAAACGGGACAGAGGCACAAAAAACCACCTATCTGCCAAAGCTCTGTTCCGGTGAACATGTCGGTGCACTGGCCATGTCAGAACCCGGCGCTGGCTCGGACGTCGTCAGCATGAAACTGAATGCAGAAAAAAAAGGTGACGTTTATGTGTTGAATGGCAACAAGATGTGGATCACCAATGGTCCTGATGCTGACACCTACGTCATATATGCGAGGACGGATGCGGGGGCCAGCTCTCGCGGCATTACAGCTTTCATCGTCGAGCGAAGCTCCGCTGGATTCTCTCGCTCACCTAAACTCGACAAGCTCGGCATGCGTGGATCCAATACGTGCGAATTAGTTTTTGAAGACTGCGAAGTCCCTGCGATAAACATCCTTGGCCGAGAAGGTGAAGGTGTCAGCGTCCTAATGTCGGGACTCGATTACGAGCGAACCGTGCTTGCAGGTGGGCCCCTTGGCATCATGCAAGCCTGCCTCGATATCGTTGTGCCCTATGTGCAGGACAGGAAGCAGTTTGGTCAGGCCATCGGCGAGTTTCAGCTAATGCAGGGCAAACTCGCTGATATGTACACCGTACTCAACGCCAGCCGGGCCTATCTTTACGCGGTTGCCCGCGCGTGCGATCGGGGCTTGGAAAGTCGAAAGGATTCCGCTGCGGTCATATTGTATACCGCTGAACAGGCAACCCAATGTGCACTACAGGCTATTCAGGCGCTGGGTGGGAATGGTTACATCAATGATTATGACACGGGTCGCTTGCTGCGCGATGCCAAGCTCTACGAAATTGGCGCAGGGACATCAGAAATTCGGCGCATGTTAATCGGTCGTGAACTATTTTCAGAGGCGGGCTAAACCATGTCGAGGATCAACAGCGAAATCAACACGCGTTCCAAAGAGTTCGCTGAAAATGCACAGCACATGCAAACCCTGGTTCAGGATCTACAAGACCTGATTGAACGGATTAAACAGGGCGGCGGTGAGCGCTATCAGGCACGTCATGTCGCGCGCGGTAAATTGTTACCACGTGACAGGATCGATGCATTGATTGATCCCGGCTCACCGTTTTTAGAATTCTCCCAACTGGCCGCTCACGGCATGTACGGCAAAGACGATATTCCCGCTGCAGGCATCATTACCGGCATTGGCAGAGTCAGCGGACAGGAATGCGTGATTGTGGTGAACGACGCCACGGTGAAGGGCGGCACCTACTACCCCGTCAGCGTCAAGAAACATTTACGCGCTCAGGATATCGCACGCGAAAACCACCTGCCCTGTATCTATCTGGTGGATTCAGGCGGTGCTAACTTACCCAACCAGGACGAGGTTTTTCCCGACAAAAATCATTTCGGCCGAATTTTCTACAACCAAGCCAATATGTCAGCAGACAACATTCCCCAGATCGCTGTAGTTATGGGCTCTTGTACGGCCGGCGGCGCTTACGTACCGGCGATGGCAGACGAATCCATCATCGTTAAAAATCAGGGCACCATCTTTCTAGCAGGCCCCCCGCTCGTCAAAATGGCAACCGGCGAAGAGGTGACTGCTGAAGAACTCGGCGGTGCCGATATCCATTCCAGAGAATCAGGCGTCACCGATCACTATGCTCGAAACGACCATCATGCGTTGGAAATCGCAAGAAACTCGGTGGCGCGCTTAAATAGAGTCAAGCCTAATACCCTTGATGTGATAGCACCCGTGGAGCCGCTGTATCCGGCAAGCGACCTTCTTGGCATTGTGCCAAAGAATGTCCGCAAGCCTTACGATGTTCGCGAAATCATCGCGCGCATCGTAGACGGTTCTGAATTTGATGAGTTTAAGGCGCTGTACGGCACAACCCTCGTATGCGGTTTCGCCCGCCTCTATGGCTATCCCATTGGAATTGTTGCCAACAACGGCGTGCTGTTCAGCGAATCAGCGCAAAAAGGCGCCCATTTTATTGAACTGTGTGCCCAACGAAAAATCCCGCTTATCTTCCTGCAGAACATCACCGGCTTTATGGTTGGCAAGCAGTATGAAGTCGGCGGCATTGCTAAACACGGCGCCAAAATGGTGACTGCGGTAGCCTGCGCAAAAGTGCCCAAACTCACGCTGATCATTGGCAACTCTTATGGCGCGGGCAACTATGGCATGTGCGGCAGGGCCTATGATCCCAATTTCCTGTTTATGTGGCCCAATGCACGCATCTCGGTCATGGGCGGTGAACAGGCAGCCGGCGTCCTTGCGCAGGTTCGACGTACCCAGATTGAGAACGCGGGGGATGAATGGCCCGAAGACGAAGAGCAGGCATTCAAGCAACCTATCATCGACGACTTTGATGCTCAGGGTCACCCCTACTACGCAAGCGCAAGACTGTGGGACGACGGCGTGATCAATCCGGTCGATACACGACGAATCCTTGGACTTGCCCTATCTGCCTCACTTAACAAGCCCATCGCCGAGACTCGTTTCGGCGTATTCAGGATGTAGAGATGTTTCAAAAAATACTGATTGCCAATCGCGGCGAGATCGCTTGCCGCGTTATTCGCACAGCAAAAAGACTCGGAGTTCGCACCGTCGCGGTGTACTCAGATGCTGATGCAAACGCGCTTCACGTCGATATGGCAGATGAAGCCATTCACATTGGCGGATCTGCACCTGCTGATTCCTATCTGAAAATAGAAAGCGTCATTGAGGCCGCCCTTAAAACTGGCTGCCAGGCCATACATCCGGGTTACGGGTTTCTTTCTGAGAATGCAGCGTTCAGTGAACGTTGCAACCAGAACAACATCGTCTTTATCGGTCCACCGACAAACGCGATTAAAACCATGGGATCAAAATCTGCTGCGAAGCAGATGATGGAGCAAGCGGATGTGCCCATCCTACCCGGCTACCACGGCAAGGACCAAGACCCTCAGATACTCAAGCAGGCAGCAGAAGATATTGGCTATCCCGTCTTGTTAAAAGCAGTATCTGGCGGCGGCGGCAAAGGCATGCGGCGGATCGAAACCGTTGTATCATTTGACGAAGGATTGAAAGCTGCCAAGCGAGAAGCGCTTTCTGGCTTTGGCGATGACGACATACTGGTAGAAAAATATCTGCTCGCACCGCGGCATGTCGAAGTGCAGGTGTTCTGTGACACATTTGGAAACGGTGTTTACTTGTTTGAACGAGACTGCTCCATACAACGAAGACATCAAAAGATCATCGAAGAAGCACCTGCACCGGGAATAAGCCCCGCGCTTCGAGCGAAAATGGGCGACGCTGCGTTGCGAGCCGCTGCGGCGGTTAACTACGTGGGCGCAGGCACCGTTGAGTTTTTGCTCGATAAAGCCGACCGTTTTTATTTTATGGAGATGAATACACGTCTACAGGTTGAACATCCTGTCACCGAAATGATCACCGGTCAGGATCTGGTCGAATGGCAACTCAAGGTCGCAAATGGGCAACCCCTGCCCTGCGCACAGGCTGACCTCTCTATCAAGGGCCATGCTTTCGAAGCGCGAGTTTATGCGGAAGATCCATCCAACCAATTTCTCCCTTCTGCCGGCAAGGTCGTGTGGCTCCGCCAACCCGAATCGACCCGATCGGTTAGAATCGACACAGGTGTAGTAGAGGGCGATGAAGTAGGCGTCCACTATGATCCTATGATCGCGAAAATTATTGTCTGGGGAGAAGATAGGCCACGCGCCCTGAAGCGTTTGACAGCAGCACTGAGCGACTACCGCATCATCGGAATGACCACCAATGTTCAGTTCCTCCAGCAATTGGCATCACACCCCGCCTTCATCGCCGAAGAACTCAGCACCGAATTTATCGTCAGAAATGAATCCTCCTTGTTCAAGATATGGGATGAAACGTCGGACACTCAAGAACCAACCTTGATACCTCTTGCCTGCCTCTATCTTTTGCTCAAACGCGAATGGGTCGAACCATCCGTGAGCGACCCTAATTCACCCTGGCATGCTAGGGATGACTGGCGAACCAACGCACCCGCCCAACGAACGGAAACGCTAGTGATTGATGGAGAAGAACGCACCGCTCTTTGTGTCAGGGTAGGAACCCGGACATTTTTGATGACAGCTGGCGACAAAACCTGGCAAGTTAGCGGTCATCTCGATTCGAACACATTGACCGCAACCGTCGACGGACATCGCACCACCAGTACCGTCGTTACTCAATCGGCTATCCAATCGGCTATCCAATCGGTTACGCAAGCCGAAACCATCTACCTGTTTAACGGTAACGACTCACTGGCATTTAGCTCAAAGCCGATCGATCTTGGTGAAGAAATCGCCCACGATGACGGGACCGGTTTTAAAGCACCCATGAATGGCACGGTGGTCGATGTACTCGTGACCACGGGTGATAGTGTCATGGCAGGCGACACGCTGGTCATTATGGAGGCGATGAAAATGGAGCATGCTATCAAGGCCCCTTGCGATGGGACTGTGGTTGAAATCTTCTTTGCCGAGTGTGACCTAGTAGAGGGTGGCGCAGACTTACTGTCCTTTGACCCCAAAGAGAACAGCTGATCAGACAGGGCAATAAACGTGAAACCAATATGAAGCCACTATGGCAACCAAACAAATTGCGAGCCGCCCAAAGCCAGATGACACACTTTCAGTCATTCGCAGAAGAGCGCTTCAAGCGATCGTTTTTATCCTACAACGACCTGCATCACTGGTCCGTGACAGAAACCGCCGAATTCTGGGAAGCCGTCTGGTATTTTTGTAAGGTCAAAGCGGCCAGCGCGTTTTCTGAGGTTGTCCGTCAGTTGGATCAGTTTCCCGGTACGGAATGGTTCACCCATAGCCGATTGAATTTCGCAGAAAACCTTTTGGCACATCGCGACGATCAAATTGCCATCATTGGTCTATTGGAAAATGGTGAGCGCTCTGCCTATACCTATGCAGAACTCTATACTGAGGTGGAAAGACTCGCGTCGGCCATGCGCCGTCATGGTATTACCAACGGAGATACGGTTGCAGGTTTACTCCCCAATATCCCCGAAGCTGTCATCGCCATGTTGGCAACAACCAGCATCGGCGCCATTTGGTCGTCATGCTCACCAGATTTCGGCGTCAACGGCGCCTGTGATCGATTCGGCCAAATTGAGCCCCGCTTGCTGTTTACGACAGAGTCTTACCTCTACAACGGGAAGACCGTGGACTGCCTGGATAAGGTCAGCCGCATCACCCAGAACATCGAGAGTATTGAAGCAACGATTGTTGTGCCATTGATCAATCAACAACCTGATCTGACGAAGATCAAAAGCGCTCGACTCTATAAAGAGTTTGTAGCGGGCGACATCACCCCATTGAAGTTCAAG
>JBLIIB010000131.1:0-10526 GCA_047634795.1 Candidatus Azotimanducaceae bacterium | reverse complement strand
GGTAATCAACAATATTGCGAAGGTAGTTGTCTTCCTGGCCGTGGAATACCGGGAAGTAGATAAAAATGCCGTGCACGGATGTGTCTTCGTTGGCCTCGTGAATCGCTGATTCCAGGGCGAGCCTTGCTATCGGTCTGAGTTCGTATTCAAAGCCAGCCTCGGTGAAGACTCTTCTTGTGGTGTTTGCGTAAGCGAGTGATGGTTTATCTTCGCTAGCGATGAAGCCTATTACCCTGGGTACAGCGCCCAATTGCTCGACGCTACTTCTAGATTCTTCAAGGTATTTTGCGGCGATTTTTGCGGGGTCTATAATTTCCATTCACTTGGGGTCATTATCGTAAGTGTTTTTTGGGCGGGTGAGCGAACCCAGATAGCCGCGGTGATGTCGTGCGTGATAATCCGCTGCGGTGAACCCTTTCATTTCCATCAATGTTAGCGCCAAGGCATCGCTGATCGCGAGCATTACTGCTGTGGTTGCGCTGGGTGTGATATTCAGGGGGCAGGGTTCTTCGATGTCCGAACCCATATCCAACACAACTTCACTGAGCTCTCGAATGGGTGAGTCTATGTGAGAGGTGATTGCGATGACGTGCTCGACGCCGAGGTTGCTCGCGATGCCAAGCATCTCTAGTACTTCGTTAGATTTTCCGCTGGTTGAAAATGCAATGATGCAATCGCCCGTGCCGAGCATACCCAAATCACCATGTCCGGCTTCAGCGGGATGGACAAAAAAAGCAGGGGTTCCCGTTGACGAGAGAGTGGCGGCAAATTTATGGGCGATGTATCCCGCCTTACCGATGCCCGTCGTGATGATCTTGCCGCGACAGTTCATCATGATGTGAGCGGCTTCTTCAAACGTGTCAGTTACGTTGATCGCCGCGATTGCTGCGGCTTCTTTTGCAATGACATCGCGCATCCGTTCTTTGACGTTCATTTTTAGGGCTCTTGGCTGGAAGTACCGGCATTATACTTGAAGCAGATGCTGATGTAGCATGTGAGAAACTAGCTGATGGTTCTTGAGTGAGGTTTTATGGTGAATATTGTCGGTAACGTTAAGGCAGAGGATGATTTTACCCATCCGCTTGGACCAGAAGAGAATTTTAACGAGTCTGTGTATTTCAATTTTTTTGACAGGAACACGGGCGTCGGCGGATTCATTCGCATGGGAAATCGAGCGAATGAGGGTTATGCGGAAACGACGGTCATCGTGTTTCAGTCAGACGGCTCTGTTTTCTTCAACTACAAAAAGCCGGAAATCTCGGACAACAACGGCTGGAATGCGGGCGGGACCAAGATTGACGTGATCACTGCCGGCGAACATATCCGGACAAGCTATCGCGGTTCCGTGCTGCATATGCAGGATCCAACAGAAATGATTGATCCTGGTGAAGCCTTTAAATCCAACCCCTTTAAGAAAATTGAGCTCGATCTCGACCATTTTGGTGTGGGCCCAATGTATGGACACGTGGGTGAGGCAGGCGATGGCAACGACTTTGCTCGAGCACATTATGAACAGCACATGAGATTTGAGGGGCAGCTTCGAGTTGAAGGTGAGGCGCCCGTTGAATTGTCTGGGCATGGCGTAAGGGATCACTCTTGGGGGCCGCGTTATTGGCAGTCCATTCGATCTTATCGCTGGCTTACCGGAAACTTTTCAGATGACCTTGGCATGGCTTTGTCTGTGGTGGGAGATCATCGAGGCGGTATGTTCTATAAGGGCGATGAGTTGCTGAAGGTGACGGATATCCAGCTCAAAACTGATTATGACGAAGCAACTGGTTTTCATCGAGGACTCGAGGCTCAAGTGGTGCTGGAGAATGGTGACGAACATCTGGTAGAAGGTCGGGTTAGAGGGTTTATTCCGCTTCGAAACCGCCGCTCCGAGCAGGTGACCCATATTGGTGAAGGTATGACGGAATACACGCTGGACGGAAAAATTATTGGATTTGGTTTGTCCGAATACCTCAACCAGCCCGAAGACACGCTGGAATAGCAAGTTTGCGAAAGGCTTCTTTTGATTGACTAGAAGCCGACAGGGAATAAACGCTGTGGCGTCAGGGAATAAACGCTGTGGCGTCAGGGAATAAACGCTGTGGCGTCTGGACAGAAGCGTGGCGTCTCGAAAGAAGCATGGCGTCATGGAAAGAGCATGGTGTCAGGGAGCAAACCCCGTGACCTCTGGAAAAAAGTGTCGCAGTGCGTCGCGCAAACCTTCGTTGTAGCCAAAGTGTTCGGTCGCCATAGACTGCGGTAACCAGGCCGCGCGTATATTGTAGTCTGCATCAAAGACCTGTGCCGGAAGGCTGCTCAAAAGCTCCGCAAGAAACCAGTGGGTGGTGCAGTCATACCGTTCGCCGCCCCACTCAAATTGGTAGTGGTTGGTATAGCATTCGCTCGTTAACGCAACACTAAACCCCGTTTCCTCTAGAGTTTCACGGACGGCCGCAGCTTCTCGTGTTTCACCCGCTTCAATGGCTCCGCCTGGGAACGACCAATAACGTTCCCGAGTGAGCGGGTCTTCCAGTTCAATAGAAAGGAGCGTGTCGTTCTGGATACACACTACCCCGGCGCGTTCGCGTTTCGGCAATTTTCTTTCCTAGATGAGAGGTGAGGGAAGGGAGGTTGTGGTGCCATCGGCATAGGTAACAATGCCGTTACTATCCATGTTCGCAGTGTCTTGTTCTGAGGAAACAATCTTTCCGCCGGTCACCTGCCCTTCATTATCCAGGGTTAAGTTGAGTGTCGCAGTCATGTCAGTGATGACGTTGGTTTGCAGATCAGCCGTCACCGTACTGCTGCCCGTGTTGATGCTGTATCGCAGTATCTGAGTGTCAAACCTGCCGTTCATATTGAGACTTGTTCCTGAACTGAACGAAAAGCTGGCCGCATACGCACCTGATATGGGCGCGGTGTTGGCAGGACTAAGATCCGAGATCGAAATGCCGCCAGAAAATTCCAGCGCATTGGCTGAACGCAGGCTGCCGTTGTATTCAATGGCGTCGAAGTCTGTACCTTGGCTCGTTGCGATCATGCCTAACGTCATGGCGCCGTCATAAAGCAACTGTGTTGTTAGATCGTTTTGAGTCTGGGAGATACTGATCGTAATGTCGGACGCATCAAGCGTACCTGCGTCGCCCGTGCCAGTTCGTGTCGCGTTCTGAATCGTGAGATTGACACTAATGCCTGTCTGAATATTGCTCGAACTCGATGTGGCGGTCGTTAGGGTTGTGGTCGATCCTTCAAATGACAGTACGCCGGAGACGTTGGTGCCGGAAAGTTGGGTTTCGTTGTTAGTCGCGGCATCCGAGACTGCCTGATCAAGCTGTCTGAAGGTCGCTCGCAACTCGTCAGAGACAAGGGAAGTCACAAGCTGCTGTTGGTCGGCAAACACGATTTCGGTACCAGTAGCCGTTCCGCCGAACCCGGATGCCGGGGAAAGGAGTAGTGACGCCCCCATGACCTCGGAAAGCCTGGAAACGAAGATCCTTGCTTGATCGACAGCATCTGTGCTCAAAGGATCTGCAGGGAGAGCAATGTTAATGGTGTTGTTACCTGCGGTTGACAGTAGGGGAAGTGCGTTGTTTTGCGACGCGATAGATCCTGAAAGTACAGCAGAGGGTTCCGTCAGAGAAGTTTGCAAGGAGATTGCTGTCGTGAGGTACGCAGTGATCATCTCGGCAAGAAATGTGCCTGTGGCACTGAGTTGTCCCGTGCTGGTTGCCTGGGCCGGCTTTATGTTGGCCGCTATTTGGTTCAGCACGCGCTGATAGTTTGATAAACCGGTCACTTCTGTGGTGACTCTCCCATGCAGGCTAGCGCCAAATATCGCAAGTGCCAGCGCGTCGGTTGGGGTGGTTGAAGTTGTGGTTTGGGCTAGATCAACAATGGCAATGTCTTTGAGGGCTCGACCCATTGTGCTGAGACCTGTGACAAACTCCACGACACCCAGCGCCTGACGATTGGCAAGGTTGACGTCGGAGGCGACTAGGCTTGCAAGGTTAGCGATGTAACCCACGGCAAGTTCGCTCGCGGTCGAAATATTGACGCTTGTTGTTCTAGGATCTGCGGAACCTGCCTCGGGGAATTCTGAGATAAGCGCTCTTAGAGTGAAACCGTCGGGGAGTGTGTAGCGTTCACCGAACGCAGCGAATGATCCATCTGTGGAAAGGCAGTCGTTATCGCCTTCCTTATCAAAATCGCAGATGCCAGTAGCATCAGTTCCATCAATACTCACGAGCAATGGCGGCGTGATACCGTCGTCAATGGCAAATTCGGAAAAGATCAGTGCGAAGCTGCCGTCGCTGAGGGTCGTCCTGCCGGACGCAAGCACAATTTCTTCACCATTGGCATCCTGAACAGAGAGTGCTGCGCCAGCTATGCCGGAAGCAACTCGCCCTGTGATGCCATCTTGCGGTGCCGCCGGTGGATCGGTCACGACGTTGATTGAAGAATCTGAACTCCCACCGCAGCCCGAAAGCATCAAAAGGCACGTCAATACCAGACAAAACGAATCAGCTACTCGCCTCATGACTATTTGCTACTCCTAATTGTGCGAATGGTATTACTGACTACAAGTCTTACTACAGGTCGCACTAGTGACCGCGCTACTAAATACGCTAGCAGCTACTATAAAAGCGAGAATACTTGAGGCGTGCATCAATGACCACCCGCATGTTTGCTGTTTTCTTCGGCCCCCTCTGATCGGTGCTCATTGAGTTGCAGCCATGCGAGAACCTCACTGGCGAGCTGTTTTTTCGTCGCTTCGGACAAACCTCTCGGATCGAAACGCCACCGATTGTGGTTTGCTAGCAGAGGTAAAAGTTCGGGTTTGTCGATACGGATGAGCCACTGCTGCATCAGTTCGCCTGCTCCGCGCTGAAAACCAAGTGACTGTAAATAGGATTCAATCTTGAAAAATGGGGAACTTGCGCCGGGTTTGATCAGCGCCTGAATCTCAGAATTAGGCTCCGGTTTTAAGATGACCTGCTCTGATGTGAAAATCCTCCAGGCAAGTACAAGCGCGAGTAGTCCTCCAATCAGATATAGCTCAATCTCGTAGTCAGCCAGCATCTGTTCCCGCCACCATCGCTGGAAAGCGAATTGTGCGTTTCCGATAGCGTCCCAGAGGGGCTGCATGAAGCCAGACTGTTCTTCTTCCATGTCAAACCAGACTGAAGGGGTCGTGTCGATGGGGACCCATTGGCCGTTGATGTAACCAACGGCCCAGGCGTGGGCGTGCCGCTGTCTGACGATATACAGCCCCATGCTGTCGTTCCATTCTTCTACGGCGTAACCCACGACATAGCGAGATGGAATGCCTAGGTGTCGCAACATGAGTGTGGTTGCACTGGCGAAGTATTCGCAGTGTCCTCTTTTGGACGTTTTAAGGAAGTGACCCATGGGGTTTTCGGTCACGCCTTGGTGGTTCTGATAAAGCGAGTAACTAAAGGGTGCGAAATACGATTGGATCTCAGAGATCGCTGTCGTCGCTGGGGAGGCCGAGATTGGGCGCATGTCATGTGCAGGTAGTACCTCCTCCATGAGTTCGCGATACTCAGGCGGCAAAAAGAGATCAATCTTAGTCGGTGGTT
Organism: Candidatus Azotimanducaceae bacterium; assembly: GCA_047634795.1. Taxonomy (GTDB): domain Bacteria; phylum Pseudomonadota; class Gammaproteobacteria; order Pseudomonadales; family Azotimanducaceae; genus UBA9659. Next base: position 4,935 of record JBLIIB010000131.1, on the reverse strand, counting down.
GTCCTAGTCGCGACTCGTTGCCGTATCTAACCCGATAGTAGGGGGCTGGAATTAATCCCTTACCCTGTATTGTGCCGTAGATGGATTGAGTGACCTCTATTGCGGCCAGTTCATAAATTTCGGTGAGTTCACCCGGAACAGGAACCAAAGTATTTTCACGATCAAACTCCAGGTAAATTTGAGCCTCTGGCGGCGTCTGAGGGTCTTCAGAAAACCACCATCGGAAATCATCAGCCGCGGGGACCGTGCTAAAACGAGGGTCAAAAACTTCCCAGTCCAGACCGGAAGGCGAATTGTAGACGGCTTCGATCAGGCGCGGAGGAAAATCCGGTTTACCCGACGCTGGAACGATACGAAACGCGATTGCGTCGCTAAGCTTCAACCGACCCACTTGTCCGATAGCGGTTCTGGTTTTCATTGGATCCGTGCGCTGGGATATCCAGTTCGCTATCCATTGTTCCGTCTTGGCTTTCAATCCTAGGTGCGCTTCGCGCATCCCGGTATGAAGGATAGTAGACGCCACGAGCACGATGCCCATAGAAGTCAGAAAGAGTGTTCTTGAGAAACGGCTTGAGCGCAGGCGATAAAGTGCTATCAAAATAATTGCAGTTGTGATGGGAAAGTAGAGCGGGTTTTCTCGGCTGAGCCCAGCCGCGAGTAGACAGCTCCCCATGAGGACATAGTTCATATCCCATGACTGTTGAACGGGCTCGCGCTGACGTCGCAGGCTATAGAACAGAACATCCAGCGGCATTCGCGGCATAGTGCTGTAGGCCAGAACCGTGACCAGTGGAAAGATTAGTATAGGCAGCCACGCTAGTAACGTCGTAATGAAATGGTATTCCTGCCGGTTCAGAAATAGGAAAAGGATGAGTGCCAGTAGTCCGACACTGGTGAGGTCCGCAATACGGTAGAAATCCAGTTTTTGCAGCGCCCAGCGACGATTGAAATAGAACCTCATCTCAGCAACAGCGGCCATAGGTAAAGCAAACCAGGGGAGGTCGCTCGCATATCCCCAGAACAATATGGAAATGCCCAAAAGGAATTGAGCCTTACCTGTTTCTATCGCGGATGTTTTCATAGTGATGCTAATGCCTCTTCGATATTCGAAGGGTCGATGATCAAAGCACCAGCAGGATAGTCGATCGCATTGGATGAACGTTTGGCTTTGTCTTCTGTAATGAATATGCGGGTTTCGACACCCTGGGTCTCGATAGCTGAGACAAGCCTCTGCTGCGAAGGCGTGTAACTTCCTAAAACAAAGAGGCAACCGCTAAGCTGCCTTGCACGATCCGTTAGCAACCGAATGAGCTGTTCTACCTCAGAATCGGCTCGATTCAGTTTCGCCAGGATTTCGAGCTGGGTGGCGCAGTCACCAAACCCTCTGCCGGCCGTGCAGACTTCTGCATGTTCACCCAAAGTAAAAAGATCCATCAACCCGTCTCCTAAAGGTATTGCAGTAAGCAGGCTCGCGGCCACAATGATTTGGGCTTCAAAAACCGGGTTGGCGTAAGGGCTGGCACTTGCCTGTTGCGGCGCCTCGGTGCTGTTGTCGACGACTAAGCCCTGGCGAACAAAAAACTCATCCTGAAACTCTTTCACTACCGGTTTGTTTCGTTTTGCGGTGCTGGCCCAATGAATTTTCCTGATGGGGTCTCCGTCGCGATAATCTCGAAGAGACGCAAATTCGTCACTTTCCCCAATCGACCAGGTGGCATTGACTCCACCCGGCTGGAAGTTCCTCCCGCGGTTGAACAGCAACTTATCGGACACAGGGTAGCGCTTGGGTAGCACCGTCAGATGATCCCGCTCAGGAAAATCGATGATGCCGAAATTGAGCCCCATAGGATCAGGATGTAACAGGCTGATTGATTCGAATTGAACATTACCCCTTCTGAGAGGCATGGCGTCGATGATCACCTCGGCTTGACCCATTCTATCTACGTCGGGCACATCAGCAGTCTTTACGGTGATTCCGGTATTAAGACCTTGCAGATAGACAAATCGATGAAACCCAATCCAGCGATCATAGGCATTACGCGTTTCTTCAAATGGTTCGCGCATGTTCCGAAATTGCGCGCGGTCAGGTGGAATCACTTTTGGGTTATCAAGGATTCTAAGATCTTTCTCTATCCGCGAGCCGTCATTGGTAACAGTGACTCTATACTTGAAGGGTTCGTCGGCGGTGGCGTATCGAGGTAGGCGCCGCCGGCAGCTGACTTCTGGGATTTGAAACTTCAGGCTAAAACGCGAAAAAATAAGCAGGCACAGCATCAATGCAAACAATTGATACACCAGTGACAAATCTGTATCTAACCCAATCGCGCCACAGATCAGGGTGGCGGTCTGCATCAATCGCCCTCGGTCCGAACTTCGGCGCATAAGATTGCGGTTGATCCGCGTCATGCGGGTCCAGGCAGGGAATGATCGTTCTAGGAAGGCCATTGTGAGTGCTGGTTAAGCAGGAACCGGCGTTTCTCGAATGATATCCAGCACAATCTGTTCGCTTTGTGACCCGGCATATTGAGATCCAGCATCCAGCACGAGTCGATGCGTGATGACAGGTACACTCAGTTCCTGAATCATATCCGGCGTGACAAACTCACTACCTTCGATGAGCGCCAGCGCTTTTGAGCACTTCATCAGTGTGATGCATGCTCGGGTGCTCGCCCCCATAGCGACGCCGGATGCGTTGCGTGTTTCCGCGACCAGATCGACAATATAGCGTTTGAGTTCGTCGGACATTCTAATGTTGGCAGCAGCTTCTCGAATGAAGGCGACCTCCTGCGTATTGATACACGCCTTTATGTGATCAAGGGGGTGATCGTGGCACTGAGCGTCCAGAATTCGCACCTCATCTTCCCTTGAGACATAACCCAGTTCGAATCTCATCGCGAAGCGGTCCATCTGGGCCTCGGGGAGCGGATAGGTACCGTGGAATTCCACTGGATTTTGCGTCGCGATCACAAAAAATAGCGGGTCCATCGGGTGTCTTTCTCCCTCGATGCTGACCTGTTGTTCTGCCATCGCTTCAAGCAATGCTGATTGTGTCCGGGGCGATGCCCTGTTGATTTCATCTGCCAGCAGTATCTGGGTGAATATCGGGCCCGGCCTGAACCGGAAGTCTTGATTTTGTTGGTCAAAAATAGACACGCCCAGAATATCTGAGGGTAAAAGATCCGGCGTAAACTGAATACGCTTGAACGAGGCGTCAACAGACGCGGCCAGCGCCTTTGCCAGTGTCGTCTTGCCCGTCCCGGGGACGTCTTCCAATAATACGTGACCACCGGCTAAAAACGCGGTTAACAACCACTTGATGCTTCGCGTGTTGCTGCGGATGACCCCCTCAATGTTGGTGGCAAGTTTTGCAATGAGCATCTGCTCTTGATTGGGATAGATATCAGGTTGATCAGATGACATGGCACGGACCCTTGAAGATAGGGTCTATCTTCACAAGGAGCCGTCAGCGGGTCAACAAAGAGCCGTCAGCGGGAGAGTAAAGAGCCGTCAGCGGGTCAACAAAGAGCCGTCAGCGGGTGAGTAAAGAGCCGGCAGCGGGTCAACAAAGAGCCGTCAGCGAGTCAACAAAGAGCCGTCAGCGGGTCAAATGGTTGCTTTTCCGTTCCGCAGCAGGAGCGGCGTCCAACGACCTGAAGCCGCCCTTCGAAGGAACGTTTAGTTTTATGCCCTTGGCCTGTTGGGTGTTCATGTCCAAGATCGAGATGGGCAAGATATTGGCCAGTATTTGTTCTCGGCGGCCGTTGCTGGATGTTCCCGGAACGCTGATGACCAAACTTGGTAAAGTATAGCCATTGAGATCATTCGTTGGAGATCGAACCTTGTTTGCCGTTATTTATCGATGGAAAGTGAAGCCCGGTACCGAAGAACAATTCCAAGACGCTTGGCGCCGAGGCACCAAAGACCTTGTGCGCTTGTTTAATTCGGGGGGCTCTAGGTTGCATCGTGCTTCCGATGGTTCATGGGTAGCCTATGCGCAGTGGCCTACCAAGGAGGCACGAGACGATGCTTTTCGTGATGGTCCGCCAAATGCTGCGGTGGCAGAACTTCAAAGTTATGTGCTGGAGGAGATTGAGCAAATCTCCCTTGAGATTACTGAAGACCTATTAGTGGCAGAAGGTCAGCTAGGCTAGACACCCCGCCCAGAGTCGTTCTTAATCGACGCTCACAGGTTCTAGAGCCGCTGAACGACCTATGCCCAAGGTAGCCTAGCCAATATATCCACGATCTCGAACGAGATCGATTCCGGCAACATGGTGTTACATCGCTAATCAAATACTAAGCGTCTTCACCGTATAAGAACTCCCATTATAAGTGGCCGCTAGTGTCTGTTGTTGGCTGATAACAGCGTCGGACGAATACCCTTTAGTAACCTCGACTGCGCGTAAAGCAGACCTAGCACAACCCGGCAGCGTGAACTTCCGCTACCGACCGAGGCTGTGTGAAAAGTCAGAATTGAGAAAACATCTCTTTTTGGGTGTGCTTAGAACCTTATTGTGATGCAGTTGTTGTCAGGTTGTGTTCCGACAAAACATAAACGAGAGCGCTGTGGGCACGATCAGAAAAGCAGGGGCGACTTTTCACGCAGTCTGTACCGAAAGCTGTCTAAGTTGGTAAGTAAAACTAAAGCTAAAAAATGTCGTCGCGCCCAAAGATAGATCCATAACCGGAAGACTGAGGCTTATTGGTCTTCCAGATGGCAAGCAAGCAAATGGTCATCTGATTGTCTGAATGCTGGTTGCTTCATCTTGCTGGTCTCCTCATCTTTGGGCAGCTCGGATGAAAACTACTGCTAGAAGGTAAATCGGTAGAGAAAGGACATTGCCGGTGATCAACTCTCGTTTTATCGTTCGGTGAGGATCGGGAACCGGAATAGCGGATATCAGTGAACCACGACATACGCTGTTAGGGGCTCAC
>JBLIIB010000130.1:0-10572 GCA_047634795.1 Candidatus Azotimanducaceae bacterium | reverse complement strand
CGGAGCTCATTGCAAGCGTGACTTTGCTCGTGTCTCCAACCACCGCAACGCCCCTGTCTCCCTCCGATATTGTTGATCTTGAACAGCGTTTGCTGAATCGGCCGCGCTGGGAAGCGGTGCTGGATGGTATGGGGATGCTGGGTTCAGGTGGCGGCTATGAATTCGACGGAGATTCGGGGGCAAGTCGGACGCTCGTTGCAATACAGGGAGCGAGTTATCAGGCGGCGCAATACCTTGGCAAGATAGTTATGGCAGAAACCTGGGCGGGAATTGGGCAAATCGGTTTGTCTGCGCCGACCCCGCTTCGCGTCTCGGCGAATACGGCTGCGATTACCAAAACCCGGTCACTCAACCATCCCGTTTTTGACGCAGCCTTTGGCGGTGCCGCTGCATTTAAAGTCGAAACGTTTTCACCTGAGCAATCACAGTGTCTAAATGGACTGCTGGCGGTTCATGACTGGCTTCATCCTGAGTGGCCGAAACCTTCATCTATCAGAGTGCACGGTGGTATTCATACGTTGCCGTATCCTTTGAATACTGCGTTACGTATTGCAGCGGCAATTGGGTTTTTTCGCTCGCCAAAATTGCTTGGCGCATTGCTTCTTCCTGGTTAGAAAGTGGTGCGCCTAGAAAGCTTGTCAGCAAGCGCCCAAACCGTCATGGTTGTCGCCTGTCTTAATTGAGGGGTGCTCTGTGCAGCCATTGGATCAAGCGGCCTTGCAAGGCATGGCGATTGCTGTTCACGCGTTAGAACGACCAGATGATCTGGCCGTCGTTTCACACTACGGTGATAGGAGTTTTAAGGAACTCAACGCCAATGCCAATCGATTGGTCCGTCTCTTGAGCTCGGCCGGGCTTCGACCTGGTGATTCGATTGCGGTACTGTCGAAAAACAGACCGGAGTTTCTGGAAGCGCTTTTTGCCGCTTTGCGTTACGGCCTTCGATTTACACCTATTAACTTCCATCTGACCGGGGACGAGGCGGGATACATTGCAGACAATTGCGATGCCAAGGCTTTTCTGGTTGATGCATCACTCAAAGATACTGCTATCGAGGCATTGGGCTGCGCGCCGAATGTCACGTTGAAACTATGCTTCGGCGGTTCGCTTGATGGCTTTTCTGACTATGGCTCAAAGCTTGAGGCTGAAGATGACAGCGACATCACTGAGCCGCAATTGGGCGGTACAATGCTATATACCTCGGGCACCACGGGGCGGCCCAAAGGTGTATTTCGTAAAGTGCACGCGCCGGTTATGCCAAGCCAAGCAGGTACGTTTGCCAACTACGAGCCTGGAAATGACAGGCAACTCTTAACCGGCCCTTGTTACCACGCGGCGCCGCTACTTATTGATATTCTGCAACCCCTCGTGTCAGGCGTAGGGATCGTGATGATGGATCGGTGGAACGCGGAGGAAGCGCTGCGGCTGATCGCGCAACATCGAATTACGCACAGCCATATGGTGGCAACGATGTTCCACCGGTTATTGCAGCTACCGGCTGAAACAAGATCGTCTTTTGACATATCCAGTTTGAAATTAGTCATTCATGGAGCAGCACCCTGTCCCGTCCATGTGAAGCGCGACATGATTGACTGGTTAGGACCCGTTATCTGGGAATACTATGCGGCTACCGAAGGTGGTGGCGGGTTTATTGTTGGCAGCGACGAATGGCTGACGAAGCCTGGCACCGTGGGTAAAGCTGATCCGATGTTTGATAACGTGATCCTTAATGACGACGGAGGTGAAACCTCTGCAGGGGAGATTGGGACGATATATATGCCTGCGCCGGACACGGGTAGGTTCGAGTACTACAAAGATTCCAAGAAGACAGAGGGATCCTACCGTGGGCATCGTTTTACTTTAGGGGATATGGGCTACTTCGATGAAGACGGATACCTATTTCTGACCGGGAGAACCGCAGAGCTTATTATTTCCGGTGGCGTTAATATCTATCCCGTTGAAGTAGACAACGTCCTGTTTCAGCATGCGGCGGTATCGGACGCCTGTACCGTAGGCATTCCCAATGATGAGTGGGGAGAAGAGGTCAGGGGGGTTGTTCAATTGGCGCCGGATGTTGAGGCAACGGACGAATTGAAAGAGGAACTTTTAACTTGGGTGCGTGAGCATCTTGCGGCTTTCAAATGCCCAAGAGCAATTGATTTTACTGACGAAGTGCCAAGATCCGCTGCGGGGAAAGTGCAGCGTCGGCAGGTTCGTGACGGCTACCTCTAACGAAGTAGACCGTCTAATGAGTTAGAACATCGGCGACACTCTTTCGACTACATGACATTGGCTTAGATGAGCCGTAGATTAAAAACTAAAACTAAAACTAAACTTAGGGGAACAGCATGGCGCACGATCAACTCGGCCTCACCGGTGATGAACTATTAAGTACTACACGGGCGGTGCGCAAGCGCTTGGATTTTGACAAACCCGTATCAGATGAAGTGCTCAAGGAATGCGTCGAAATCGCGGTGCAAGCACCCTCGGGTTCGAATGCGCAGGGTTGGCAGTTTGTGTTTGTCACTGATGCGGAAAAGAAGGCCAAAATTGGTGAGATCTATCGCGAAGCCTTTTCGGTCTATAAAACTATGCCGGTCGCCATCCACAATTTGCACATGGATAGCAGTGACAAGGGTTTGACTGACAGCCAGGAACGGTCGGCTTCTTCGGCCGATTATCTTGCGGAAAACATCGCCCGTGCACCTGCACTGCTTATCCCATGTATCGCAGGTCGAACGGACTCGCCGCAATCCAGTACTTTGATTGCGCAGACCGCCACGTTTGGATCAATTATTCCGGCGGCATGGAGTTTCATGTTGGCCGCGCGAGCACGGGGTTTAGGCACAGCGTGGACAACGCTACATCTGTTTCAGGAAAAGAAAGTCGCTGACCTTATTGGGATTCCCTTTGATGACTACATGCAGGTTGCATTGATCCCCATTGCCTATACTAAGGGAACGAGCTTTAAACCTGCGTATCGCCCGCCCGTAGAAACCGTCATGCATATGAACGAGTGGTAGTCCGGTTTCATTCCTATTGGCTTCGTCTTCGCAAGCGATGCCAGTAGGGCTGGTGCCATATGTCTGTTCTCACAGCCCCAATCTAACAGTGCAGTAATATCGGTACCGGTTTCATCGCACCAACAAAAAGGCCGATGTGATCAGCATCGGCCTTTTTGTTTTCTCAGACTCAAACCTGAATCGTTCTCAGGCCGTGCCGCGCCATTGGCGCTTCACGCTCTCGTTCTACATTCTCTCGATGATAATCGCAGGTGCCATGCCACCTGCAGCACACATGGTGACAAGTCCGGTCGATTGATCGCGTCGCTCAAGCTCATCCAGCAAAGTGCCAATTAACATAGCCCCGGTAGCACCGATGGGATGACCCAGCGCAATCGCTCCGCCGTTCACATTGAGTTTTGCGTGATCAACACCAAGATCTCGCATGAATTTCACGGGAACCACAGCGAATGCTTCGTTGACTTCGAACAGGTCGATGTCATTTAGCGTCATGTTGGCTTTGCCCAGAACTTTCTTGGCAGCATCAACCGGTGCATTAAGAATGTACTCAGGCGAGTGACCCATATTAGCCATGGCCTTAATCTTTGCTCTGGGCTTCATGCCGTGAGCTTTGGCGTATTCCGGTGAGGCGATCACCAGCGCACCGGCGCCGTCGACAACACCAGAAGAACTGCCCGCGTGGTGTACGTGTTCAATCTCGAGATCCGGCCATTTCTTGGCGACCATTTCTCTAAACGTGAGACCTGAATCATAAAAAGGCATATCCATAAAATTGCCAAAAACAGGTGACAGGTTGGCAAGACTTTCTGCCGTGGTTTGTGGTCTTGGGAATTCTTCCTTGTCCAGTGCGAGCGTGCCATCGGGACGAAAAACCGGCACGAGGCTCTTATCGAATGCGCCGGCAGCGATAGCTTCGCCCGCCCGTTTTTGGCTTTCGGCTGAAAATGCATCAAGCTCTACTCGGCTGAAACCTTCTTCGGTGGCAATGATGTCCGCTGCCAGACCCACGTTAGTTTGCGGGTGAGCATTGCGTAAATCGAGGTTGCCTGCGTCTAATGGCCTGGGGGTACCCGCGGTCGCGACATAAGACATCATCTCAACACCGCCGGCGACAATCAGATCCTCCATGCCGCTCATGATACTGGCTGCGGCCATGTTGACAGCACTGATGCCACCGCCGCAAAAACGATCCAGGGTGACCCCGGATGCCTTGATGGAATAACCCGCGTCGAGTGCGGCCATGCGTCCAATACAGGCGCCCTGATTAGCAATCTGGCTGCTACAACTGATGATAACGTCATCAATGTCTTCCGTAGACAGTGAGTTTCGGGCGGCCAGTTCTTTCAACACAGTTGATAAGAGCTTTTGTGGGTGAATATCCCACAAGGCACCCTTTCCCTGCTTGCCAATGCCCCGGGGTGTTCTTGCTGCGTCAATGATCCAGGCTTCTGCCATGGTTGGTTCCTCTTAAGTTTTTTGTTCGGTTTACCTGAAAGTTACTACTTGGACCTTCAGGCTGCGGCAGCCGGGCTGGCATCAGAGCGCCTGACCAGTTTGCCGGGAAGGGCGCCGCTGTGTTCTCCGTTTTCGAATATGATTTCACCTGCTTTGATTGTGAGATCGTAACCTTCGGCACGCTGTACTAGGCGACGACCACCAGCCGGTAGATCAAAAATAGCCTCGGGTCGATGTAGTCTCATTTTTTCGAAGTCGATGATGTTGATGTCGGCGATCATACCTTCGGTCAGTTCACCGCGATCGAACATCCCAAATGCTTTTGCTGTGCTTGAGGTGAGGGACTCGACAATAAACTCCAGCGACATTTTATCGCCGCGGGTTCGGTCGCGACCCCAATGCGTCATGATGAATGTTGGCATGCCGGCATCAGCAATGACGCCGCAATGTGCACCCCCGTCACTTAAGCCGAACAACACATTGGGATGTTCTAGTAGTCGTTTTTGCGCGTCCAGAGAGAATCCCTGATAACCGCCGAGAGGCTGATAAAATAATTCTTTGCCATCGTTAGCGACGAGCATGTCGTACATCACTTCCATCACGTTGAGATCACGTGACTTTGCGATGCCCGCAACGCTGTCTTCCGGTAGTGGTTCGTAGTTTGGGTTTTCACCGAGAGGAAACACCAGGCCCATGAGGCTCGGCAGATCCTGCATTAGGCCGCCTTTGATGACTGAGTTTTCGCTAAGTAATTTTGCTTTGACTGCGGGGTCTTTAAGATGTTCGAGTAGTGTTTCATGGTCGAGATCTTTGAGTTCATCGCGCCACGTGGGGTGACCCACAAAAGCATGAAAGCTGGACTGCAGCCCATGTAGTACGCCCGTGGGGCGACCCGCTGCCTGTGGTCTGATTTCGCGACCTTCGGCTCTTGCCTGCTCAGCGAGTTTGTACATTTTTCCATTTTCGTAAGCGGCGGCCGATGTTGCGATCAACGTGACAGTGAGTCCGGTCTGTTTCTGGAAATCTGTTACCCACGCCCATTCTTTATCGTCGCCCAGGTGATCTGATACTAGCTCAAAGACCGAATTCTTTAGTCCTTTCATGCCGAGTCCTAAGGCCAACATTTCGTCGTTACCGGAAAAAGTGCCGGGCATATATTCGCCGTTTATGTCTTTGTGGAGTAGTGTCTTGGAACTTGAAAAACCGAGTGCGCCTGCCTCAACACCCTCTCGTACTAACGCGGCCATTTGATCAACTTCTTCTTGCGTTGGTGCGTAGTCGGTATTGCAGCGTTCGCCCATGACATAGGCGCGTATTGCACCGTGAGGTACTTGTGTTGCGACATCAATGGCGCGCGGAAATTTATCTAGGATATCGAGATATTCTGGGAAGCTTTCCCACTCCCATTTGATGCCTTCGGATAGTGCCGCACCTGGAATATCTTCAACGCCTTCCATGAGTTCAATGAGGAATTCACGGTCCTTCGGTTTTACCGGTGCGAAGCCAACGCCGCAATTGCCCATGACGACAGTGGTTACCCCATGCCAACTGGACGGTGCAAGCAGCGGGTCCCAGGTAGCCTGGCCATCATAGTGCGTATGGATATCAACCCAACCCGGTGTCACGAGCTTGCCTTTAGCATCGATCTCAAAAGCTGCGGATTCTGATATCTGGCCAACGGCCATGATCTTGCCGTCTTTAATGCCAATATCGGCAACGAAGCGATCTGCTCCAGTGCCGTCGATGATGGTTCCGTTCCTGATGATTGAGTCGTACATAATTTGGCTCCGCGGATTCAGCACTCAAAATAGCAAGTTTCGATGTTATTAGTCACAAGTTCTTCACATCAATTGAAGTGATAGTAGGTGCGCTGCGAACGACGTAATGGGCCGTGCAAAGATGTTGTGACCCAAGTTGTTTGATAGGCACCAATTTGGTGTTTAGGCGTGCGCTTAAAGGTTGATGCCTGGATAACTCGGGTGCCGAGGGGGTTAACAGGGACCACCTAATTGAAAACTGTCGCCATTCCTGCTTGATCTTAAAGTTTATAAAAATCAATAAGATAAAAGTATTGTACGTTTGCCGCGACTCCTAACGTAATCGCCGGCGCGTTTAGTCATGCTGAACTTTACAGGCATGAATCATGCTTCGCCTTCAAATGGCTTGAGGCCAGCTTGCGCCTGCGCCCCCTTTTTCCAATAGCTTCGATCTGGACGATAACAATCAAAACGGCTCCAATTATAGTGCTAGTGCGACTGTTTGGGACTGCGTCGATATCGTTTTGTACAGCAGTTCAGCTACTGTACCTGCTCCGCCCCCCTTTTTTTCGGTATTGTTTACGCCTGATCCATTGATCGTGGCGGCTGAATGTCTTTGCTATCAAATCCATTGAGTTAATTATTCAATAGATACGTCGATTGAACCTATCTTGTCCGGAGGTTCGATCAAGATCGTGCGGGAACGATTTTCCCCTGGTGAGTCATCATTCCTTTGCTAATTCTCCATTCAATTCTCCATTCAATTCTCCATTCAATTCTCCATCTAGACAATTGTCTGACGCTTCGTTTAAGTTATTCTCGGTTGACGCGACCCACCGGTGGTTTTCGTCTTCCAGCGACGTGGTGGACACATACCACCGAATGACGTTGTGCTGAATAAAATAGCGGCGTTTATCAAAAAGGAATTTTCATGGTTAATCAAAAACAAACTTGGGTTGTTACGGGCGCAAGCTCAGGCATTGGCGCTGCCGTAGTGCGAAGGGTCCGCGAGGCCGGGCATCAGGTTTTGGCGCTCGATGTGAACGATACGAGGGGCAGGATGCTGGCAGATGAGTGTGGGGCGAAATTTCTACACTGTGATGTCAGCCAGCCAGACGATTGGCAGCGTGTTGTGGAACAGCTGGATGAATTCGATGCTCTGACTCATGTACATTTGAACGCGGGTATTCAGATTGCGCCGCCTAACGTTCCCCTGAAGGAATATCAGTTTGATGCTATGACAATTGAACGTTACAGGCGAATGATGGGGGTTAATGTCGATGGTGTGGTTTTTGGTCTGCAGGCGCTGTTACCCCTCATGAAAACATCTGGTGCGATTGTCGTCACGGCATCTCTTGCGGGGATCACTCCTTACTCTGTTGATCCACTGTATTCCATGAGCAAACACGCGGTTGTAGGACTGGTCCGCAGTCTTGCACCTACGCTGGCTGAGCGTGGTATCAGCATCCATGCAATTTGTCCCGGCGGTATTGATACCGAGATCATCCCGGATGACCAAAAAGTTGATGGTGCGATCTTCATGACGCCGGAAAATGTTGCAGATGAAGTGATACAACTCATGCAGGAGACAGACACCGGTAAAACCTGGGCTAAAGTGAGTGAAGCGAAACCCGCGTTTCTGGTGAGAGCACCTGGTGATAGAGGCTAACCGGCTTTTGCTCTCAAGCGTTTTTGCTTTTAAGACTCTTTTTTAAGAGCTCAGTATTTTTTGAAATAGCTTTAGAGCTGCTTCCGTAAAAGCCAGCATGTTTTCCGTCCGGTTGTCAGAACCGGTATTAACCGTCAGTGTGGCGTTGACCGGTCCGCTGATGCCAATCACGCTGACACCGGGCCGGTGGCCATAGGGCGTCCCGGCAGGTCCCGTCGCACCTAATTCAGCGATCCCCCACGTGGTGTTAAGACTTGCCCGTGCTGCGTGAGCAAATACCTGCACTGTCTCTTCGGTCAGGGGTTTTAATCCTTTGAGCTTGTCTTTATCTAATGTCAGAAATGCGCGTCGCGCCTCTAGGGTATAAACGACACTGCCACCACGATAATAGCTGGATGCCCCCGGTACTGATAAAAGGTTGGCGGAAATTAGCCCGCCCGTTGAAGACTCAGCGACGGAGACAGTGCCTTCCGCTGCCTTAAGTAATTGTGCGATGTTCGCTGAACATTCGAAAAACATCTTTCTATCCTTTGCGTAATTTTGGTCGTTTCAATTAGGCGTTCGAAGCGGCGTTCTGATCAGTGCCGATGCTAAACAAGCTAGGGTATCACTACTGCGAGACATTCATTCTTCACCGTTTGGAGAAGTTTGTTCTCGAGAAGTGTTCGACTCGGCGTCCCATCCTGCAGTGGTAAAGATTCATAAAGTTCGTTGAGCGTTATGTTCGCTTCTGTCTCACCTATGTTTAGGGGTTCGTTGACGGTTGAATATTGATCGCAATTTTCATCCACTAGGTAGTTCCCCTGAATGTACAATTTCCCCGTTCGCCTGTCAGTAGGTCGAGTGTTCTGAGACGTGCTGTGGGAAGTGCTATGGGAAGTGCTATGGGAAGTGCATGAGTATTGTCCTAAGTATTTCGCAACCAGGAGAGCTTCGTCCTTCCTCTGGGTCGCTCCCGGTTTGTATGCCGTAGATGAGCGCTCGGTGAGAAGTGTATAAGTCACCCAGAAAAATATCTTCGACAATGTTGGCGTTGACTGATTTTCCCCCAAGCTTGCCTGAAACCGTCAAAATCGCCACACATTAGAAACGGGGACTGGAATCGGGCCAAAACGGAAAAACTAACGTAACATGTAGCGTAGTTTTGATTGATTCACTAAATGGAGAAAGCTCATGGCTGAAGCCTTTATGGCCTACCCGGAGCTGAGACATCCGTTTGAGGAAACACCGATACATCCTGAAGGCGGCACAACGGTGCTCTATCAGGGCAAGGTGATCACTCTTACGGAAACAGGCGGGGGCGATAGTCTGCTCATCAATCCTGAAGATCTCAGCCGTATCAATGGATTTGAAGTAAAACCAGAAGGCGCCTGCTACGCCGAACTGTGCATCCCTCTGAATGATTCGCTGCTAGTGACTCTGGCAGGTAAGCAGTGGTTTAACCTGTCAGCGTTTGCTGACTTGCTTGACCAACCTTATGTGGTTGATGTTGAAGCTAGCGTCTGGAGTTTTGCAGAGATTCCTGCAAAGCGTCAGAACATGATGGTTGATGCCATGGCGCCAGATTTTGAAGTCACCGACCGAAAAGGCAACGTGGTTCGGCTGGCAGATCTCAAAGGCAAGAAAGCGTTAATCGTCACTTGGTCCTCCTGGTGAGGATGCTTTATGGATGTGCCCGTGTGGCAACAAGTCTATGAAGAAATTAACGATCCAAATTTTGTCCTGATCTGTGTCGCCGAAGATACCGGCGGTGAAGCAGCGGCAGGTCCCATTTTTGATGCCGCAAATCCGACCTATGTCCAGGTTGTCGATGAAAATCACATCGTGAGCAGTGCCTTTAACTTCGTCAATGTTCCTTCCTCTGCATGGATTGATGAAGAGGGCCGAATCGTACGAATCGATGAAGGCACTTACTCTAAAGTCCATGCGATCGGAGAAGGTGAGCAGGCCATGTCCTTTGGGAATGATGTTTTCGCACCAGCGTTAAAGGACTGGGTCGCCAAGGGTGCTGCCAGTGAATATGTGCAGTCAGCTGAAACAGTGACGGGCAATATTCGCGAGCACAGCTTTGATCAATTGAAGGCTGATGCGGCGTTTAGGTTGGGCAATTTGTTTCGTGCTCATGGGAAGAGCGATAACGCTGATCACTACTGGAATTTGGCGCAGGAACTGAACCCTGACAGTGTTAACTTTATGCGCCAGAATCTGACGTTGTCTGAGGAAGGTTCTGCAGGTGCAAGCTTCATGAAAATGATGGGTGAGTACGTCAGTGAAGGTCGAGAATACTATCGACCTTTGGATATCGACGCCAAGTAGCGTTTGTTCTAAGTTCGAACTTTCTGCCCGGGTCGGTGATGTCACCGGCCCGGGTAAGATCAAACACCATCAAAACCAAGTGAGCATCCCAACCCCGCTGAGTATCAAAACCTCAATCGGTCGGCGCCGTGAACCCTTCGGTGGCGCTATCGACGATGTCTGTCTCAAAGCCTGCCGCTAACCAGGCCTCGATGCCTCCTTCCATAGGATAGACGCGAGAAATCCCGAGTCGTTTTAACTTGAGAGCCACACGGGCGCTCGAGGCTTCGCTTGGTCAGCTACAGTAGAGAACAATGTCGCTGTCCTTCGGAATCTTTGTATTGTGCCGGTCGATGGATTCCATCGGGACCCT
>JBLIIB010000129.1:0-10590 GCA_047634795.1 Candidatus Azotimanducaceae bacterium | reverse complement strand
ACCTTCGCGCGACATCACGCATCAAGAATTCACGACCGTCATTTTGCGCGGATTCAAACGCAAGAAAGGCGTTAGACCAAGCGTTGCAATATTCTTCGTAGCCAAGGTCGCCGCCGCCATGGAAAGACGCGTCTTTGGCAGACAGGTTTTCTAACAAAAGCCGATGGCTGGATGTGTATTCAATCAAAGTCCGATCCGAGACGTACTCGACAAGCGTGCCAAAGAAATCGAACAGCAATACGGTGGGTTTCATGAAAACCTGCCCTTATCAGGGCGCCTTATTAGTGGGGATTGCCTCGCAGAATAGCCCAGAACTATCGTCGAAGAACTGTAGCAAAAGAACCACAGCAAAAAAGGAAAAGCCCGAATCTCTTTACTCATTTAGCTGCCAGGTGTTATTTCTTAGATGGAAGTACCCGGTGGCACCAACATTGGCGCCACCGGGTATCGGTACTTATTACGTCGCTAACCTAAATGCCCGGAACAGGAAACTTTTCACAGAAGGCGATGACTTCATCTTTGATTGAAGCGATAGAAGCTTCCTCTTCGGGAGCCTTAAGACAACGGTCTATCCAGACGGCTAGTTGTCTCATGTCTGCCTCACCCATCCCACGCGCGGTTGCTGCGGGGGTGCCGATTCGGATCCCACTGGGACGAAGTGGTGGGTTGGGATCATCAGGAATAATTTGCTTATTGGTGGTGATGTTCACCTTGTCGAGCGTTTCTTCCGCGACCCTCCCATCCAGGTTATAGGTCTTCACCGTATCGATGACCATCATGTGGTTGTCGGTACCGCCAGTGATAAGATCAACGTTTCGATCCATTAACTCTGCCGCCAGTGTCTTGCTATTGACCAGCACGTCTCTCGCATAGGTTTTGAATTCTTCAGTCTGTGCCCGCTTCAGGGTCACTGCGATCCCTGCAATGGCATTCATGTGCGGCCCACCCTGCAGTCCCGGGAAAACCGACTTGTCGAGTTTCTTACCCAGTTCTTTTTTACACAGCACCATGCCGCCGCGAGGTCCCCTCAGGGATTTATGTGTCGTGGTTGTAACGATATCGAAACCAAAATCAAAAGGGTTATTCATCGCCTGACCGGCAACCAGCCCGCCAAAGTGTGACGCGTCTGTCATAGTCAGTGCACCTACTTCGTCGGCGATGGCCTTGAACTTCGCGTAATCGATATCACGGGGATAAGAGGTATAACCACACAGCACTAGTTTTGGCTTATGTTTCAGGGCATCTTCTCTAACCTGGTCGTAGTCAATCGATCCATCCACCGGGTTGGTGACATAACGGACAAAATTGAACAATTTGCCCATATGGGAAACAGGCGCGCCGTGCGTCAAGTGACCACCATGTGACAGATCCATCGCCATAATAGTGTCGCCAGGTTCAAGCAGGCCAAGGTAAACCGCCTGGTTCATGGCTGAACCGGACAATGGTTGCACGTTGGCGTGCTCACAGCGGAATACTTCTTTGGCTCGATCCCGAGCCAGATTCTCAATCTGATCTGTATAAGTCTGACCGCCATAGTAGCGACGACCCGGATAACCTTCGGAATACTTGTTGGTAAAAACGCTACCCAAGGTTGCCAGGACCTCTGGGAAGGTATAATTTTCTGATGGAATCAGTTCGATACCCGACCGCTGTCGCTGCTCTTCGCCTTTCAGCGCGGCATAAACGTCAGGGTCTAGTTCGGCGAGGATTTCCAGATTTCGGGATGTTGAATCAGTGCTCAAAGGGCAAACTCCAGTCCATGGTATGTCATGGGCTATTCATGGTTTTGGGGGCGCCCAGGCGAACGGCTTCTTGGTTGGTGATTCACACTTCCCGGTGGTTGGTTCCACCTTTATTATCGCCAGTCATGTGAACGCGCAAAGTTTACCCGCAGACATGCCAGAATAAAATGCCGACAAACCGAATTCTGCTCAGTTTCAAGACAAATCCTACTCATCCAGCGATACAAACCGGCCTATCGCTCGCGCGGGCCTGCGATTTTCGAATAGCCGCCCATTTCCGCAAAGCTTGGCAGCGAAACCCTGCGCTTTGGTCTATTACCTGATGAAGGCGGTCACTCTATGCTCATTCAACATTTGGGTCTCACCAGAGCCATGGGTTTTGTGATGCGTCGGAGAATTGTCACCACGGATGGGCCTTTGAGTTGAGTCTTGTTAACGAAGTTATCAAAGATGACAAACTGGAAACTGACGTCATGCAACTCGCTGAAGACCTCGCTAATGGGTCACAGGTGGCCATACGATTGTTGAACCGCTCAATGTACGCTGCGGCCGAATCGACTTTTGAGCAGGCCAGCGAGGATATCGCCTCTAAAACGGCTATCGCCGACCGAAACCCGAACACCCGCTCCGGTGTTTTTTTGCATTTGAGGAAAAACGTGAACCGGAGCTCAATGCCTGACTGTCTATTGAATAGTTGTCTATTAAATAACTGTCTATTAAGTTGTTGTCTAATCAATAGTTGTCCAAAAAGTAGTAGTCTGAGGCGTTAACCAAAGAACTGAAACGCCAATCCACCCCAACAAAACGGGATTAATGTGACCGAAGAACTTCCAGACTATTTGTTTACCCGTCAAGACAACTCCGCCGACGAACAGTTCTACCAGCAACCTCGTTTCGTCGCCCATATCGATGACGACACCATGAGCGCTATCACGGACTACTATCGGGAGACCTTGAGCCCCGGCGATAACTTACTCGACCTGATGTCCTCCTGGATATCGCACCTGCCGAAGGATGTGTCATACGGGCGCGTGTCCGGATTAGGCATGAATGCAGAAGAACTCGCCGCGAATCCAAAATTGGATGACTGGCTAGTACACAACCTGAACGAATCTCCTGTGATGCCTTTCGAAGACTCGACTTTTGACGCCGTCATGATCGTTGTCTCTATTCAATACCTGACAAAGCCTGTGGGTGTTTTTAAGGACATCCACCGAATCTTAAAACCCGCAGGGAAATGTATCGTCGCCATGTCTCATCGGCTGTTCCCGACGAAAGCGATTTACGCCTTTCAGTCGATGGGACCGAACGACCGGTTTAATCTGGTGCGATACTACATGTCATCTGCAGGATTCGAGGATGTCAGTTTCGAAGACCGTTCGCCGGCATCTGCTGACCCCTGCTGGATTTTGAATGGTAAAAAATAGGGTCTTCAACAATAAAAAGTAGGCTTTTGGACGGTGCAAAATACCACTGCAACCGGAACAAACCGCATAGGAGGCACAATGAAAATTGAAATTCACTACTGCGCGCAGTGAAACTACAAACCCGAGGCGGACAGTTTGTCCGTTGAATTAAAAAGTCAATTTGAAGATGCCGACATAACACTATATGCAGAAGGCAAAGGGATTTTCGATGTCGTGATCGAAGGCACACTCGTTTATTCGAAGTATGAAACCCATCGATTCCCAGGACCTGGTGAAGTCATCGCGCTAATGGCCTCATGAAGTAAACGGCAGCGCTGCAAGATCCACATTGCCACCCGTCATCATCAAGCCAATTCGTTGATTAGCAAAAATCGCCGGGTTCTGAATTACAACCGCGAGCGCAATGGCAGACGATGGTTCAACAATCAGTTTGGTTCTGCTCCAAATCAATTCCATCGCGTTGATGACCGCCTTGTCATCTGCGAGCAAAATTTGCTGGACGTGTTGTTGAATCACGTCAAAATTCAACTCGCCAACGGTCGTGAGCAGACCATCACAGATGGTGCTGGGAACTTGGTCTAAAAAACGTCTGCCGTCTCGCAGCGAACGAAAGGTGTCATCGGCTCCGGTAGGCTCTGCACCTATCACATCTACCGAATGTTCTGCTGCGACTAAACAGGTCCCCGCAATTAGCCCGCCACCACCGATAGGTACGACAATCGAATCCAAAGCTGTGACTTGCTCGATAAGTTCCAATGCGGCCGTGCCCTGCCCCGATACAATATCGTTATCGTCGTAGGGGTGAATGACACGAGCCCCAGTTTCAATCACGACCTGCGCGAGCAAGGCTTCACGAGCGGCAAGGATAGGCTCACATTCGATTACGCGACCACCATAGGCGGCAATGGCGGCTTTCTTAACGGCCTTCGCGTTTCTGGGAACCACAATATGAGCGTCAATACCGCGGAGCTGTGCTGCTCTCGCGAGAGCGGCGCCATGATTGCCTGAAGAGTGGGTCGCAACGCCAGCTCTGGTCGAGGACTCATCTAGCGAAAACACTGCGTTCACCGCGCCGCGAGCTTTGAAAGCGCCGGTTTTTTGAAGGTTTTCACACTTAAGAAACAATTCACAACCCGCCAGCTCATTGAGGCGGTTACTCGTCACCACGGGGGTCCGATGAATTTTGTCTCTAATGCGTTCCGCCGCCGATACAACATCGGCGAAAGTGGGATTCATCCCCCGGCTGCCTTCTCGATCTTGGCCCATGTATCTCTAAGCCCTACGGTCCGATTGAACACCAAACGGTCCGCTGAACTATCTTTGCTATCGAGACAGAAATAACCCTCTCGCTCGAATTGATAACGCTCCTCTGATGTCGCGCTTGCAAGCCCCTGTTCAACAAACCCGTGATAAGTCGTCAGCGACTCATCGTTCATCAAATCGTGGTAGTCCCTCTCATCAGCATCAGGGAAATCGACGGTGAATAACGGCTCATAGACTCGAATTTCGGCAGGCCTTCCTTCTGAGGCTGACACCCAATGGATGACACCTCGGACCTTTCTACCCTCGGGGTTTACACCCAGGGTGTCTGGGTCATAGGTGCATTTGATTGCCTGGATCTCGCCGCTATCATCCCGAACGATTTCTTCCGCCTTGATCACATAACCGTAGCGCAATCGAACTTCATCACCGAGCACCAACCGTTTGTATTTCCGATTCGCTTCTTCCCGAAAGTCTTCTCGATCAATATAGACTTCTCTTGTAAAACTTAATGGCCTGGTTCCCATGGACTCATCTTTCGGGTGATTAACCACATCCAATGTTTCTATCTTATCCACCGGAAAGTTTTCGATGATGAGCTTTAGCGGTTTTAACACCCCCATCACTCTCGGTGCCGCGGCATCGAGTTCATCTCGGATACAACTTTGCAACATCGCAAGCTCAACGTTGTTATCACTCTTGGTGACACCAATTCTTCTGCAAAAATCTCGAATAGAAGCGGCTGTATAACCGCGTCGGCGGAGCCCTGACAACGTTGGCAATCGAGGGTCATCCCAACCATCTACCAATCCGTTTTCGACAAGTTGACGTAGTTTCCTTTTACTCATCACCGTGTATTGCAGGTTCAATCGAGAGAACTCGATTTGTTGCGGATGACAATTCATCGCCAATTCTTCCAAGACCCAATCATATAAGGGTCTATGAGCTTCAAAACTCAAATCGCACAGTGAGTGAGTAATGCCTTCCAGTGAATCGGATATACAGTGTGTGTAATCGTACATGGGATACACACACCACTCATCACCGGTTTGATGGTGGGTCACGTGCCTGATCCGATAGATCGCGGGGTCACGCATGTTGATATTCGGTGATGCCATATCGATTTTTAAACGAAGCACATGCGCTCCGTCGGCGAACTCGCCGGCTCGCATACGGCGAAACAAGTCCAGGTTTTCTTCAATCGAGCGAGCGCGATGAGGACTGTCTTTACCCGGTTCGGTCAATGTCCCTCGATACTCACGGATTTCATCTGCGCTTAGGGAATCCACATAGGCTTTGCCTGCCTCGATGAGTTTCTCGGCAAGACTGTAAAGTTGAGAGAAGTAGTCTGAGGCGTAACGTTCTTCTTTCCACTTAAAACCAAGCCATTCGATGTCTTTTTTAATCGCGGCAACAAATTCAAGGCTTTCGTTCTGCGGGTTGGTATCGTCAAAACGAAGGTTCGTTTCCCCGCCAAAATCTTCTGCCATACCAAAACTAAGACAAATTGCCTTGGCGTGTCCAATATGCAGGTAGCCATTGGGTTCAGGTGGAAATCGCGTCATCACCTGCCCGCTATTTTTATCCGCGGCAACATCGTTCTCAATAATGGTACGGATAAAGTTGCTTGGGTATTTTTCTTCGGTCGTGTTCATAAAAGGTTCGGATTAGCTCAATCAATCGATTTAGATCAAGCGAGACGGACAATGATTGGTTTACGTTCCAACACCCACTTATCCATCGCGCTTAAAAAAAGAAAGCCCCTACGCAACTCGCAGAGACCATGACAAACAATAACCATTTTAGCGTGTTTTGGCTGACGTTGATTGCAAACCGCACGCTTAGCCAGGCTCCGGCAATACTCCCGATGGCCAATGCAATGCCCGGCACCCACGAAACTTGCCCGCGCCATGCGAAGACAAGTAGCGCGACGCCAGAAAAAACCGCTGTGCAAACTACTTTGAGCGCATTGGTGCGCACCAGATCATAGCGGAGCCCACCCGCCAGCGCCGCAATCAATATAAAGCCCACGCCAGCTTGAATAAATCCGCCGTAAACACCAGCGCCAAAGAGTCCAAGGGCTGCCAGCGGATGATCTTTTAGCGCTCTTGGCACAGTACCTTCTACAGGCGAAATCGTACCAGGACGCAACAACATCACGAGCGCCATAGTGATCATCGTTCCCAACAATATAGGCTTCAACCAATCGACGGGTAGGTATGACGCAAGCAAGGAGCCAAGCAACCCACCGAGAATCGTTGGAACAAGCACCGGCAGCACCGCTGATTTGTCTAACCGGTCCTGATCTGCAAAACCTTTGACACCCGTTACGGATTGCATCAAGACGCCAACCCGGTTGGTAGCATTCGCCACATCGGCAGGCATGCCCATAATCATCAGCGCAGGCAATGTTAGCATTGACCCACCACCGGCTAGCGTATTGATAAAACCCGATATCACGCCCGTAACGATGAGAAGAGCCAACATCAATAGGCTTAGATCAAATTCCAACTCACAGATCTCCTCGGTTAAACCGATGTGTCGTGACAGCCGTCTTGCTACTTATGCCGCAGCAAAAACTGTCTCTAACGTTACATATTCTGCGGCTGATTCGCTGCAGGCCGCCATGTTACCAGCCCGCCGCGATATGTCACTTGCAATACAGATTTATCTGTCTATCATTGCGAAACTATGAATAATCACCCGACCAAGCGTTTCAGTGCCTTGAGTACTAGAAGTTCAAAGAACGCCTCAATCCATCAGTGTGCGATGAATATTGCGCGCGACTCGTGGCTGGGCTATTACTTTTTCTTTAATAACTGAAACGCTCAGAAGATTCTGGGCGGTATCCCCGCCTAAGAGAACCCCGATAGGCGGATGCCATCGGGGTTTTTTTTGGTCTGTACAAACCGCCAGCTACGGCTAAAGACAGGAAGGACCATGAGCAATAACAACGAAATAAAAGTGGACGATGTCAACGTGTTAAGTGAGGAAAAACTAACCAACCCGGAACAGCTCAAGGCGTTGGTACCCGTGTCCGACGCAGGCCTAGCAACCGTATCGGGCGGAAGACAAGCGATCAAGAAGATCCTGAAACGCGAAGACCATCGCCTCTTTGTGATTGTAGGTCCTTGTTCGATTCACGATACGACCGCCGCCATGGAATATGCGAACAAACTCAAGGCATTGTCTGAGGAAGTTGAAGACACACTGCTTCTTGTCATGCGCGTGTATTTTGAGAAGCCCCGCACCACCACCGGCTGGAAAGGGTTCGTCAACGATCCTCACATGAACGACTCATTCAACGTTGCCGAAGGCCTAAAACAGGGTCGCCAGCTACTGGTAGACCTGGCTGAGTTGGGCCTGCCCACTTCAACAGAAGCACTGGACCCTGTCACCCCGCAGTACCTGCAAGACCTAATTGCGTGGAGCGCCATTGGCGCACGGACCGCTGAGTCACAAACCCATCGAGAAATGGCGAGTGGTCTTTCATCTGCCGTTGGGTTCAAAAATGGCACTGATGGCAGCCTGGACGTCGCCATCAATGCGTTGAATTCCGTCTCCGCGCCGCACCGCTTTCTAGGCATTAATCATCAGGGTGAGGTGTCTGTTATTCATACGAGGGGAAACAACCATGCACATGTGGTGCTTCGTGGCGGCGGCGGTAGCACTAACTACGACTCCGTTAGTGTTAGCATCTGTGAGCAGCAATTATTGAAGGCCAAAGTTGCGGCCAACATCATGATCGATTGTAGCCACGCCAACTCCAGTAAGGACCCATCGCTACAGCCGCTGGTTATGGCAGACGTCGGGAATCAAATTGTTGAGGGCAACCAGTCAATCGTTGGTCTAATGGTCGAGAGTCACCTTAAAGCTGGCAATCAACCCATTCCCGACAACCTAGACGATCTTGAGTATGGCGTGTCGGTCACCGATGGATGTGTTGATTGGGAGACAACCCAAACCATGATCCGGAATTTGCGGGACCGTATTAAAGACGTTCTTCCCGTTCGCAAACCGCTTGATCCAACGCTGGATAAAACGGCCTGATAAAAAACAAAACAACGAACAAAAAATGACGGACAAAATAAAGGGCCAGTCCCGATGGGGCTGACCCTTTGTTAGCACTAGTACTATTCATTGATCATCTAGCACTAGCTTAAAAGCCTGAAAGAACGAAGTTACTTAAAGTACGCATTCTCCGTCACTGTGTGATCTGTGACGTCCCTAACAGCTGTGAGCTGTGGGAATTGCTCCAGCAATGTCTTTTCGACGCCATCTTTAAGCGTTGTGTCAACCATGCCACAACCCTGGCAACCGCCGCCAAACTTCAATACGGCGATCTCATTTTCGACCACTTCGACCAGACTCACTTCCCCACCATGTGACGCAAGACCGGGATTAATATCGCTATGCAGCACGTAGTTGATCTTGTCTTCAATCGGGCTGTCATCGGAGACACTGGGCACCTTGGAATTTGGCGCTTTGATCGTCAATTGGCCGCCCATACGATCTTCGGAATAGTCGACCATGGCATCCACCAGAAAAGGCTGGCTGCGATCATCTAGCCATGCGGTGAATCCTTCGTAGACGACTTTTTCGTCCTCAGGCTGTTCCTCGCCTGGGCGACAGTATGCAATACAGGTTTCAGCCGTGGGCGTTCCCGGGTCAGCAATGAAGATTCTGATACCGATATCCGTGTCGTCCTGCTTCGATAGCAAGTCGATGAGGTATGTCTGCGCAGATGGAGTAATCTCAACCATGTCCAAGCACTTCTTATGAAAGTGGCGGCATTTTAGCGCAAACAGAATTGCGTAAAAACCATAGTTTTACTGTGACTATTCAACACAAGAATGCTCGCCCCCACTAAACGTAAATCCTTGATCGCTAACTTTCCATTGCGAACCTTTTATGGATAACACCCAGTTGCTAACTGGTTAACTGTTAAACCTTAATGGCCAACCCTTAATGACTAACCCAGGCTTGCAACACGTCTTGAACTTGGCTCATGTGCAAACAGCAAGAGTTTCAGTACTCGCAAGGCCCCGCCCTTGTTAGAATTGCGCCGATTTTGACTAGCCTGTAGGTACCGCATGAGCACTGATCGATCAATTCTGCTTCAGAAAGCCCTAAACGAGAGAATTCTTGTACTGGACGGGGCTATGGGTACTCAGATTCAGGAACTCGGTTTCGAAGAGGAAGATTACCGCGGAGACCGATTCCAAGACCACCCCGTCGCACTCAAGGGAAACAGCGATCTGCTCTCTTTGACGCAGCCTGAAGCGATTAAAAGCATACATTCGCTGTATCTGGAGGCCGGTTCAGACGTTATCGGTACTAATACGTTCACATCGAATGGCGTGTCGCAGGCGGACTATTCGATGGAAAACCTTTGCTACGAGCTCAATCGTGCCGCGGCCAGCCTCGCACGTGAGGCCGCTGATACGGTCGCAGAAAAGACCGGACGACCCCGTTTTGTCGCAGGCGCCATAGGGCCGACCACTCGGGCAGCAAGCCTCTCACCCGATGTGAATGACCCAGGTTTCAGAAACATCACGTTTGACGAATTGGTCGTAGACTACTCGACCTGTGTTGAAGGTCTGATCAGCGGGGGTGCCGACATCATCCTGATTGAAACCATCTTTGATGTACTCAACGCAAAGGCCGCTATTTTTGCTGCGCAAAAAGTTTTCCACGCGCAGGGCATCGCGCTACCCATCATGATTTCAGGCACCATCACCGATGCCAGCGGGCGGCTGTTATCCGGCCAGACCACAGACGCGTTCTGGGCATCCGTTAAACACAGCAAGCCGATGTCCGTAGGGTTCAACTGTGCACTGGGTGCAGATGAGCTTCGCCCCTATATTGAAGAGCTTTCCCGCATTGCAGAATGCCGTGTCTCCGCTTACCCGAATCGAGGGTTACCCAACGAGTTCGGGGAGTACGACGAAACCGTAGAACATATGGTGGCCGCCATGGAAGATTATGTCGACAGCGGTCTCGTCAACATCATCGGTGGCTGCTGTGGTACTGGCCCTGAACATATTAGCGCTTTTCGTGAACTTGCGGATCGGTCTGAAACCCGACAACTCCCAGCACCCAAACATGAGTGCGTGCTTTCGGGTTTAGAACCCTTTCGAATTCGCGAAGACTCACTCTTT
>JBLIIB010000128.1:0-10619 GCA_047634795.1 Candidatus Azotimanducaceae bacterium | reverse complement strand
TGCGATTTTGAAACGATTGAGTTTAGGGGCCAAGAACCCCGTCAATAGGGACCCGTGTGATCGGAAAACTGTGTAACTGAACATAATCTGTTGGCCTCGTAAGCTATTGTCGGGTGGCAGTCAGGGAAGCCGCCAATACAAAGCTATTCCTACGCGAAACAACAAGGATTATCAACAGCCTACCGGGTGCGCGGTCGATTTAACCTTACTAACGCGAGTCCACTGCGGCTGTTCTTGTAGGGGTTGGATTGTACGGGAATTGTAAAGACTCGGGCGACCCGTCGAAGGTTAACATTCAGGGCATGACAGTTGTGTGGAACTGGCCTGGTATTCCAAAATGCTCAGACATCGTTCCTCCTCGGTTAGCTATAGCGACGCGCAGACCGGAATGCTACATTGACGCACGATTCGCCGCCCCCACGCCAAAAGGTTAAACACACTTTGATCTCAAGATCCGCAAGCCCTCTCCACCGCCCAGAATGAATGCTAATGGTCCAAGACAATGCAGCGCCTTCGCACGCGCGATGGGTAACCTTGTGTTCAAGCTATTCGGCTGGAAGCGTGCTGGCGGTGTGCCCGATCATCCCAACATGGTCATTATTGCCGCGCCTCACACCAGTAACTGGGACTTCATTTTCCTCTTAGCGGCAGCATACTCTTTCGGGATCAGTGTCAACTGGCTCGGAAAGGACAGCTTATTTAAAACGCCGTTTGGACCAATCCTGAGGTTTTTAGGCGGCGTTCCCGTCGACCGATCAAAACCTAACAATTTGGTTCAATCGCTTTGCGTTCAAATGGATCAGGGAGATGGGATCAATCTGGTAGTGCCACCTTCGGGAACGCGCAGGCATACCAAATACTGGAAGTCAGGGTTCTATCGCATCGCGCTCGCCGCTCAGGTTCCCCTAGTCTGCGGTTATTTGGATTACACGAAAAAGGAAGCAGGGCTCGGAATGGCTTTTCTCCCGAATGAATTGAGCGAGGATATGGACAAAATTAGAGCATTCTACGGACCAATAGAAGGCAAACACCCCTCGAACAAAAGCATGATTCGTCTTAAAGAAGAAGATCAACAACCTTCATAACTTGCCAGATCACTAGTCGTTTGTTGCTGGGTAGCTACTCAATAGCTACTGGAGCGTTTGGGGCAAATCTTCGATTTCCGGCGGATTGACGCAATGACTGGCCTGATGATGCACCATCTTCACTTCACCCTTCTCCAATAGATAAGTATTCGTCGCAACCAGCCAACCACCTGGCAATTCCTCGTAGCAAATCACGGAGTAGACCCCTCCAAAATTCACCACACGCGCACCGTGGCATTGCATGTTGCTGCCAGACTCCCCGGAAAAAATATTCTCCCAGCTTTGCATGATCTCTTCTCGATCCATTAGCGGATCCCAGCCGGGATGGATACAGACCGTGGAATGCTCAATCGCCCATAGCGCATCCATTTGTGCCAGATCTCGATTGTTAAACGCAAGATAAAAAGCGTCGTTGGTAAATTCAATCACTGCCGAATCTAGTTCTTTCATGTCGAGCCCTTCTGTAAACATTCTGATTTCAACGTAAGCCCCGCTCGCTTTCAAGTCGGACTTTTCAATCGAACTTTCAATTCCGGCTTTCAAGTCGGACTTTCCAATCAAGCTTTCAAGTCAGATAGAGAATTAGCCCGATTCGTGCATAATGGCCCAAAAGATTAAACGCTGGAGGCCTAAGGTCATGGACTGCCCTAAATGCGAAGCTCTCATGAAAGAACACACACTCAGCACATTGAGTGGTGGTGTCACAGTCGATCGTTGTACTAGTTGTCGTGGCATCTGGTTCGATCTTGGAGAAGCTGAACTACTCAAGAAAAAATGGATGTCGGATTACATCGATGACGGCGATCCAATCATTGGTAAAGCCCACAATGATATTCGAGACATCAACTGTCCGCGATGCGGAAAGGACATGGAACAATTGTCCGATCCTGTACAAACCCACATCCAATACGAAGCTTGCAGCGAACACGGCATGTACTTCGACGCTGGTGAGTTTAGAGACTACAAATACGAGACGCTGATGGACATCTTCAGAGACTTCGTATTCGCAATCCGAAAGAACTAAACGCCGGCAAGGAAAGAGCGAGCCCGTGTCTAGTGGGAGCCGCCATCAATGGCCAGTATCGAACCTGTGGTGTAGCCCGCCGCTTTACTGGCGAAATACAACGCAGCACCAACAACCTCTTCAGGTTCACCACCTCGCTCAAGCGGAATGGTGTTTTGGGCGCGCTGGTTAAACTCTTCAAGATCCCAGGCTTTACTGATATCGGTAAGGAAAGGACCCGCCATAATACAATTAACTCGCACCGCTGGTCCGAGCGCTGCCGCAAAGGAACGCGTAATCGCATTCAGCCCCGCCTTGGCAGCACCATAGGGTTCAGAATTAGGACTCTTGTTAACCGCTGCAATACTTGAGACGTTGATGATCGAACCACCATTACCCTCGCACATTCGTTTCCCAATGTTGGCGCTTAGGCGAAATGGTCCTTTGAGATTTACGCCGATGACCTTGTCGAAGAGCTCTTCAGATATCTGATCAAGCGATGGATACAGTGGTGACATCCCCGCGTTGTTAATCAGCACATCAACGCGACCGAATTCCTCGTAAACCGCCTCAACCATCGCGTCCAACCCGTCCCAGTCGCCGGCATGCGCCGCGTATGGAAATGCCCTTACGCCCAGCGCCTCAACTTCCTTGGCTGTTTCAATACAGGAATCAAGTTTTCTACTCACAATCGCAATATCCGCACCGTGTCGGGCAAAACCGAGGGACATTGCTCGCCCTAACCCACGACTACCGCCCGTGATGAGTACTACCTTGCCCGTCATATCCAGTTCGTCCACCTGATCTCCCCTTTTGTAGTTTTAGTAAACACATTGAGTAAGCGGTTATTGTACGCACACTTGGCGGTCGGGTCTGCAATTCAAACCAGAGCGGTGTAGAATTTGAGCAACTCAAGACTGGCATACCAATGAACGAGCTGCTCTCCAGACGCCTTCGACATCGCGTCAGAACTCTCAGTACTATTCTGGGCGACACAATGACTAAGCAACACGGCCATGAGTTCCTGGAAAAAGTTGAACAAATCAGGCGAATGGCTAAAGCCAATCGCGAAGCTGCAGGAGATGCTGACCCGAAGGATCACGACAATCTTAGAGAGCTCCTGAAAAGTCTCGACGACAAAAACCTCATTTCGATCGCGCGTGCCTTTAATCAGTTTCTGAACCTGACAAACATCGCAGAGCAGGCAGAATCGACTGAAATGAACGAAGGATCTCAACTCGAGGAGTTGTTTAGTCGACTGGTCGCTAGCGGTGTTTCGGCCGGCCACATTGCGCACACCGTCATGAACATGCACTGTGATCTGGTACTCACCGCGCACCCAACGGAAATCACGCGACGCACACTGATTCAAAAATATAATCGCATCGCTACTGCGCTTGAATATGTGCGGGAAGACATTGAATTATCCAGCTCGAACCGTGTCGAACTCGAACGCCTGATCGCAGAGGTTTGGTTCACAGACGAAATCAGAACCGAACGGCCAACCCCACAGGATGAAGCAAAATGGGGATATGCGGTCATCGAACATTCTTTATGGACCGCAATACCCCAACTGTGGCAACGGCTCGACGAACTCGTTCACAACATGACCGGTGCACATCTCCCGCTTAGTACCGCTCCCATAAAAATTTCTTCATGGATGGGAGGCGATCGGGACGGCAATCCTAATGTCACCGCTCAGGTCACACGAGAAGTGCTTCGCCTGGCGCGATGGATGGCAGCAGATCTGTATCTCAGAGATGTAGAAGAACTGTTATCGGAGCTATCTATGGCTGACTGCACGGATGAGCTAAAAGAAAAATGCGGCGGCACAGTAGAGGAGCCCTACCGGTTTGTATTGCGAGATCTTCGGGAGCGGCTCGAAGTAACCCGCGCCTGGGCAGAAACCGATGCAGACCCGACACCCTACCTGATACATAAAAACGAAGATCTGATCGCGCCACTACAACTTTGTTACGAGTCGCTTGTGAGCTGCGGCATGGAAATCATTGCTAACGGTTCCCTCAAAGAAACCCTCATCAGGGCAAATACCTTTGGGGTGACGCTGGTTGAACTAGATATTCGGCAGAGCGCCGATAAACACATAGAATTATTAGACGCCGTGACGCGTTACCTTGAACTCGGTAGTTATCGCAGCTGGTCCGAAAATGCGCGCACAGATTTCCTTTTGCAGGAACTCGAAACGAAACGTCCGCTCATTCCGGAATCTTGGGATCCGGGCGGCGAGGCCGGAGAACTCTTGGCAACCTTCAGACTCGTGGCGGAAAATAACGCCCAGGGTATTGCCAGCTACATTATCTCAATGGCTCGCCGCCCTTCGGATATTCTCGCCGCTGTCCTGATGCTCCGAAAATGTGGTGTCACGCGAGTCCTGCCCGTTGTGCCTCTGTTTGAAACACTCGACGACCTGGAAAATGCGTCGTGGACGTTGGAGCGCCTACTTCGCACCAGTTGGTACACCGACTATATTGATGGAAGCCAGCAAATCATGATTGGATATTCTGATTCTGCAAAGGACGCAGGTCAGATGGCGGCCGCCTGGGCTCAGTACAGGGCACAGGAAGACCTGGTCGCTGTTGCAGCCAAATACGATATCGATCTGACATTATTTCATGGACGCGGCGGCGCGCCGGGACGAGGCGGAGCACCTGCGCGACAGGCCATACTGTCCCAGCCACCCGGTTCTGTGAAGAACAGCATGCGGGTCACCGAACAGGGTGAAATGATCCGCTTTAAGTACGGATCACCTCCGCTTGCTTTGATCAATCTTGATCTGGTTCTGAGCTCCGCCATAGAGGCGAGCCTTTTACCGCCACCCAAGCCACGTGAGAACTGGCGCATCCTGATGCAGCAACTTGCCGATGTTGCCTGTGAAAGCTATCGCGATACGGTGCAGCGAGACCCAAGCTTTGTGGACTACTTTGCAGAAAGCACACCAGAGCGAGAGCTTGCGTTACTTGCACTAGGCTCAAGACCCGCGCGCCGATCTGCCGACGCGGGTGATCGTTCCATCAGCGAACTGCGAGCCATTCCCTGGGTATTCGCCTGGACCCAAAAGCGTTTAATGCTGCCCGCCTGGCTAGGCACCGACGCTGCCTTCGATCAGGAGCTCAATGGCAAGGAGTGGCATATTCTCAAAGAAATGATCGAAGAATGGCCATTTTTTCAGACACAGATCAACATGTTGGAAATGGTGTTAAGCAAAGCTGATCCAGAGATATCAAAGCGCTACGATGAAGTACTGGTACCAGACTCACTTAGAGCATTGGGAGACAGCTTCAGAGTAAGACTGAACAGACTTATTGATAGTGTTAACAAAATCAAGAATCAAGACACACTACTCGAGCGCGACCCGGACATAAAACGCACACTGGACCTGCGACATCCCTATACTGATCCTCTGCACTTGCTTCAGATCGAACTGATCAAGCGTTGCCGGGAATCAAAAAGCGAAGACATGGAGCTAGCCCACAAGGCCTTGTTGGTGACCATCGCCGGCATCGCAGCAAGTATGCGTAACACCGGCTAGCAAATGAAACTTTATACTTCCCCTATCGCGCCTAACCCCACACGGATACGCACATACCTCAGGGGAAAAGACATTGTCATTGATGAAGTCGTTGTCGACCTGACTCGCGGTGAACAACACTCAGAAGCGCACCTTAATCGAAGCCCGCTCGCCACTGCGCCCGTTATCGAACCGGACAACGGCGAGTTCATCGACGAAAGTCTGACCTTCATGCATCATCACGAACAGATTTATCCTTCAACCGTCATCATTGGGGAGAAAGCGACGGCGCGCGCCCGCACTCTGAAGACGGAGCGCTTTATCGAGATGAACGTGCTCCAACCGATCGTCAGATTAATACATGCCACCAACTCGCCATCGTGCTTACCGTCAATCCCGGGCGTCGCAACCGCCGAAGAAGCCCTCTTCCCTAATGCCCTAACCCGCCTGAACAAGATCATTGCGGATCACACTCATGCCATGGGCAATGAGCCTAACATTGCGGATTGTACGTTGTTCGCGGCACTCAATTTTGCGACATTCGCGAGTTATAATATCGACGCGCAGTACAGCAACATCCATCGCAGGCACGAGTCTTTCAGAACTCGCGCCAGTACTCGGTAGTCTCTATGTCAGTCGTTGTGATCGGGGCAAGCAGTGGGCCGGGCAGATTATTGTTTGATAAACTGCGCGAGTCGAATGTCGAGGTCCTTGGGATCGCACGCAGCGCCAAAGGCATCAAAAATAGCGCTAATGGTAAGTTTATCCGGATAGACGCAATGGACACCGATGAACTTCTGAAGGTGTTACCGCCAGAAACTTTCCTCATTCATTGCTCGCGCCCCGAAATCCTAACCGCGCTTTTACAAAGAAAACTCATGGTCCAGAGACTGATTGTTCTGGGTTCAACGCGCATCTACACCAGGTTTCCAGACGACAAATGCAAACGGCTAGCGGCCATGTCCCACGAATTATCAATGAGCGATCTCAAGGTGACACTATTACACCCAACGATGATCGTTGGTGCACCTGGACTGAACAACATCGAGAGAATTGTCAACGTCGCGCGAGTCTCGCCCGTCATCCCCTTGCCGGGTGAAGGTGCGTCAACCATTCAACCCGTAGAAGCTACAGATGTGGTAAAGGCTATATTGGCATGCATGAATAATAGCGATACGATCGGAAAAACCATCGTACTCGCTGGTCGTGGGGCCATTACCTATCGCCAATTGATAGAAATTTGCGTCGACGCAGCCGGGCTGAATTGCAAGGTGGTCAACTTGCCTTATCCTCTGATCTGGCTATTGTCCATCCTGACGCCTCTCGCACCCGGCATACCCACTATTGGCAGCGACGAAGTTCAAAGGTTGTTGGAAGACAAAGATTTCGACATCGAAGATATGCTTAACCTGCTTGGCGTCGAACCGAAGACCGTTGAAATCGGCATTCGATCCGCTATTAAAAACGCGCTCGGCAAATCCCACAACAAATCACACCGCTAACAACACAAAATAAACTCGCCCGGGCTAGTCACCCGAAATAGAGCGGACCTCGCCAAAAATTTTGTGCAGTGTTTCGCGCAAAGCGTCGGGCAATGGCGGTGATGAAATTGCATGCGCGTTGCTTTCGAGGTGCGACTCGCTTCCGGTGCCCGTCAAGACACAAGACACGCCGGGTTCATGGCGGCAGAACCGGTAGGCAGCCTGCACGATTGAATCGACCTCGGGATGCGCGCTCAAGAACTTCACCGGGTCATCAGCATCAATAAGAGCCGCGTCTACTTCACCCCGCTCAATCAACTGCGCAACCGTTTCTTTCAAGACATCCGGGTTACTCAGCGCACGCCGCACGGCATGCATCACTAGCGTGCCCACGCCATGTTCCTGGCACAGACGGAATACATCATCTCTAGCGCCGGGGTTGAGGAAATTGAAGCCCACCATCGCCATATCGAAACAGCCCATGGGAATAGCGCGGGTCAACATCTCGTGTGTTGGATCATGCATAAAGCTTTCCGTCACGCCCAGGTACCTGATTTTGCCTTTTTCCACTTCTTTTTGAAGTGCAGGCACGAATCGCTCAACGCAGGCATCGAGATGCTCTGGCGTGACACCGTGGAAACTAAATATGTCCACGTAGTCCGTCGACATTCGTGCAAGGCTTTTGTCCAGCGACTCAATGAGTTTGGACACTGGCAGGTAATCATCTTTGCCGCGAAACATTGTCTTCGTGCTGATGATTACCTGGTCACGACGACCCGCAACCGCTCTGCCCAGCACTTCCTCGGTGCCATACGCTCGCGCGGTATCAAAACAGTTGATGCCAAGTTCCATCGCACGCCTGATAACTTTCTCCGCGCCTTTGTCATCAACGCCTTTGCCATCTGCACCTGACCGCATACCCAATCGGCTATCTCCGCCACAGCCCAGCCCGGCAACACTAATATTTAAGTCAGTTAGACCCAGAGGTACCTTTTCCACAGTTTGATCCCGTTTTCAAAGGCGATAGAGTATAAACACTTCTAGAATTCCTGCGAGGGATGAGATGACTTCGCTATTTGATGCCGTACGTGAAATCTGCCTTGGGCTACCGGAGACTGAAGAGGTCTTGTCTTCCGGACTCCCCAAATTTAAGGTCGCCGGCAAAGCCTTCGCGACGTATTCAATGAACCACCACGGTGACGGCAAGGTCGCCCTACTGGTCAGTCTTTCCCGAGACATGCAACAAATGCTCATCGCAAGTGCGCCCCGGCATTTTTACGTGCAGCCATACATCGGCAACAAAGGATGGGCGGGTATCGAACTCAACCAAGGCATCAAATGGAAACGCGTGGCCCAACTCGCCACTGACGCTTATCGAAAAGTTGCTCCAAAGGCACTGGCCGAGTCTGCGCAAGCCGCTGGCGTGAAAGCCCCGACAGAACCAATGAAACCAGAAGACGTCAATCCCTTGGATTCAAAAACGAATCAGGACTTGCTGAAAAAGCTTACACGGATCTGTGATCCACTCCCTGAAGTCTCCAAGAGCACACAATTTGGCGCACCCTGCTTTAGGGCGGGCAAAAAAACTTTTGCACACTGCTCCAGTGGCAGGAGCACACGGGGATTCAAATCTGGGTGGGAGATGAGCGGCAACTTGCCCTTACCTCTTTTGACAAACGCTATCGTATTCCGGCATACATCGGCCACAACGGCTGGATCGGGTTCAACCTTTCAGGCAAACCCAGCTGGAAAGAGGTAGAAGTCCTGCTTCTGGAGATCTATCGCCACTTTGCGCTCAAACGCGTGTTAAAACTGCTAGAGCCGGGAATCTGAATCCAAAGCAATTGAACATCGCGACCGCTTCCTATACCATTCGCGCCTTCTCGACCTTGACGAACCCAACCTTGGATTCGTGATTTGGATACGGGGCTATAGCTCAGCTGGGAGAGCGCGTGACTGGCAGTCACGAGGTCGACGGTTCGATCCCGTCTAGCTCCACCATCCCAAAGCATTTCGCCACGCGAAATGCGGTAAAATCTAAACCTCTCGCTAGCGCGGCAGACGGCTCCCAAAGGGAGGCGTTGAGAGCACCAACCTCACAGTAACGCCCTAAAGCCTGGCAGGCTCTCGACGAAACCACCTCCAACGGGAGGCGTTGAGCACTTAAATTCAGCATAGCAACCAACTTCTAGTCACTAACCTCAAACAAAACAAACATTACTGCAAACCAACGGGCTAAGATCAGAGTCTCGCCCCAATGGAATCACAAACTTTCCCCACCTCGCACCAACAAGCCTTTAACTCAATTCCCGAATAGCTGATTCCTCGAAGGCGAATGACCAAATTACCTCTATCTTGAGAGTTTCGTTCAGCATTGCGTGGGCCGTTAGCTATTAACTGATCGGGCAATCTATGTGCGCGTGTAAACGTGAAAAAGCGTGTGGCACTCCCTCAACACACCCTCAAAGCGAAACGAGACCTACCGCAGCATCCGTGGTATTTACAACTGTAAACCTAGGTAGAGATTAGGTAAGACTGGGCGTCCCCGACTGGGCGTCCCCGACTGGGCGTCCCTGACTGGGCGTCCCCCGCCTACTCAACCTGCGCAGTGATTTTCAATCCTTCTGCCTACCGGTGATTTCCTTAGGTACCGCGAGGACTGCGGTATTGATGATTGTTGGATTATTGCAAACACATTGAGCTCACAGAATATTCCTGAGTATGGATAGGCACGCCTTGGTTTGATCCTGGCAACCCGTTAGGGTTATCTCGAGATGAGATCTTCTTCACACACATTAAGACGCTTTTACCCGTTCGGCTTTATCGCTTCGACTATTCTATTCTTGTACGGCTGCTCCCAGGAATCCTATGAAGCGCAATTTCTAACGGACCCGGAAGCTGCAGGTGCTTCCGAGCACCGTGTTTCATGGCACGAGGTGACAGACAAACATCGCTGTTATCTCAAGATACAAAGGCAATGGCGTTCCGCTTTTCGAGTGAACTATTTTCAAATTGACGGCGAACTCCATACCCACTCGAACCGGTTTGTGGAATATAACCAGAAGTTTACCCATGCGCTTGGCTTTGGCGATGCCTGGGTCTATGTCGTTGCGGATAAGCCAGACTTGTTGGTCGCGATTGATGGCGAAGTCCACGAGATGCGAACTGAGCTTATTAGCGCTGAAGAACGCCGCACTACGATACTGTTGAACCGAGGATATGATCCGGTTCCAGAGGCTATTCGAGTCTACCGTCTAGTAAGCGCGCCTTAGGCCATACTGCACCCGCTTAGGAAAGTCAGCGGGTGCTACTCATTATGGAACGCCGTTATACACGGCTAACTATTCAGGGCTACGGCTTTCGGAATTTTAAAGTCCATCGATCGGTGTTACCAGAAACGCTGCGGCGACTGACTTCATAGACCAACTCATCGTCTAGCTTATGGTGCAGCGTAGAATAATCTACGAACTCAAAACCAGCAGCTTGGATTTCCTTTATTGCGATGACAGGGTCAAAACGGC
>JBLIIB010000127.1:0-10664 GCA_047634795.1 Candidatus Azotimanducaceae bacterium | reverse complement strand
AGAGGGCTTCCGTTGCACCTGATGTCACAGTGACTTCTGTGTCAGGGTCGCAGTTAACCGAATAGCATCGTTTTAATTTTGCACTGATTTGCTCTCGCAAATAAGGCAAACCCTGCATCGGCGGATACTGGTTGTGTCCCTCGATTGAATAACGGTTTAATGCTGCGAGGAGCTCATCCGGCACGGCAAAGTCGGGATACCCTTGAGAGAGATTGATGGCGTTGTGATCCATCGCCATTTTTGACATCACTGTAAAGATCGTGGTGCCCACGTCTGGTAATTTGGATGTGAGTAGCATGTTAGTCGGCTGCTGCAGGTAGCTCTGTCAGCCAGTCTCTTGGCCGCAGATAGTCATCAACGAGTTCCGCTTCCGGGGAATTCGGTTCGGGCTTCCAGTTGTATTTCCAAATGGCTTTCGGTGGCATGCTCGCCAGTACGGATTCAATTCTTCTTCCGGACTGCAGGCCATAACGGGTCCCGCGATCTATGGCGAGATTGAACTCGGCATAACGACCGCGACGATACAATTGGAATTCTCGTTGTGCGTCTCCGAACGGCATACTTTTTCTGCGTTCTAATATGGGCAGGTAGGCGGGGATTATGCTGTCCCCAATGCTGCGGGCTAGATCGAAGCTGGCATCGAAGCCACCTTCATTCCAGTCATCAAAGAAAAGACCGCCGACACCCCGAGTTTCGTCACGGTGGTTAAGATAGAAATAGTCGTCACACCAATTTTTAAAGCGCGGGTAAAGCGCTTCGCCGAAAGGATCAACAGCGGCTTTGGCCGTTTCGTGCCAGTGCCGAACGTCTTCTGCGAATGGGTAGAACGGCGTGAGGTCAATTCCTCCGCCGAAATGCCAATGTTCGTTGTTGACCAGGAAAAAGCGCAGATTGGCATGAAAAGTTGGCGCGTAAGGGTTTTGCGGATGCATGATCATGGAAATGGCTGTGGCCTGAAAACCCTGGCCGGCCAGTTCCGGATTGCGCTCGGTTGCAGCCGGTGGAAGCGATGTACCGATAGAGTGCGTGAACTGAACCGCGCCCCGTTCCAAATGCCGTCCGGCGTCGATCACTCTGGGTTGAGATAGACCGCCTTGCGGTGTCTCAATATGTTCGAGACTAAATCCTGCTTCGCCGTCGGCTGTAGCCATCGCGTCACAAATCGTCGATTGAAGGGACATAAAATAATCCCTTACTTTAAGTATGTTTTCGTTTTCTGTCACAGTCAGGGCCTTCCATTCCAACGGATCTTGAGCAATCGCCACTGTAAACAATTTTTGAGGGAAATACAGTGACATCAATCAGGCAACGACTGAACGAGAGGCGTTCAGAATAGCCACCTAAGTACTCACTTAGGTGGCCTTCAATTATTCATCTAACTGTCATCCAGGCCCATCATTTTGCCCACCCAATGGCCAATTGGTTTACCAATCTACTTACTAAGCTATGTACAACCCACTTTTGAGGTAAATTCGTTTAATATTGCGCGTTTGAAATTCCCTGTAGCCCGTCACGAAGACCTGCATTAAGATTAGGAGAGAGCTCAACAACGCCATGGCGACTCAACTCGACGACATTGATCTCGCGCCTCTGATGGCGAGACTTAGCGCTGCCAACGCGGTTTTTGATGAACGCTACCCAGGGATTAGGTTAGACCGGTTGCCGATTCACACACTTTACGGTGGTGCTCATCTGTTCAAGAAGGGTACACCCGCGAAGCTCGGCGGACTGGCAGCAAGCCATCTCATCGAGTACGCGCCAGATTTTACGGCCTTCGCGCGGGCGCTGGCTTTACCTGATGCTGACCTTTTACCTCTAGAGGCGACGAGTCTGGCCGACCTTGACGCTTGGTTAGCGGGCATCCCTAATTCTGACAAAGCCTCTAAAGAAGCTACTAGGACAGCCTTTGATACCGGCAGGATCGCCCATGCGGTTTATCATCGGGTTAAAGACAAGCTCCAATCTGAAGCGATTGAAGATCAACGACTTGATTTCGAGGACGGTTACGGCGCGCGAGCAAACGCCGAAGAAGACGGAGATGCCGTCGCATCGGCAATGGCGTTGGTGGAAGCCGCATCCGAAAATCTATTGCCGCCGTTTATCGGCATTCGAGTTAAAGCCCTGACGGAAGAAGCCAAACATCGCTCAATTCGCACACTGGACCTGTTCCTGACAACCTATGCGCAAAGCGGGGCGCCGTTGCCGCAACCTTTCTATGTGACGCTTCCGAAGGTCACGAGTCCGGAGCAGGTTACCGCTATGGTGGATTGCATTGAACTTCTGGAATCACGTTGCGGTTTTGATCAGGGGGCAATCAGCCTTGAGCTGATGATTGAAACCATTCAATCCATTATTAGCCCAACCGGTGAGAATAGTATTCCTGCGCTCATAGATGCGGGCAGGGGTCGGGTGACGTCCGCTATTCTGGGTACATTTGACTATACGGCAAGCTGTAATATTGCTTCTCACTATCAGGACCATCAACATCCTAGCGTAGATTTTGCCCGCCAGATGATGCAGGTTTGCCTGGCGGGAACCGGAGTCAATATCTGCGATGGCATTACTAACATCATGCCTATTGCGCCGCATAAAGGTGCGAATTTGACATCTGCTCAGCAAGCGGAAAACGTTGAAACCGTCCATGATGCTTGGCGTACTCACTTTAACAACATCCTGCATAGCCTCAGGCTGGGGTTCTATCAAGGCTGGGATCTGAATCCAACGCAACTTCCCATCAGGTTTGCTGCGTGTTATTTCTTTTTCCTCGAAGGATTGGACGACGCAAAATCAAGATTAACCACATTTATCGATGAGGCCGCTCAGGCATCAATGGTCGGTAACACCTTTGACGACGCGGCCTCTGGGCAAGGGTTACTTAACTTTTTCGTTAACGGAATTAACTGCGGTGCACTTCGAGAAGAAGAGGCGCTGTCCACTGGGATAACCCGCGATGAGCTTCGCGGACGCTCGTTCCAACAAATTGTACTTAACAGGTTGAATTCAGCATGAATGACATTTTGAACACACTGGACCGTTTTGAAGCGCTGGTTAATCAGGCGCTATCGGCGGTTCGACAATCGTGTGCCGGCGACGATGGCAAACTGAAAGCGGCGCAGCTTGACGAGCACCAGCAAGTTACGTCTGAACTTTCCGTATCAACCGCCGAGCTTCAGTGTGCAAAACACTATTTGAGCTACGCCGAAGGCAAGGGCGAGCTTGAGCAAACGCTTGCGGCCACGTTTGCCGCCGAGTCACTTCATAACATCAGAAACCGATTGCTTCGTGCACCTGCCGATTACGGTTTGACAGATGATGCTATTACCAGTGTGACACTTGCCGCGTGCGGCAGTTATCTAAGTGCGAGAAGTCTCGAAGCGCTGGGCCGCATGATCGTCGATCGCAATGGCGATATTGGTGATCGTGGCCTTGACGAAGAAAAGGCTCTGATGGCCGATACGTTCCGGCAGTTTGCGGAAGACGTTGTTAAACCGCTGGCGGAAGGGATTCACCGTCAGGACAAGATTATTCCGGATGAAATCCTTAACGGCGTAAGGGAGCTCGGCTGTTTTGGGTTGAGCGTACCGCAGCAATACGGCGGGCTGTTACCTGATGACAAAGAGGACAGTCTCGGCATGATTGTCGTGACGGAAGAGTTGTCCCGTGGATCGCTCGGCGGTGCTGGTAGTTTGATCACACGTCCGGAAATTATGGCGAGAGCCTTGATGGAAGGTGGTACGGAAGAACAGAAGTCCCACTGGTTACCGAGAATCGCCACAGGCAACCCGCTTTGTGCGATCGCTATCACTGAACCCGACTATGGCTCTGATGTGGCATCCATTAAGCTCAAAGCGACGCAAACCGAAGATGGTTGGTTACTCAATGGCGCGAAAGCTTGGAGCACCTTTGCGGGTAAATCTGAAGTTTTACTGACTCTCGCTCGAACGGACCCCGATCCGTCTATGGGACATCGAGGTCTTAGTCTGTTTATGGTTGAGAAACCTGCGTTTGACGGAGATGAGTTCAGGGTCAAACAGCCTGGTGGCGGTGAATTATCTGGCAAGTCGATCCCAACATTGGGTTATCGCGGCATGCATTCCTTCAATCTCTTTTTCGATGACTTCTTTGTGCCAGCGAGCCACATGATTGGCGAAGAACAGGGAGTGGGTAAGGGCTTCTACTTTACGATGCGAGGATTTACGGGTGGTCGGATCCAAACCGCTGCGAGGGCTTGTGGCGTGATGCAGGCAGCTTTTGAAACCGGCTTGAGCTACGCCAAGGACCGGAAGGTGTTTGGTAAGCCCGTCGCGGATTACCAGCTGACTTTGATCAAGTTCGCAAAGATGGCTATGTATCTCGGAGCATGCCGCCAATTTACCTATGAGATCGGCCGAATGATGGATGAAGGTCGCGGCCAGATGGAGGCGAGCCTGGTTAAATTGCTAGCCTGCAAGCTCTCAGAATGGACTGCTAGAGAGGCGATGCAGATACATGGAGGAATGGGATATGCGGAGGAATGTGCGGCCTCGCGTTACTGGCTGGACGCCAGGGTGCTCTCTATTTTTGAAGGCACCGAAGAAACGCTGGCCCTGAAAGTCGTGGGGAGAAGCCTGATAGAGCAGGCCGCTTAGATTTCAATAAAGCCATCGGGTAAAGTATGTCTTGCAATAGGGAGGCAGTGTCCCGGTTTAAAAATAGGGTGTTAACGATATGGATCTAGAATTTAGCCAGGAAGACTTCGAGTTTCAGCAGGAAGTCCGAAACTGGATTGAAGCAAACTATCCCGCAGAAATGCGCCAGCGCAGAGCGGCAAGTCCAGGCGGTTCGCTGACCAAGGAAGATTATGTCTACTGGCAGCAAGCACTGTATGGCCGAGGTTGGGCAGGGCTGAACTGGCCTAAAGAATTCGGTGGTCCCGAATTCACAGCGACACAACAATATCTTTATGACCTGGAAATGTCCGCGGCTGGCACGCCTGGTGTCATGCCTTTTGGCCAAAGCATGGTTGCACCCGTGATCATGAAGTTTGGTACGCAAGAGCAGAAAGAAAAGTATCTCCCGGATATCCTTTCGAGCCAAAAATGGTGGTGTCAGGGGTATTCAGAACCTGGCGCAGGCTCCGATCTGGCGTCGCTCAGAACCAAAGCGGTTAGCGATGGTGATCACTATATTGTGAACGGTACCAAAACCTGGAATACGTTGGGTCAGTACGCCGACATGATTTTCTGCCTGGTGCGAACCAGCGACGAAGATATTCCGCAGAAAGGTATCTCCTTCCTCCTGATTGATATGCATTCTCCGGGTATCGATGTGCAGCCTATTGTTACGATTGACAACCCTCCCGAGGGTTATCAGGAAATTAACATGGTGCATTTCACGGACGTGAAAGTGCCACTAGAAAATTTGATTGGTGAAGAAGGCAAGGGCTGGACTTACGCTAAATACCTGCTCGAATTCGAACGCGGAAACGCTTACAGCCACGGTTTGAAAGCGGGTTTGGGTGCCATCAAGGACATTGCAGCAAAAGAGCTTAATCATCAGGGTAAGCCTCTAATTGATGATGAAGAGTTCAGGCAAAAGTTGTCTTCAACAGAAATTGCCATTTCGGCCATGGAATTCACTGAATTGAGAATCCTCAGCACTATTTCAACGGGTGGAAATGTAGGGCCGGAATCTTCACTGCTAAAAACTCGCGGTACAGAACTTCAGCAGGAGTTGACTGAGCTTGCCATGGAAGCGGTGGGGAACTATTGCGTACCCTTCCATCA
Organism: Candidatus Azotimanducaceae bacterium; assembly: GCA_047634795.1. GTDB lineage: Bacteria > Pseudomonadota > Gammaproteobacteria > Pseudomonadales > Azotimanducaceae > UBA9659. Next base: position 4,899 of record JBLIIB010000127.1, on the reverse strand, counting down.
TCCAGCGCCTGAAAAGGGCTCGAATCAGGAACCTATTGGTCCAGACTACGCCAATGTCACAGCACCGGAGTATTTTAATACGCGTAAGGCGTCTATTTATGCCGGTTCAAACGAAATTCAGCGCAATATCATGGCGAAACTGGTTCTGGGGCTATAGTTGATAGGCAATTCGATGCGCCGCCAGTCCCGGTGGAGCGTGCAGCGCCAGTCTTTTTCGTTGAGTAAGGTTGGCGTACTCGTGATTTCATCTTCATCACACAGCGTTCACGCCTAAAAAGGTGGGCGCTGTTCACTATGCGTTAATCAGAACTCCGCTAGGGTAACTTTACCATCGACGAGGAACAGCGCATGGAACGTAGGAAATTTCTGGCACAGTCTTTGACCGGTATCGGCGCGTTTGCGGCGGGGTCGATGGTGTCGAACGCTGTCTTTGCCGATAATGCCGCTAATATTGACGTAAACAGTTCGGCTAACCAGGCGCGTGAAGCACTCGTCGAATCAGACCTGATCTATCTGTCACCGATAAAAGCGGGCGGTAACCTCAGTCGTTGCCAGGCTGAAGTTTGGTTTGTGATGTTGGGCGCAAACGCATACGTAATCACCCGTCGTGATAGCTGGCGAGCCAGAGCGCCTCGTTTAGGCGTTGATCAAACAAAAATCTGGGTTGGCGATCTTGGCGTTTGGAAGCGCGCAAACTATCAGGCACTACCCACCCTTAATGCAACGGCGAGCCAGGTAGCAGAACAGGACGTTACAAACGCGGTACTTGAACAGCTTTCAGTTAAGTACGCGTCTGAGTGGCGTAAATGGGGCCCCAGGTTTCGGAACGGTCTCGCTGATGGCTCGCGGGTAGTACTTAGGTATCAATTGAGTTAGATAAGCTACCGCAATAAATCAATCCTCACGCGAGGGTTTGTTGATAGTCTGTGATCGACGCAATGTTTGATCCTTCATCTCGCTTCTCATCATATTCGGGTCGCGGCCTTTTGGTGGCGGCTATCGGCGGCAAGGGAGTTTGGGTGAGTGCTTTTGACACCAGCTCGGGCAAGCCAAGCATCTGAAGAATCGAACGAATCGCATACTCAATAGCATCGCGACCAATGTAGCCTTTACGAATCGCATCGTTGACATGGGAAGCCATCCCGTCGATGAGCGTCTGCGTGAAACGCAGATCGTCGACCCTGAATCTGCCCGCTTTCACACCGATTTCGATATCGTTGAGGCTTTCTTCAGTATCCTGTCGCGGGGACAAATCAGATAGGCCTACGCTGCGCGTGAAGTCTTTCCAATCCTGATTGTCGACAGCCTGGTGAAAATAGTATTTCAAAGTTATCGCGACGCGCATCGCAGGGTCTTTGATATTCGCCCGCGTGGCTTCGAAGTCCTTGGCCATCTGGCGCTCCAGATCCTCGGCAACAGCGACAAAGATATCCTGCTTTGATTCAAAATAATTGTAGTAGGTCCCGGTAGCGAGTTGAGCCCGCTTAGTGATTTCCTGCACAGAGATGCGATCGTGACCGCGTTCGAACACAAGATCTCTGGCAGCATCAAGGAGGGCGCGTTTGGTGGCGAGTCTCTTATCCGATGTGACAACTTCCATGTTATGTCCGTCCTGGGGTTTTTGGCCCATGTTCATTGCTCATTAGTGATGGGTCATTGGTGATAGTTGTTGCCTGTTCTCTGACGGCGTCAGCTTTGGTCTTTCTCAGAATATCTGTACGTTGTTATCTATAGCACCGCTTGATGTAACCCTTTAATAAACTCGCATTCCTCCGCTAGTCTGCTGATGCGCTAAACGAGCTGATGTAAGTTAGCACCATCTGCATGATACTAACTGAATAGATAATGGAATCGATGGGAGAAGTACTGAAGTTTGAACTCCGCCGCACTAATAGTGTCTTTTTAGCGAAAAATTCCTAAATTCAGAGGATTACCGTATTTTACCGTGAAGTTACATTAGATTAAGGCCGGATGCGATTCAGTGTAACGCTGGTCCAGGTCTTTACCGCAGCTGTTACAGTGGCTCTATCCACTGTGACAATGACCCGCTAACGAGGCTAAGCATCTGAATGGAGCTGCACACAAGTTCACTGACTGATTTGGTTACCGGCATTGTGTTGCTAATGCTTGTTGCAGCCATCACCACCATGATCAGCAAGAAGGTGCCCAAACTCCCGTTGACGGTTGCGCTGGTCTTCGCGGGCATGGCGATTTCTGCTTTCGGTCACGACGTACCGGGGCTTAGCCTGATCAGTGATTTTCGATTGACACCCGAACTGGTGTTGTTTGTGTTCATACCGACGCTGGTCTTCGAGTCATCTATCAGCCTGGATGCTCGGCAGGTCTCCAGAAACATCTGGCCGATCCTCACGCTTGCGATACCCGGGCTACTGATTTCAACCGGCATCATCGGCCTCATCTTTTACCTGCTGACCAACCATGTTCTTTCGATAGAGATGGACTGGCTGGTGGCGCTGCTTCTGGGGTCGATTCTCAGTGCAACAGATCCGGTCGCGGTTGTTGCGATTTTTCGTCAACTCGGAGTACCGGAACGGCTCACAGTCCTGGTCGAGGGAGAGAGCCTTTTCAACGACGCCACTTCTTTGGTGCTTGCCACTATTCTGATCGGCCTATTAGCCAGCGGAGATTTTTCCTCCCAAGTGCTGTTCGACGGGCATGCCGAATTTTTTGTCGTTTTTAGCGGCGGTATTCTGGTGGGATTGGTCCTGGCGCTGATGACGGGATTCTCGCTCGGTCGGGTTGAGTCTGATCCCTTGATCGAAATCACATTAACTACCATCCTGGCTTACTGTTCTTTTGTGATTGCGGAACATGTATTTCATGTCAGCGGTATTATGGCGGTTGTCGCCGCAGGGCTCACGCTGGGATCCTGGGGGCGATCTAAGATTTCTCCGTCAACGTCCGATTTCCTGAAACAGTTTTGGGGATATCTTGCGTATGTAGCCAATGCACTGATATTTCTGATGGTAGGTCTGCAGATCGACCTGATGGTGCTTTGGCAATTCATTGATCTGATTGGTGTTGTTGTCGTGGCAATGCTGGTGTCTAGAGCGATCGTGATCTTTGGCATCGTTCCACTGGTCGGCAAGATCCCGGGTGCCGAAAAAATCGCGATGCCGTTTCAGCTTGTCATGTACTGGGGTGGATTGAGAGGTGCTGTTGCGCTGGCTATCGTGCTCTCTCTGCCTGAATTCGAATACAAGGACATGCTGGTGGCGGTGGTCATGGGTGCCGTTTTGTTCACGCTGGTGGTACAGGGGCTCAGCATTGAATTGCTGGTTAAGTTCCTGGGTCTGAATACTCTTTCTTTACCGGATAAGCTGGCGAAGCTGGAGGGCGACAGAGATGCCCGGCAGGAAGCTTTGTCACGATTAACCAGTCTGGTTGATGGGGGGCTGTTCTCCATTCGAGTCGCAGATAACATCCGAGAGCGCTGCGAGCGCCAACTCGAGGTGCTTGAAAAAGAGTTGGACCAACTCAATCGGTCGATGACATCTGATCAGATGGCAAATATTTTAGCGTTGAGATGTCTTGCCCGCGAAAAGTCGCGTGTGTACGAGTTATTTTCGCGAGGCCTTATCAACGAGTGGTCGTTTCGCGAATTGGATCACACCGTGACGGTTCAGCTCGAGGAGGTTCGGCATCTAGGTTTGATGCCTACGGCAGGCATAGAACCTTCGGTGGTGCAAAAAATCAGTGATCTTGTGTTTCGTCTCTTCGAAAAAATGGGCCTGCTGGGGCTGATCGAGGGTTTTTCGACGGCGCGGGTCGTCAGAGATTATGAGGTTGCCTGGGGCAGGTATCGAGCAGCAAATTCAGTGCTGAGGTCTTTTAGTCAAATTGCCGACAAGGGCCAAATTGATGAACAAACTAGTCAGCAGCTCAAAGCTGTCTACGAGGATATTCTGAGCGACTCCAAGACGCAGCTTGATCAGGTGGCAGAATTTTATCCAGAGTTTGTTGAATCGATCCAGGAGCAATTGGGCCAAAGGTTGTTACTCATTGCCGAACATGAATCTGTTGCTTACGCGGCTGATCGCGGCATGATATCTGACGGTATCGCCGACACGATATTAAAGGAACAGGCGGCTCGAATTCGGGAGCTCAAACAGGGGAATATTTCTGCCTCTTTTGAGTTAGACGTGCATGAGATCCTAAGCAAGGTGCCGATGTTCAGTAAAGTAGAAGCTAGTGGGCGCGATATGATCGGTAGCCATCTGAGACGCAGAACCGTACCCCGAGGGTCGGTCATCGTTAAAGAAGGAGAGGACGGTGGTTCTATATTTCTTATCGCCCGGGGTATCGCAAAAGTTGAGAAGCTTAAAGATGGAAAGCCGCAAGCGGTCGCAACGCTTTATGCCGGGGATTTTTTTGGCGAAACGGCATTGCTCCATGATGCGCCGCGGAATGCGACCACCTTCGCCGCCACGCCCTGCACACTTTATGAGCTTCGACGCAAAGACCTTGAAGCGGTTTTTAGGATAGATCCGGAAATTCGAAAGACCGTAGAACAGGTTGACCGGGAACGGCTTTCCTCAAATACTGTCACGGGGTATCGCTAAAGGCGATATCACTCCAGTCATAGCACCCAAAAACAAGAACAAGAAGCCGGTGAAAAAGCTAAAGAACATACTCGTTGTGCTAGATGCTCAACAAGATACCCAACCCGCGTTAACCCGAGCGGCCTATCTGGCGAAGGCAACCGGCGCAAAATTGCATCTCTTTATGTGTGCTTATGATGCAGCTGTCAGTATCGCAACTTTTCTTACGGGTGGTCAGCGCAAGACGTTCGTGCAAACGTTAATTGATGGCAACGAGGCCATGGTTCAGCGCTGGGCCGATGCCTGTATCAATGATGGCGTTGGGGCGACCTTCGAC
>JBLIIB010000126.1:0-10706 GCA_047634795.1 Candidatus Azotimanducaceae bacterium | reverse complement strand
TACCTTAGCCAGGATCTGCTTTATAACCCCGAATACATCGATAGAAACCTTACGGCGCTTGACGAGGTCAAATCGTATTCGCGCAATGTTTCCCCGCAGATGCATACGGTACTGGGTTATGTCGGCAGAAATCAGGGTGTCGGGAAACCTTTCACTAATATGGCGGGTGTCGTTGTTAACGGTGCGCTAGTGCATCAATACCAGAAACAACTGTTGCCGTTTTACGACGTTTTTGACGAGCTTCGTTATTTCGAGCCGGGCATTGAGATCTGTACATTTACCGTATCTGATCAGAAGATTGGTATCGCCATTTGTGAAGATCTTTGGAACGACAAGGATGCCGATGATTACAACTACGTCGACAACCCCTTTGAGCAATACAGGAAGGCGGGAGTGGACGTGGTTGTGTCTCTAAATAGCTCGCCCTACGTCAGTGACAAGTTGCATGCCCGATTGTCCCATATTGCACCTTCCACCAAAGACGGCCCTACAGTTGTCTATGTGAACCAGGTCGGTGGCCAGGACGAATTGGTCTTTGATGGGCAGAGTTTTGTCGCAGTGGACGACCAACTCAGACATCTCAGTGATGTGCTGTTCGAAGACAGCTATGAAATTGTCGATCTGGCGGCTTCGGCCGACGGCATGGCGTTAATCGATGCGAAGAGTAAGACCGTGTGTCTAAAAGACATTTTAGTGCTTGGGCTTCGTGATTATGTCAAAAAATCGGGTTTTGACCAGGTTGTACTGGCCAGCAGTGGCGGTGTCGATAGCGCTTTAGTTTGCATGTTGGCTTGCGAAGCCGTTGGCGCTAGCAATGTCCATGCGATTCGAATGCCTTCTGTGTTTAGCAGTGATCATTCCCGTACCGACGCTATCGCGCTTCACGAGCGCCTTGGATGTTGGGACTACGAGATGCCGATTGAACACGAATCGGTGGTGTCTGAGTTAAATAAACATTATGCGGTTCACCAGCAAGACGACAACCTGGTTCATCGTAAGTTTAGCGAGGGCCTTTATGCGGGCGTGGCGGACGAAAACATGCAGGCGCGGCTTCGTGATCTCTATGTTATGCACTTCAGCAATGCCTTTGGCGCTATGCCGCTTTCCACCGGCAACAAAACTGAATCAGCCTGTGGTTATTACACTCACTTCGATATGAATTTTTCCTATGCGCCCATCAAGGATTTGTATAAATGCCAGGTGGTGGCGTTGGCGAAGGCGGTTGATCAGATACCGGAAAACATTTGGCAGAAGCCGCCCTCTGCAGAACTAGCCGTAGGGCAAATCGATGAAGAAAGCTTGATGCCCTATGCGGTGCTCGACCCGATAGTCAAAGCCTATGTGGAAGATTACGTGACCTCTTTCAGCCGATTCGAACGCTGGGTTGAAGAGCACACTTCGCTTGCTGAAATAAGCTTGGACGTCAGTCGACTTCGAGTATGGCTCAAAACGTCAGAATCGGACCACGAGTACCAGCGAATTGTCAGCCTTATCGGCCGTATGGAATTTAAACGTCGCCAAACCTGCCCTGGTACCAAGGTGTCTAAGGTGGCCTTTGGGATTGGTCGACGTATCCCGATTGTTGAAAAATGGTCCTGAGGTCAGATTCAAAAAAGTCATCCCGGCCCATGTTTTAGGCCGGGATAGCCTTGTGTGTCGTTCCCTAATGCAAACTGAACGTGATGGCTATTTACCAAGCGCTACCTACTAAGCGCTTCTAGTCTAAGGACTGCGAGTCCACCCTCGGTTTAGCACTCGACGATCTCTTTAAATGGATGGTCAGCACGCCGCTACGATAGGCCGCCGTTGTTTCTGAGTCCTCCACGTCCATCGGTAAAGCAAATCTCCGGTCGAACCGGCCGAAAGCGCGCTCGCTCATAGGGTAACGACCTTTGCTGCGTTTTATTCTGGATAACTTCGATCCACGCACAGCTAACGTTTGACCATCTATTAGTATTTCAAAGTCATTGCTCTTTAAACCTGCGGCTTTGAGGGAGATGCTTAAATCGTCAGCGCTTTCATGTAAATCAGCACTCAGCACCCCGATCGATTCTGGGCGCCCGGTTCATTAGCCTCGCTATCGGGTCCTGGAGTGAACCATAGTGATGGCATGGCTTAGCGGTATTCCAAAAACCATGCCAGCCCTCAGTAAGGCCATCGAGTGATTCCGTGACGGTCTCGGAAAGTCTACCTAAGGTATTCTTATTGTCTCCTTATGAATCACCGGTGACGGTGATCCTGATGGGCTCAGCTTTACGTGATTTTGGAATCTTGATTTCCAATGCGCCGTTCGTCACTCGGGCCGAGACGGTTTCTTCATCTGCTGACTCCGGCAGATTGAGTTGGCGAGTGAATGTGCCACTAGCCCGTTCGCGATGCGTAATATGTTCCTCGTTGCTTGCAGAGCGCGTTCCTTTGATTGTCAGAACACTGCGGTGCACATTAATTTCTATATCCTCTTTAACGATCCCGGGTACATCAGCAACGACGGTGAAGCCGTCATCTGCCTCGATAATGTCGATACCTGGTGACCAGGTTCGTTGGTTAGCGGTATTCGCCAAGCTGCAATCAATTAGCCGGTCATCTATCAGGCGACCGATTTCGCGGTTGAACTGGTTAGGGTTGCTAAAAGGTGATGCGAGATGGGTCATGTTCGTTATCCTTTTGGTCTGTGTAGGTGTTGTTTGCCTTACAACACTAGATAAATCCGGATTTATTTTTTTCAAGCCGAGCGGGCTAATAAAATTTTCAATAACAGAGAACACTGACCCAGGTCAGTGTTCTCAATCGGTCCCTCTCTAAAGTGAAAATCTCATTGCAGGCCTTGGCTTTGTCGTTGGCGATGAGATTTTTGAGGTCTAATACGGGAGAAAAATCCATGTCCGATTACGTGTCCGATTACGTGTCCGATAACATATCCGTGAGAACTGCAGGCCGCTCAAATAGCGGTAAGTACAGCAAGATCCTGATCGCAGTAGATTTTTATGAGGATAATGCGGTGGTGGTTCAGCGAGCACAAAACCTTGCAGATCTGCATGGATCTGCGCTGCATATAGTTCATGTCCAGGAACCACTTGGCATGGCTTACGCCGCTGATTCGGTGGCCTGGGGTGAACAGGTCTATTCGCTTGAGGCTTCAATTAGGCGAGAGAATCTTCAGGCGATGCGGGAACTCGCCTGAAGAACTTGGAATACTCGAGGACGCTTGCCATGCAGCAAAGGGTAGGCCAGCCACTGAGATTCATCGTGTCGCAGAAGATGAAGATATTGATCTGATTGTTATCGGTACCCACGGGCAGTCGGGTTTGCAGTTTCTGCTCGGTTCTACGGCGAGTGCGGTGTTACATGGCGCCAACTGCGACTTACTCGCAGTGCGTGTTAAAGGCTAGTACAGCGTTGGTTTGGCGTTTTTTCAAATCTATTTATTCTGGTGATGTTAGTTTTGATGTCATTGCGGAGGCAAAGAATTTAGCCTGACAGGACGAACTGTGGGTTGTCGTAAAGAGTGTTAATTCCGATCTGTGTGTCGAGCACTCTTATTCGGGTATTTGGTTTCGTGCAGTCTGATCCGCATTGAAAACAGTATCCTCGCCGGTTTTTTTCTTGCGAACTATCGGCATTAGTCGAGGTTTCTACTCGATGATAAACCTGCCCATCGCGTCTCCTAACAAGAATGAGCAAAAAACAACGTCTCAATGTGGTTAGTCACGGTGGAAGTGCGCCCTGTTCAAATTGGCCCGCAAAGGCTGCGGTACTATTCGTTTCTAACCTGGCGAGTTTGGTTGAAATCGCCAGAAAACCATCGCCAGAATATCATCGCCGCCAGAGAATAATTGATAGGCCCCGACAAATTGAGACATCGATTGGTCAGCCTGCTCGTCCGCGGCATAATTCACACAGTTTCCAAATTCCATCGTGTTGATAGAGACCAGTGCTTCAACTTCAGCCGTGAGTTATTTGGGGGCGGCCCATAACGACTAAATATTGGGTAAAGCGTAAAGCTGAATTTGTGGTTCGATCAGACCTCTCTGGCGTTACTGCGAGCGGTTCCGGTTACCCCGATGTGAGCCGGGCCTCCCAGCTTGGAAAGAGCCCTCAGAGAACCGCTATCTAGGAATGCTATCAAGAAGTGCTATCAAGGAATGCGGGCGTAACCTTCGTGATGTGTTGAATATAAGATTGAGTGTCAGTCACAGCCAGAATTTACAGCGCCGTGTTGCCAAAAGCTGGTTATCATAGCGGCATCAAAAATGAGCAATTTCGACGACGCGTGTCAGCGTGTTAGAAAAACTGCTAAAAACCGTTGTTGACGGGTTAATCCTGGAAACAATAAAAGATCTTTAACCAGGACTTAGGAGAATAATCGTTGGCTAAGAACATTTTTTACGCCCAATCAGGCGGCGTCACTGCGGTGATCAATGCAACGGCGTGTGGAGTCATCGAAACGGCGCGTAAATCAAGACGGGTTGGCAAAGTCCTTGCCGGCAAGAATGGCATTCTTGGCGCCCTACGCGAGGAGCTTATTGATACGTCAAAGGCGACGAAAAAAGACATCTCTGCCTTACGACATACCCCAAGTGGCGCGTTCGGTTCTTGCCGTTACAAATTGAAATCAATAGAAGAAAACCAGGCTGAATACGAGCGGCTGATTGAGGTTTTTCAAGCCCATAACATCGGCTATTTCTTTTACAACGGCGGAGGCGATAGTCAGGATACTGCCAATAAAGTCTCACAATTAAGTTTACAGATGGGCCACCCGATTGCGTGTGTCGGTATTCCAAAAACGGTCGACAATGATTTGCCGTTGACCGATACCTGCCCTGGTTTTGGTTCGGTCGCGAAGTATGTCGCGGTTTCCACAATGGAAGCAGGATTGGATGTGGCTTCAATGGCAGAATCCTCAACCAAGGTGTTTGTACTTGAAGTTATGGGTCGTCATGCGGGTTGGATCGCCGCCGCCGCGGGTCTGGCCAAAAGCGATGCAAGTTTGCCTCCACACATTATTCTCTTTCCGGAAATTGCGTTTGATCAGAAGCAGTTTTTGAAGCAGGTGAAGCACAGTGTTCAGAAGTATGGGTATTGCGTGGTTGTTGCATCAGAAGGCGCTCAGACAGCAGATGGCCGTTTCATTGCAGATGCAGGAGCTAAAGATGCGTTCGGGCACACCCAACTTGGCGGTGTTGCTCCGACCTTGGTCGATATGATTAAAGCGGCTCATGGCTACAAGTGCCATTGGTCTGTCGCAGATTACCTCCAGCGTGCCGCGCGGCACATTGCATCCGCAACAGATGTCGAGCAAGCCTATGCGGTGGGTGCGGCAGCGGTTGAATTTGCAATCCAGGGCAAGAACGCGGTGATGCCGATTATTGTTCGAAAACCCGGAAAGACTTACCGATGGGAGATTGGAGAGGCACCACTATCCAAAGTTGCCAACGTTGAGAAAAAAATGCCCCGCTCCTATATATCCAAAGATGGCTTTGGGATCACTGCAAAAGCACGTCAATACCTGTCACCCCTGATTCAGGGGGAAGACTATCCTCCCTATCAATCCGGGCTGCCTGTCTATGTGCGCTTAAAGCACCAGATGGTTAAAAAGAAATTGGCTGCATTCAAGCCGGCTTAGGTAAATTCAGTCGCCGGGATACGCTGCTGATACTGATCAGAGCCATTCTGGCCCTCATTTTAAGGGCGATTAGCATGAACAGATTCATAGTTTTGATTAGTCTGGTAGGCGTGTTGTCAGGGTGTAATCAGTCAGACGAGAATTCAGATCAATCACCCCCAACTGCGAAGGTTAAGGCTGTTGATGCGAAGATTTCAGGTATTGATCTGAAGGGAATGGATCTGAGTGTTCGGCCGCAGGACGACTACTACGAATATGCCAATGGAACCTGGTTAAAGGAAGCTGAGATTCCTGGGGAAGAGATCGGCTGGGGGAGCTATATGACGCTTCGCAAGAAGGCGCTGGAACAATCACGAGCCATTGTCGAAGCCTTTGTCGCACCTGATTCAGATAATCTGGTAGCCGGTAAAAAGGGTGCTGAACAAAAAAAGATTGGTGATTACTACGCTGCCTGGCTGAATGAAGCGTTGATTGCTGAGAAGGGTGTTGATCCTTTGTTGGCGGAATGGAATGCGATTTCGGCACTGTCCTCGCACGATGACGTGGCGCGCTTTTTTGGTGACGTGAACGCGATGGGTGTGGATGGCCCTTTCAACTTTTATGTCGGACAGGATGACAAGGATTCGACACAGTACGTCGTGTTCTTCCTTCAATCCGGACTTGGGTTGCCTGATCGTGATTACTATTTTGATGACTCTGAGCGAGGCAAGTTCCTGCTAGAAGAGTACAGCACTTACGTGACGCAGCTGTTCACACTTGCGGATGTTGAGGACGCCGCAGCGGCATCCAAACGGGTTGTTGAATTGGAGGCAGCCATCGCGCAAGGGCAATGGAGCAAAGTAGACAATCGTGATGCAGACAAAATTTACAATCCCTACACGGACACCGAATTTCGGAAGCTATTAGGTAACTTCAAGGCAGAACCCTTCCTCGCTGGGATTGGGGTTGAGCCTCAGCCTTTTTACGTTGTGATGCAGCCCAGCTACTTTAAACATTTCAATGATGTTTTTACCCGGACCTCGGTTGCTACCTGGCAGGATTATCTGAGATTGAGGTTGTTATCGAGTTACGCGAATTTTTTACCTGAGCCATTTGTAGCCGCGCGATTTAATTTCTATTCAAAAACCATCTCCGGTTTGGAAGAAATGCCGCCGCGCTGGCGCCGGGCGATCAATTCGATTAACCAGAATATTGGTGAGTTGTTGGGAAAGTTCTATGTTGAACGTCACTTCGCCCCTGAATCCAAAGCTCGGATGCAAGACATGGTTCGTCACCTGAGTGCGGCCTATGCAGATTCCATTCGGAGTCTTGAATGGATGAGCAGCGAGACCAAAGAAAAGGCGCTGATAAAATTGTCGAAGTTCACGCCAAAAATCGGCTACCCGGACAAGTGGCGAGACTACTCAACCCTGACTATTGCTTCAGACGACCTTGTCGGCAACATCAAACGCTCGCGAATATTTAGTCACCAACAGAATGTTTCCAAACTGGGCAAACCTATTGACCGTGATGAGTGGTTTATGGCGCCTCAGGTAGTTAACGCTTACTACAACCCCGGGCTAAATGAGATCGTGTTTCCGGCGGCTTATCTGCAGCCACCTAATTTTCTTCCCGAGGCGGAAGATGCCTACAACTACGGGACGATCGGCGTCACTATTGGTCACGAAATCGGTCATGGGTTTGACGATCAGGGCAGTAAGTATGACGGGGATGGTAATCTCAGGCGCTGGTGGACTGATAGTGACCGAGCTAATTTTGAATCGCTTACTGCTGGTCTGGTGGCGCAGTTTAATCTTTTCGAGGCTCTGCCCGGATTGTTTGTGAATGGTGAGCTGACGCTGGGGGAGAATATTGGTGACCTTGGCGGTACCGCGATCGCATTGAAGGCCTATCGGCTTTCGTTAGATGGCGCGGAGCCACCGGTACTCGATGGGTTCACGGCGGAGGAACGGTTTTTTCTGGGGAATGCTCAGACCAGTCGATTGAAGTGGCGAGACCAGTTCTTGGAATACCTGGTCAAGAATGATCCGCACTCACCGGATCGATTTCGGATTAACGGTGTGTTGCCCAACATGGAAGATTTTTACCAAACTTATGGCGTAAAGAAAGGCGATAAATTGTATTTGCCGACCGAGGAGCGCATCTCAATTTGGTAGAGGAGAGCGTTGCTTGATGCTTTGAATGATTAGCGCACTTTTCTCGAGGAACTATTTATTACTGAGCTCTTTAATAGAGATATTCGTCACATAAACTTTCTATAAATCTTTGCCATAAAAAAAGGCAGCCCTAGCGGGCTGCCTTTTTGGTTTTCACCAGGGTCTCTATTGAGAGATCTCGATTGAGTCCCGCCCTAATCCATTACTGGAGGAGGGGAGCAATGACCAGGCTGACGATCGCCATGACATTGATCAGAATGTTCATAGAGGGGCCAGATGTATCCTTGAAGGGATCACCTACCGTATCGCCAACAACCACAGCTTCATGAACATCACTGCCCTTGCCGCCAAGATTGCCCTTCTCTACGTGCTTCTTGGCGTTGTCCCATGCACCGCCAGCGTTGGCCATCATCAGCGCCAGTAGTACGCAACCCAGCAATGCGCCAGCTAGCATGCCGCCGAGACTTTGAGCGCCTAGACCAAAGCCCACGATTGGAGGCATCGTGATGGCGATAACACCTGGCAGGATCATTTTCTTCAACGCTGCCTTTGTTGCGATATCGATGCACTTTTCGTGATCGGCTTCAGCGGTGCCTTCCATCAGGCCGGGGATCTCACGAAACTGTCGGCGAATCTCTTCGATCATTTCCATGGCCGCGTCACCTACCGCTGTCATCGTGATTGAAGCAATTAGGAATGGCAGGACACCGCCGATGAACATACCGGTTAGAACATTGGGATTGGACAGTTCAAGCGAAAACTCAGGATTATTGTGCGTCATCGTTTCAACAAACGCAGCAATAATCGCGAGTGCCGCAAGTGCTGCTGCACCAATTGCGAATCCTTTGCCGATTGCCGCGGTAGTGTTGCCCACTTCATCGAGTCCGTCGGTGATTTCACGAACGTCGGCGCCGAGGCCGCCCATTTCTGCAATACCACCAGCATTGTCAGCAACAGGACCATAAGCGTCGAGTGCCATGGTCATACCAACGGTAGCGAGCATGCCGACAGCGGCAATACCCACGCCGTACAAACCAGCGAGATGGGTAGAAATATAGATAATAGCGCTGATCGCCAAAACGGGAATGACAACTGACTGCATGCCTACCGCAAGACCTGTGATCATCACGGTGGCCGTTCCGGTTTTTCCGGATTCAGCGATTTTTATGACAGGACCTTTTGAAGTGTAGTAAGAAGTGACGACCCCGATTAGGATCCCGCCAACCGTACCAGCGACAATTGCCCACCAGACATCCATCGAGATGCCCATAAAGGACGTGAGGAAGTAGCCAGCAATAATCAGCAGTACGGCTGAAATTTGGTGCCCAAGTTCCAGTGCCCGCTCAGGACCGAGGCCCGATAGCAGATTAACCATAATGATTCCGATAACGGAACAGCCAAGACCGACGGCGGAGAGTGTGAGAGGCAGTGCGAGGAGTGCTTCACGACCACCTTCGGGAGCGAGTGCTGCGATACCGAAAGCGGCGCCCATCGTCATCGTAGAAGCAATAGCGATAGTTGCAATCATTGAGCCGCAATAGGATTCGAAAATATCAGAACCCATCCCCGCAACGTCGCCTACGTTGTCGCCCACGTTATCGGCAATCACACCTGGGTTTCTAGGGTCGTCCTCGGGAATGCCCGCTTCGAGCTTACCGACAAGATCAGCGCCGATATCAGCACTCTTGGTAAAGATACCGCCACCGACACGCGAAAATAATGCGACGCTGGATGCGCCCATACCGAAGCCATGGATCGCATGTGCAGATTCGGGATCACCACCGAAATACCAGTAAAGCGAACCCACACCCAGCAAACCGAGTGATGCAACGCAGAGGCCCATGACGGAGCCACCGTAGAATGCCACTGTGAGTGCACTGCCTGCTCCGGACTGCTGAGCGGCAGCGGTTGTGCGTACATTAGCCTTGGTCGCCGCAAACATACCGAGATAACCTGCCAAGGCGGAGCATATCGCACCTACGGCAAAGGATGTGGCAGTTTTCCAACCTAGTCCTGGTGTAAAAAAGATGATCAGGAAGAGTGGTCCTGCAAATGCCGCTAGCATGATGTATTCACGGTGCAGAAACACCATGGCGCCCTCATGAATGGCTTTTGCGATTTTGCGAATTTTTTCTTCGCCTTCGTCATAGCGAGTCATCATCACGTAAACGATGACCGCGCACACTAGACCTAGCACACCTGCAATAGGTGGCACGTACATAATGTTTTCCATAAGTATTCCGATTGGGGTGGTTTTTATAATTGTTATTTCTCACCCTGATTTATCTCAGGGCGCGAAGCGGGCTAATGGTATAAAAAAGCTGGCCAAGTTTGAACCGGTATTTTATATCGGGTAGGGAACCTATGATTAATGTGTATTTCCGCCGGGCCGCGCAGTGCATCAACGCGTTCCCGGCCTTTAACGGAAATATCCTGCTAATCAGGGCTGTCCTAGCCGTCTTCCAGAAGTCGCCTTAGATCACTGATTGCGGCGTTTGCGCGCGAGATATGTGAACCCATGACCAGCGAGTGATTGGCGAGCACACCAAATCCATCACCATTGAGTATGAACGGGCTCCATACAGGATCCTGGGTTGGCTCCAGTTCTCGAATGATTTGCTGGAGACTGATCAGGGCGTTCTTCTTTTCCAGCACGTCACGGAAATCCGTTTCCATAGCCCGAAGTAGGTGGAGTAGTGCCCAAGTGGTCCCGCGTGCTTCGTAAAATACGTCGTCTAATTCGCTCCAGTCCGTTTTTACCTGTTGTTCTGAGGCCGCACTGGTGGACTGAGTAGCGGCGATATCGCCTGCAAGCGATGTGTCGAGCTGACGCTTGCCCACGCTTGCGGACAGTCTTTGTGAGAGGCTACCGAGTCGTGTTTCGACTTCTGTCAGCCAGACCCTTAGATTATCTGCTCTGGCGTAAA
>JBLIIB010000125.1:0-10711 GCA_047634795.1 Candidatus Azotimanducaceae bacterium | reverse complement strand
CAAAGCAAGGGAGCAAAATATGAAATATGCCATCTGGATAGTGGTTGCTATCTTAGGTTTACTCGCCACTCTGGGCACGCTGCAATTCGCTGCTTCTGAAAGGATTGAGGTTGTTGAATTACAGACAAAAGATAGTGATGGCGTGGTCCAAACAACCAGGCTATGGGTCGTTGATTACGAAGGCACCCCTTACTTAAGAGGGGAATCGAACTCCGGATGGTATAAGCGTTTGAACTCAAGCGACCTTGTAAATGTCACCCGAGCGGGTCAAACAGGACAGTTTCGAACGTCCATCGACAACAACAATATTGGCGTGATCAATAGTCTCATGCGGGATAAATACACCTGGGGGGATGATTTCTTCGCGACAATGCTTGGCAGTAGAGACGCCTCAAACGCTATCCGACTGACTGCCGTCTATGGGGTTCAAAACCAGGATGCTGCACGAGAATAAAGTGTTAAGTGAGGACAAAGCCGTTAGCTAAAAGAAGCCGTTAGCTAAAAAAAATCGTTGGCTAAAAGAAGCTCTTCGCTAAAAAACCTTACAGAAAAAAGTCCCTAACGAAAAAAGGCGACGGGCGCTTTCGCACCGTCGCCTTTCCATTTTCCAATAAAACTGCTGAACCGGCCTATTCAATGAGCTTATTTAAAAGACTTTTCCTAGGGGCCATCCTAGAGGTTATCGAATGATCACCGGCAATTCTGAATAGCCCTTCACAAAATTAGACTGAACCATCACCGCATCGCCTACCACTTCGATCTTGTCAAAACGCTTGAGGATTTCTTCCCAAAGGACGCGTAACTGCATTTCAGCCAACCGATTACCCATACAACGATGGATACCGAAACCAAAGGATAAGTGGCGTCGTGCGCTCTTTCGATCTATCAAAAACTGATCCGCGTCTTCGATAACCGAACTGTCCCTGTTACCGGACACGTACCACATCAGCAACTTGTCTCCGGCGCTGATCGCCTGACCACCAAGCACAGTGTCTTTCAACGCTGTGCGCCGCATGTAAGCAAGCGGTGTCTGGTAGCGAATGATTTCAGCCACCATGTTAGGAATCAAACCAGGGTCGGCCTTAAGCTTCTCGTATTCAGCCGGGTTTTCGTTCAGAAATTTGACGCCACCGGAAATCGAGTTCCGCGTCGTGTCATTACCCCCCACAATCAGCAATATCAGGTTCCCGAGATACTCAACGGGGTCCATATTCTTTGTCGACTCGCCGTGAGCCAACATGGAAACAAGATCACCCTTTGGCGGCTCATTCACCCTCTCGTTCCAAAGCCGGGTGAAGTATTCAAGACATTCAATAAGCTCTTCGCGACGCTGATCTTCACTTTCTATAATGCCAGAATCTTCATCTGCCGTTGCGACGTCGGACCAACGCGTCAATTTACGTCGATCTTCAAACGGAAAGTCGAACAACATTGCCAGCATCTGTGTCGTTAATTCGATGGAAACCAGATCCACCCAGTTAAATTCTTCACCGCGCGGTAGCGAATCAAGAATGGTGCAAACCCGCTCACGGATCGTGCTTTCCATATGGGAGAGATTTGATGGCGCAACCACACCACTCACCTCTTTACGCTGCCGATCATGTTTCGGCGGATCCATAGCAATGAACATAGGCAGCGGGAAATCTTCATCAACATCGTTTGCTGTAATCGAACCGTCAGACGAGAAAGTCTCGTGATCCGTATCAACGGCCATGATGTCTTCGTACCGGGTCACACTCCAAAAAGAGCCTACTTCTTCATGGCCTTTTTGAAAATGAACCGGCGATTCGCGACGCAAGCGCTCAAACAATTTCACGTGATAATCGTCGTGAAAAAGCTTGGGATTCATTAAATCAATCTGGTCCAGGGGAATAGAGTCTGGGTCCTGGGTCATCCAATCGGTACTGACTGCTTCACTCATGTTGTTATCCCTTCATCACTCGTTCAATTTTGTCCCTGTCGCATCTTTACGTTCACACTTTTAGGGAATACTGATGGCTTTACTTATATCAAGTGGTTTTCATAAAAACGGCTTACAAACCGCTTGCAAGAACAATTGCTCAAAGCGCCGGCCCGTCGATCCAGGATAAACGGCGCCATGAATCATTCTTTGGACACTCGCTCTTACCACCTGTTCGCTAAGGGCTTCCATTTAAAACCTCTTCGCTAAGGGCTTTCTTTTAAAACCCTTCGCTAAGGGCTTTCTTTTAAAACCCTTCGCTAAAGGCTTTCTTTTAAGACCCTTCGCTAAGGGCTTTCTTTTAAAACCCTTCGCTAAGGGCTTTCTTTTAAGACCCTTCGCTAAGGGCTTTTCGCTTTAAGCCGATGAGATTCGCTAATGATGTACTGATGAACTGCGCGACTGTCCTCAACGTCAAGCGAACCGGCAAAACTCACCATGCCGCGCTCCTCGAGAATCCCGCCGAGTACGATGTCTTCAAAAACAATATGTTTACCTGGTGAAAGGTATCTCAAATCCGGAATCACACCGCCTGCTCTAACGCCGGGACCATGACAAACACCACAGTATTTATGGTACACAAACTTGCCTTGAGCAATTTCGTCATCATCAGCTTCAATGGGAGGCGGTTCAGGAACTTCGAGCGCCACGTCCGTAACGGGAGGTAAGGTCTGGGTCGCGCCGAGCTTGTAGGTCAGAATTCGCCCACGGGGTTTCAGCTTATAGCCCTCCGCGGCGGCGGCGGTTAGGGCAAACGCACCACCCCACCCTGCCACAACCGAAATATATTGTTCACCATCAACGCTATAGGAAATTGGCGGCGCAATAATGCCGGTCTGTGCCGGGGACGACCATAACTCTTCACCCGTATCAGCGCGATAAGCTACAAATTGTCCGCTGGAATTACCCTGAAAAATCAGGTTCCCGTGGGTCGACAGCATCCCGCCGTTCCAGGTCCCCGCGTGTTGAATACGCCAAACCTCTTTTTGCGCAACTGGATCCCACGCTGAGACATGGCCGCGTAACATTCCATCGATTTTCCCATCGACATCATCGTCGCCAAGCGGCATGTTCAGCCGCCAATCATTCGCAAGATTCCAGCGCCCGGCTTCGTACTCAAACTGCGGCTCATTACCATAGGCAAAGGGGATATCCAACGCTGGGATGTAGACCAAACCCGTATCAGGGCTGTAGGACATAGGGTGCCAGTTGTGGCCGCCCAACGGTCCTGGCTTATGTAAGGTAGCCTCGATTTCTTCCGCAGACATCGCGTCCAGTTCAGTAATTTGGTCCTCTAACGGTAGATCTGCAAGCGAGCTCGCTGTCTGGTAACGCGCATTCTCTGACTCGACAGGTCGACCAGACTCCGGGTCGACGTGCGTTGCCCACGTCATCGGGACATACTGTTTGGCCGAAATGAACTCCCCGGTTACTCGATCCAGCACATAAAAGAACCCGTTCTTGGGCGCCTGCAAAAGAACCTTGCGCATTTGTCCCTCTATTTCGAGCTCCGCAAGAATCATGTGTTGTGTCGCCGTGTAATCCCAGGTGTCACCGGGCGTCGTCTGGTAATGCCAGATGTATTCTCCCGTATCAGGGTTTAACGCAACAACTGAAGACAAAAATAGATTGTCACCGCCGCCGGGGCTTCGCACATTTTGGTTCCACGGGGAGCCATTACCGACGCCGATATATAACTGGTTCAATTCAGGGTCATAGGACATCGAGTCCCAAACCGTGCCACCGCCACCCATGGTCCACCACTGGCCTGTCCAGGTTTTGGCCGCTTCTTTCATCGTTTCGGATTCTAAGGGATCTTCAGGATTGCCCGGGACTGTGTAGAAGCGCCACGCTTCATCGCCCGTCTCCGTGTCGTAAGCAGTGATGTAACCCCTGACACCGTATTCGGCCCCCCCGTTACCGATAATCACCTTGTCGTTTACAATGCGCGGTGCGCCCGTGATCGTATAAGGCTTGGTACGATCGATCGTATTGATGTCCCATTCAACGCCGCCGGTCACGGCGTCCAGCGCGATTAGGCGACCGTCAATCGTGCCCACATAAACACGCCCTTTCCATACTGCCACGCCGCGGTTAACCACATCGCAACAGGCATTTACGCCCCAGGCTTTGGGTACTTCAGGGTCGTACGCCCAAATCAGCTCACCGGTTCTCGCGTCGTTGGCGAACACAACACTCCAGGAGCCGCTCGTATACATCACGCCATCAACCACAATAGGAGACGCTTCAAGCCCTCTGTTGGTGTCCGTATCAAAATACCAGGCTAAACCAAGCTCGCTGACGTTATCGGCGTTGATCTCATCCAAAGGGCTGAATCTCTGCTCATCGTAGGTGCGTCCGTGAGCCAGCCAATTACCGGGCTCACTATTCGCCGCCGTAATTCGCTCACCATCCATTCGGCTGGTAGTGGCCGCAATATGCTCAGATCGAGCATCTACTCTGGTATCCGACCCTTCCTGCACATCATCACGATTCGGCTGACTTTCTTCAGACTGGCTCAACAACCATGCGCCTAAAATCACCAATCCACCGACTACGATGGCGAGTAAAATTCTCATAACCTGTTGTGTCCCTTGGATATTTTTTTGTTTTTTGTTTTGTCTGTCGATCCTACGCCAGCCACCGAGGTCTAGCAAGCGAGTAAACCGCCACCCTAACGCCCTGTTTTATAGGGTCAAAGCGACATCACTTTCGCGAAAATCGAAGCGCCTGCCGCTGCTTTTCCTTAAATTGATATCCAAGCGGACACTATTTCAGGAAATAGGCGTTAATAAAATGGTTGTTCAGAAGAACACTACCCGGGCACAACAAGCGTGCATGTCATTGATTCTTCATCGTAGTTAATCTGGGCCTCACCGCGTTCCAATTGACGGCGCACCTCCCGATATTTTTCTTCGAGAGAGACTTCGTAGCCGTAATCAGTGCCCTCCCGAGTGACAAATTCTTCAATCACGCCGGCCAGCGCATCATCACTCAAGGACTCCCATGGAATGGTCAGCAAGTTAGTGTCCACTTAGTTTTATACAATCACCTATGGTATATACTGTGGAGTACTGATTAAAGAACCAAACCCGCTATGAGTGCGGTTAATGAGTGCGAATAATAAGAGTCATCAATGAGTGCCATCAATGAGTGAAAGTGTCCCCAAGCTCCTCATCATCGAGGACGAACCCATTACGAGGAGTCAACTGACCTCGCATTTCGAAAAAGAAGGGTACTCAGTCGGTATCAGTGAAGATGCCAATGGCGTCATCAACCAGGTAGCCGATGAAGATATCGACGTTTGCCTAATTGATATCAACCTGCCGGGCAAAGACGGTTTGACACTCACGCGCGAACTGCGCGCCACCTCAGATGTCGGGATCATTCTAGTGACAGGCAAAGACGACCTGGTAGACAGAATAGTCGGCCTAGAAAGTGGTGCGGATGACTACGTCACCAAACCATTCGATCCACGGGAACTCTTATCTCGTGTTAAAAACCTGATCTGGCGCGTCCATGCACAAGAAAAGCAGAAAGAAAAAGGGTTTAAGCGTAAATTCGAAGGCTGGACGCTCGATCTGAACAAACGCGAACTCGCAACCCCTACAAGTAAGCTCCAACCCCTTTCCGCCGGCGAGTTTCATCTGCTTCTGGCGCTCATCGAAAATTCAGGTGAAGTGATGACCAGAGATCAGTTAATGAATCGGATCAGAAACCGGGAATGGTATCCGGACGATCGATACATCGATGTACTGGTTGGTCAGGTTAGACGTAAGTTTCGTCAATACGACCACGACACAACCTTCATCAGCACAATTCATGGCACCGGATATCTGTTCGCTCCCACCGTCACCTGAAGACAGACGGAATCGAAGGGCACGGCCAGATGAGCCCGTTTCCACGGCAGGATAACCCATCATGATCTCGCCTCCCGGTTACACCGATTTGAAACTGGTTCACCAAGGAGTGACCAATCTGGTTTACGCCGGGGTTCGATCCAAGGATGGGGTCGACGTCATCCTTCGGCAATTACGACCAGAACTTGACTCGCCCCAGCTATCTGCCCGTCTCCATCAAGAGTACGAATTGCTCAATAGCATTCGGTCTGTCTTTGTCATTAAACCCATTGAACTCATCGACACTGAAGATTCCCCGATACTTGTCACCGAGGCGTTAGTGGGGCGTACGCTTGACGAAATTATTACCGAGCGAGCCGTTGGAGTAGAAGAGGCCGCGGTCATCGGATGCCTGATCGCAGGCGCGATCGACGACCTTCATACGGCCAACATCGTCCATCGTGACATCAATCCCGCCAATATCGTCTTTGATCCGGAAAAGCCTTCACTCAAGCTCATCGATTTTGGCCTGTCAACATCGGGTTATCTCGTCAAAGCGGAAGTCAACAGAACCTTGGAAGGGTCACTTTCTTATCTGTCCCCCGAGCAAACCGGGCGGATGAACCGTTCGATTGACTACCGAACGGACTTTTACTCTCTTGGCGTCACGCTCTACCAACTGTTGACGAATCGCCTTCCATTTGATTCGTCAGACAGCCTTGAGCTTATTTACCAACATATGACGCAACCCCCCATATCTCCGGACAAGCTCAACCCTTCTGTCCCAATTGCCCTGTCAAAAATCACGCTAAAGCTTCTGGCAAAACTTCCAGAGGACCGATACCAAAGTGCACATGCCATTATTCAGGATCTGGATCGGTTTCTTGATCTAACGCCGGAACAGCAAAGCGGCAACGTCGATTTCGAAGTAGCACTTGACGACATTCCAGAGCAACTCAACATATCCGAAAAACTGATAGATAGGGATCCGCATCTATCGCAACTGCTGTCTAAACTCGAAAAGGTTTCAGAGGGGAAATCTTCCATTATCGTCATCAGGGGCGAAACAGGCGTTGGCAAGAGCTCGCTCATGCGCGAAATGGAACGAGAGGTTATCTCACGCGGCGGATATCTGGCTAAAGGCACCCACAACCCTATTACTGTGGATGTGCCTTACACCGGAGTTTCGGTTGCACTCAGTGAACTAATCAAACAGTTACAAAGCCAGTCGAATTTCGAAGAAACGAAAGCCAGCATTCAGGCGAACCTCAAAGGTATAGAAGAACCGCTATGCTCTCTCGTGCCAGAGCTTGCGGGCGTCATGGCGTTTGAAGCCTCGCCCACAAGACACATTCCATCATCCGAAATAATGCCCAGACTGAAACGGGGCATTATTGCCCTAGTATCTTCAATTTGCCGGAACCGGACCCCCCTGCTCATCAGTCTCGACAACCTGCAATGGATTGATTCCGCGTCACTAGATTTATTCGGCCATTTGTTTGATCAAAGCCAATTACCCTACGTGATGATCATTGGTGCGTTTCGATCTCATTCACTCGAAGTTAACGATCCACAACGAGAGAAACTAGATCGGTTCGCGGTTGAGCACGGCATCCCGCAACTCCTCGAACTCACTAATCTTTCACTAGGCGCCGTTAAAAAACTCGTCTCTGATAGCCTTTTTCAATCAGAAGAAGAAGTCCATGAATTTGCCAAACTATTGGTAGAAAAAACCGACGGGAATCCTCTCGCGCTCAAATCATTTCTCTACCAGATACACAAAAACGGTTCTCTGACGTTCAACAGGACGCACCGGGAATGGACCTGGGATATTCAAACAATATCAACGGAACCACCCTCTGACAACGTCAGCCTTACGCTAACGCACCAGTTTCATTCACTCGACCCGGTTGCGATCAAATTGCTCCAGATCGCGGCATGTATTGACAATGAATTTGAGCTCGATCTACTACAGGTTGTTTCAGGCCTGTCCTTCTCGGAAACGTCCTCGCGTCTGTCATCGGCCATTCAACAAGGCTATGTGCTACAGCTCCCGAGTCAGGCAGGGCTTCGAGATAAGCGAATCATGTTTCGTTTCGCACACGAGCGTATCCAACACACCGCCTATGGCCTTACATCTGGCAAAGACCGGCGGCTGTTTCATGCCAGTATTGGCGAAGCCATTCTGCAACTCTCTCGAGGCGATATCGATAATCGTATTTTCGATATCGTCAACCAGCTTAACAGTAGCTTTGAAACCCCGGACAATACGCAACTCGATCAGCTAAAAATCGCGGAGCTCAACATTCAGGCGGGCCACCGAGCCCTGAATTCAAAGGCTTTCCGACAGGCCTTTAAATACTTCAAGACCGCGATTGCTTTGCTCGGTCAAAACGCATGGGCGCACTATGAACAAACGATCAGCCTACATCACGACGCCGCGAACACGGCCTATCTTTGCGGTGATTTAACGCAAATGAACCTCTTGATCGATAGCATTCTGGAGCATGCGAAAACACCTATCGATCAGGCAAATGCTTACGAGATAAGAATCCGCTCACTCATTAGAAACAACCAAATTAAAGAAGCAGAAGACATAGCCCTAACCGCGTTGCGTTCACTGGGGATAGAAATTTCAAAGCCACTATCGCTCAGAACCCTGACAACCGGTACCAGCGTGCTGATCAAATCGTGGAACCTTTCACGGCAGTCAGAAATAACATTGCCAGAGATGAAAAATGAGCTGCAGTTAGCGGGCATGAAAATACTATTGCTCCTCTGTAGAGCCGCCTATGTTTCCGGTAACCCGCAGATTGCTCGCTATCTTCTGGAAATGGCGAATTTGTCACTCAAACATGGCATGGCTCCTGAGTCCCCCGTTGCATTTGCCATACTTGGGAGTTTTTACATCGCCCTGTTCGGCACGATCGATTTCGGGCAACGATTGGGGCATCTTGCGCTAAATAATCTTGATGAGAACAACAAAAACCTGCATTGCCTGACACTGATAGTGGTTCACCATTTCAATCTCAGCTGGAAAGACCATCTAAACAAAACACTCGAACCGATGTCTCGTGCCTATCAGATTGGCGTAGAAAATCAGGAGATGGACTACGCACTGGTCGCTGGGATATACGCTTCCGTCAGCTCATTTATGCTGGGTCAGAACTTAAACAGTATCAGTGCGAACCTGAAAGAACGGACAGATCAGGCAAAAGCCCACAATCAAATCCCCACCTACTACAACGGTTCTGTTTACCTCCAAACTATTCACAACCTGATGAACCCAGTGGATAAACCCTGGCAACTCATCGGAGAACACTTCGACGAAAATGACGTACTTCAATTCAAGGAATTAAAGACTGACGATTCAACCTTGGCGCATCTGTACCTTGCAAAACTATACATTGCGACCTTATTCAATCAATCAGACATCACTCAAGAATTGTCAGAGCTCACTAAAGATCAGAGTCTCGCTATTTACGGGACACCGCTCATTACGTTGTATCGATTTTTGGAAACCATCAGCTGCATCCATGCCCTGACAAGTGCCACGATGAGCAAAAGACTCACACTGATGGTTACTATCACACGCAACCGTCGTCGGCTCAGAAAGTGGGCTCATCATGCGCCGCAAAACATCAAGCATCGCTATCATCTTGTGGAAGCCGAACTCGCCGCCTTTAATGGTCACGAACTCAAAGCCATCAACGAATATGAATCCGCGCTGCATTACGCGCAGGATAACGGCTACGTCAACGATCAGGCATTGATCAATGAAATGACCGGACGTTTTCATCTTGCAACCGGCAAACGTGAACTCGCCATTTACTACCTGGGCAATGCAAGTAAAGCCTACAAACGCTGGGGTGCAAACAACAAAGTACTCACGTTGCAGGGCGAGTTCCCTGAACTTGTTCAGTTTTCTTCAATCAACAGCTCCGATGCCTCCACAGGCTTTCTCTATGGTGATAAAAACCTGCTGGACCTGGAAACGGTCCTGAGGGCATCTCAGGTCTTGGCAGGCGAAATTGTGCTTGAGAACCTATTGGAGCGCTTGATGCAAGTTTCTCTGGTTAACGCAGGCGGGCACAAGGCGGCAATGGTCTTGAGCGCTGATGAAAAACTTAACCTGGAAATGATTACGTGGACGCACAACGGTAATTTTGAATTCCTCTATAAAAGTGAGCCCCTAGAAAGTTCTAAAGATGTGCCGGTTTCAGTCATTCAATACGTCGCGCGAACACGGGAAGATTTGGTACTTAACAATGCCTCATCGGAGGACATCTTTACCCAGGATGAATATATCCTGCGAGAAACTCCCAAATCAGTCCTTTGTATACCCATTTTAAGTCAGAGCTATCTAACGGGAATTTTGTACATCGAAAACACACATAGTACCCACGCGTTTACGCCCGACAGAATTTCGATTCTCAAACTGCTCGCCTCTCAGTCTGCGATCGCCATCGAAAACTCTAAGCTTTACCAACAACTCAACGACTCACGCAATAAATACCTCTCTCTCTATCAAAACGCAGTAGAGGGGATTTTCGAGATTGCCGAAGACGGAGAAGTAACCAGCATCAACCCTGCCGCAGCTGACTTGCTCGGCTTTGATAGCGTCGAGGAACTCCGAGGTAGTATCGGTCCCGGGATTAGCACGGCGTTTGTGAATCCCTCAGAGTTCGACAAATTTAAGGATCAGTTATCACAACGTAGCCGAGTCAAAAATTTCGAAACTCAGGTGATTACAAAAACCGGCGAGCACATCTGGGTCGCACTCTCCGGGCAGGTGATTCAAGACGCCGTGACAAACGAGTACAAACTTGAAGGTGCCATTGTTGATATCTCGGAGCGAAAATTGCGAGAAGACGCCGAGCAGGCACGACTTATCGCAGAGGCCGCGACCGCA
>JBLIIB010000124.1:0-10779 GCA_047634795.1 Candidatus Azotimanducaceae bacterium | reverse complement strand
CAGTAATTGAGTGTGCTGCCGTCTCCGCTAAGCGTTTCAGGATCGATAGTTAATGGAGGGCGAGGAGAAAAATAAATAAAGCCAAGCGCTAATATGACGATAAGGGCGATCAAAATGAAGCTGCTGCTGATGTACTTGAGTTTAGAATTCATGACAGGGAATTCATGACAGGGAATTCATAGCGGCGAATAGACCTCGACTGAGATGGATAAACCAGAATCACAATGCTTTCTAAATTATCAGACAAGTTGTTTTAATGTAAAGCATTAAATTGTATTGTGCCGCTTGCGGATAGCTAAGTAGGCATGTCATGGTGCTGGAACTGATGTTTGACGATCAGGCGGGCCAAAGACCCCGGCTGTGATGGAAGAGTAGAAGATGAATAACATGCTAAAAGTGATTGTAGCGCTGCCTGCCATACTTTTTATGGTGTTGGGCTTTCGTTGGTTAATCGATCCGACCGGTATCGCACTTGAGTTTGGGTTCACGCTCGCCGACGGTCTGGGGCGGAGTTCCCAGGTAGGCGATATGTTCGGCTATTTCCTGACGTTGGCGCTGTGTATCTTGCTCGCGCTAGTGACAGGGCAGCGTATTTGGTATTACCCACCTATCATGATGCTGTCTCTGACCGCCATCGCGCGCGTACTTGCGTGGGTCATGCACGACGCTACGCTGGCACTACAGATGATTGGCGTTGAAGTCGTCACCACGATCATTCTGCTTGCTGCTTCTCGGCGATTAGCGAATGACCCTTAACGCTCTGGTGGCTCACTTGACGCAGGGGCTCGGGATGAAACGTTGGTTGTTGATCAAAGCAGTTTGTTTTGCTGTCTTCATGGCGGCAGGGGCCCGCGCGGAGCAAGCGCGTCCTAATATAGTCTTTATTCTTGCCGACGACCTTGGTTTTACCGATATAGCGCCCTACGGCAGTGAGGTCAACACGCCTTCGCTATCTGCGTTAGCCGAGCAGGGCATCCGATTTACGAATTACCATACCGCTGCGAACTGTGCGCCTGCCAGGGCGATGCTGCTAACTGGTGTTGATAGTCACCTCGCGGGCGTGCCAAATATCCCAGAAATGTTGGCGCCGGAACAACGTGTACACGATCATTACCAGGGCGTATTGGGCGACAATGTGGTCACCGTCGCTAGCCTGCTCGAAAACGCGGGTTACCACACCTACATGGCGGGTAAATGGCATCTCGGTATGGCGCGGGACAAATTACCCAGCCGGCGCGGCTTCGAGCGTACCGTCGCTTTGATGGATTCGGGAGCCGATAATTGGGAACAAAGGCCATACTTACCTATCTACGATCAGGCTAACTGGTTTGCTGATGGTGAACGGACAACACTGCCGGAAGACTTTTACTCATCAAAGTTTTTGATTGATAAGACGATTGAGTTTATAGATAGCAACTTATCCGATGGAAAACCTTTCTTTGCCTATGTGCCATTCCAAGCCGTGCATATCCCTGTGCAGGCACCGCAGGAGTACATTGATCGCTACATGGGGGTCTATGACAAGGGTTGGGATCACTTAAGAGAAGAGCGTCATGCTCGTGCGATAGAAAAGGGCATCGTACCGCCGAGCACAGAAATGGTTCGAATGTCGACGACGGATGACTGGGAGGTACTTGATGACGAGCGTAAACGTTACGAGTCCAAGCGAATGGCTGTTTATGCCGGCATGATTGAGGCGATGGATGCCAATATTGGGCGATTGGTTGAATATTTAAAAAGCAATGGTACCTACGACAACACCATCTTTGTCTTCACCTCCGACAATGGCGCTGAGGCGAGTGGTCCAGCCGACCCATACTCAATTGGATCGCGGCTGCTTGTTAACAACCTTGGGTATAATCTTGATTATGACAACCTAGGTTTAAAGGGTAGCTACAACACCATCAGCCCAAGTTTTACGAGTGCAGCGGCGAGTCCCCTAGCCTTCTATAAGTTTTATACCGGTGAAGGTGGTATGCGTGTACCTCTGATTATTTCTGGAATGCCCGTATCCAACGCCGACAAATTAACGAGTGCCTTCGCCTGGGCAACTGACATTACCCCGACAATCCTTTCTCTGGCGGGTGTTGCTGCGCCTGAAGGGCGCTTTGCCGGGCGGCCTGTTTTACCAATGACCGGGCGAGACCTATCAAAGATATTGTCCGGTGAAACGGAGCGTGTTTATGGCGAAGACGATGCGGTGGGCTACGAATTAACAGATCACGCAGCTTTGTTCCAAGGGGACTATAAGCTGGTCGTGAATCAGGGACCGAGAGGCGATGGTCAATGGCGACTCTTCGATATCTCGCTCGATCCTGGTGAGACACAAGACTTGGCTGACGAGATGCCTGAACGTTTTAGAGCCATGATGATTGCTTACCGACGGTACGAGGTGGACAACCAGGTCATACCCGTTCCAGCGGGTTATTCACAAAATTTGCAGGCGTCCATGAACTACCTTAAAGAGCGCATTGGGACAGATATTGTCGTGTTTCTGCTGACGCTATTGGTCCTGTTACCGTTTTTGGTTTATCGGCTTAGCCGGCGATCGCACTAGCGAAAGTTTCGCAGGAATACCTGCGGAGAGCCGCTGAATCCTCAATCGGAGACTCAATGGTCGCTTGAACCTTATTCGCTTTACGCTGGCTTGGCGAAAAGTTTTTCACAGCCCGTGTTTGCCAGTATCTCATTGACTCGTTCACGGTCCTCTACATCCAGTCTTGCGTGCTCAATTCGAAGCCACTGCAGACACTTTGCCTGATACGGGAACGGTTCCTGCGTCCAGGTTTTCCCTTCCACTTTAGTGGTGACCTGCTCAAGTCCCTGGTCGACTGCGGCGGCGTTAGCGAGCATCACGGGAACATACGTTCGACCTAATTCGCTGAGTAGCGCCGTGAGAGATGTAGGAAAATCAACTGTGTCGATAAAGTCGCTATCCTTAGGCTCAACACCACAAAGGTCTTCCATTTTGCTGACCCAGGCGTGGACGCGGGGGAAGTTTTCGGCGGCGACTTTGGCAGGGGTTGGGTCAAATTGTGTGAGTTGGGTTAATTGGCCAAAGCACGCGAAGTCTGAAGAGCCAGGCCTGCTGCCCATTAAATAGGGCAGGTTCTTGAGGTGCTCATTTAGGCAGGCTAGGAAACGCTTGTAGCTGTCTTCAATGACGGGCGCCGTAGTGTCATTAGAGCCCACCACGTAGAGCCGTGAAATTTGCCGATCAGAAAATATTTTCTTCATTTTAGACATCAATTCATCGGGCTGACTAACATTATTGTAATGGGGTAGAACGGAACCGGCCATCTCTGCATCGGCATCAAAGTACCACCGATAATGGAACATAGCTTTGGTGAGCCATTCATCGCCATAGTCTTCGAGAAGGTAGTTAATAAACGCAATCGCCGGGTCAACTGGGATTACTGATCTGCCGGGATATTCATCTTCTAGTCTTCTGATGATTGGTGTGCTGTCTACTTCCGCAGTTAAAGCGCCGGTTTCATCTTTAAGGTAAACAACGGGTATCAAACCAACCTTGGGCTCAGGTAGGTCATCTGTGGGCGCCTGTAGATAGCGATAGGGAATTCGTCGATACCGGAGCAAGGCGAGCATCTTTCGTGTGTAGGGTGAGCCTGGTGAACCGCGGACTGGTAGTAGTGAATCGCTCATGATTTTCCCCTGACTTAATTTTTATAGTAATGTTAACCATTAATTTTCTCTAGTCTAACCCCGCCAGCTCATCGCTGCCAGTGGATAGCTGGAAGGAGTGCGATCATGATCTGGAAAATTTGGATACTGGTACCCGTCATCTATGGCGCCTTTAGTCTTTGGTATTTCAACTGGAGAGGGCCGATTTCATCCAGTGAAGTTGACGCCTTTATGTCGTCTTTTAACGAATCCAAAGGTAGCAAGCACACGGATGCTGAGGTTTTTAGACGCTTCCTTGAAGAGGACGACGGCGGCGAGTTTGTGATGCTAAACCTGGTGAAGCTTCATGAGGGCGACGTTGAACATCCCAAAACGGGTGAAAAGATGCCGGCATCCCGAGTGATTGGTGAATACTTTGGTCCTTTTGCGCTGTCACTCCTTAAACGAGGCGGACACCCCGTGTTCCAGGCAAGAACGATTGGGGGAAACATTGATAGCTGGAATGCTGATGACAATGTTGATTTCGGCGTGACCGCCATGATGAGATACAAGAGCCGGCGTGATCTGGTTGAATTGGTTGTCGAACCCTTCTTTAGCGATGCGCATCTTTACAAACTGGCGGCGATTCACCGAACCATTTCCTACCCTACTCATACTATGCTGAGCACATCCCTGCGTCCTCCGGTGGCGGTGTTTTTAGTCCTGATGCTCATCGCATCTATTTTGCAGAATCTAGCGTTTGTATTTAGGCCCTTACTTGTTGAGTTGCATTGAGAGAGGTATTGGGATTGGTAGGGAAAGAGGTGCGGAAAGAAACATAGGAGGTGAAGAGCCGCAGACTACCAAGGACGGCTGCTGACGATAGGTTCGAAATCGACTTGCCGCTCGTCAATGGAGAAACGATAACGGTCTAGTTGGCTAACCTTTGGTGTGTGTACAAGAAATTGGGCCAGTCTCTCTCGCTCGTTAGGTAGCAACCATTGCGGCAGATCTGAATTGGCTTTGAAACCGCAGATGTTGGCTAAATCAGCGATCAATTGTTTCTGCTCGCCGCTGAGCATGCAGAACCTCGAACGGAAGTAGGCGACATCCGGATCAAGGTCAATCAGGTCTCGCATCCAATAGCGACCGAGGGTTGTCGTGATTGCATCCGCGCCGCCAGGCCCGGCTCGATCGGCTAAATGACGGGTTCGATCTGTATTGTCCCAAATTTCTGAAACGTCGGGTCCGACTCTGAGGCCATCAAAGATGCCAATTGAGGGAACGATCGGCGCACCACAAGCCAGCAAATAAACGTCTTCACCCACCGCGTCGCGAATGATTTGAGATGCGTCCCGGTACGCCTGCTCACGTCCTGTTTCTGCATGGTATTGGCCGGGTAACGCAGCAGAATAGAGAAAGTCGAGTTTCAGATAACTGAAGCCCTGATCTTTAATCCTGGACATTTCGCCCGCCAACCACTGTTGAGCGTCTGGTCGTGTCACATCCAGCGTGTAGCTCGGCCCCCAGTTATAGGCTGCAATCACAGGGCTCCCTGATGCGTCGCGCAATACCATGTCCGGGTATTTTCGATAGGCTTGGGAACCCGGGTCTATAATAAAAGGCGCGAGCCAAAGACCGGGTATACGACCGGTTTCTGTAATGCGCTGGGAGAGATCGTTAAGACCCGATGAAAAATTCTGATTAGCATGCCAGTCTCCATTGCATCGCTGCCAACCGTCGTCGAGCTGGACGATGTCGAAAGGCAGACCTTCGATGCCATCCAACACATGATGAATCGCCGTCTCTGTCACGTTGTTATAGAAGCTATACCAGGAACACCACACATTGCCCGGTGTGCTGGTACGTGAACCAAATTTTGATTTCAATGCTGTAGCGTAAGCTGAGAAAACCTCATTTTCAGGTCCGCTTCGTTCGAACCAGTTGTCGGTGCCGGTGCCTATCAGTCCGTTTGGGGTATGACTAACCCAGGCATCAGGCGTAAGTGCGCCCTTTAACTCAATAGTGCCATTTTGATTCGCTAGCGCACCGAGGGTTGCGCCACCTGGAAAAACATCATCAAGGTGTGCAGGGTCTGTTGATTGTAATCGGTGAGCGGTTACGCTGGGGTAGCGCAAGGGAGTTTGGGGAGGGCGCCATGCAGTCACATTCCAGGACTGCCAGCCATTCTGGTAAAACGAGCCTTCCGCAAGTTGTTGGTTATTCATGGTTGTCTCGATGATTGCGTCCTCATCATAGCGGATCGTTCGTCCAGGCCAGAGCAGAACCGATAATAGGATCTGCTCTGGCTCTGACAGGCTGCGGCTTAAGCTGTTAGTTGGTAAACATAGCATTGAGATAGTTATCGCGAAACGTTTATTGCCTAAGAAGGAATAGCCATTTATTGCCTAAGAAGGAATAGCCATCTTTTTCTAAAGAAGGAATAGCCATTACACTCACGTTTTCAATGCGATCAGATGACATCCGTTCTATTGCGGTGTTGAGTGCCGCGTCCGTCCTCATAGGAAGCTGGGAGCTTGCGATCACACGCGTCGCGTCCGTTCTATTCTTTTACGACCTTGCGTATCTCGTGCTGGCTTTGTGCCTGTTTGGCCTCGGACTGGGTGCACTGTTTGCTAAGCACCTGCCTGATGGGTTTACGGTGACTAGATTGCTTGTCACTCTGATCGCCTCGATGCCGGTTTGCTATGTTGCGCTGTATGAAACCGAATTGGCCTGGCTTTTTGGCCTGTTTACTTTGCCCTTCCTTTTATTTGGCGCGCTTTCGGCGATGGTCTGGCGGCGAGTCGCGGGAGCCAATACGCGAGTCTGGCTTTATTCGACTGAATTGTTAGGCGCGATTGCAGGATTATTGTTTCTTGGGCCTGCTTTGCTTAGCGAATTACCGGTAAACATGCTGGGAGATGTTGGCGTCGCAACACATCTTAAGGAAACGATTGTGAGTGAGGGGCTGGTCAATCATGAGTACAGCACCACTTCGGTGGCTCGAACGGACCTGCTTGAAACCACGCGCGCAGATGTGAAGTACATATTTACCGATGGCATGTTTGTCACCCGGAGCGTGGCATGGGACGGGGTCTCGCCAGAGTTCGATGATCGGCATGTCGAGGATATGGCAAGACTCAAGCGGTTGGCTTTTCGTGCCGGCGAGATTGATCAAGTCGCTTTGCTGGGTGCGGGTGCCGGGTTTGATATAGCGGTCGCTCTGCAGGAAGGTGCGGGCTTCGTCACCGCAGTGGAGATAAATCCTGACACGATTCGGTTCGCGCAGCGACACGATGATTGGGCAGGCGGCGTTCTGAACGATTCGCGGGTAGACGTGGTGCAATCTGAAGCACGACGCTACATGCAAAAGAGCCAGGATCGTTGGGACCACATTAATCTGACGTTGTTACAAACGTCACCGGCTTCACTTCGTGGTGGTCAGCACCTGGATGCCCGAGTGCTTACCCTTGAAGCGGTCGCGTTGTATCTATCTCGATTGAAACCGGGCGGCATTATTGCTGTGATCCAGAATACCGCTGAATTGGCTGCCGCGACGCAGGGTGTGCTGGAAGCAGCGGTGAATTTTGATCAGCGGAAAATTCTTCGTTTTAGAGTTGTGCAAGAAAACCAGACGAACAACCCATTTGGCTATTTATTCATCGTATCTAACACCGCTTTTTCTGACAGCTCGGCGATGACGATCATAGATCAAGCAGACGAACTTGGTATTGAAAAAGTAGTAAGTTTTGGTGACTCGAATGTACTGGCTACTGATGATCGACCTTTTCTGTTTCTTTCAGACGTCAGAATATCAATGCAGGCAAGCCTGATTCTTGCGCTGGCATTGCTGGCAACGGGTATAGGTTTGTCAATTCAATCCTCTGTGAGCATGGCGCGCGTCACGAGTCTTGCTGCGATGTTTAGCGGAGCCAGTGCAATGGCCGTGCAAGTGATGGCGATTTATTGGTGCCAATCTGCCATCGGGCAGCCCGTATTAGCTATGTCCGTCGCACTCGCTTCTGTGCTTGCAGGGAGTGGGATGGGTGCAGCACTCTTTGGTCGGCGACTTACATCACGTAACGGGTGGCAGAGTGGGTTGTTAGCGTGTGGATCCATTCTCCTAATGTTTGCATTCATGCCGTGGGTAGCGAACCTTGGGACGGCCTACTCGAACACCACCGCTGCGTTAATGCTATCTATTCCCCTGATGATACTTGCACTGCCACTCGGTCTGCCATTTGTCGCGATCATGCAGTATGCCCAAGGGATCGATCATGGTGAGGGTGTGGTCTTAGGCTTTGATGGGCTAGGTGCGCTGGTCGGCACAGCCGTTACAACAATGGTGACGCTAACCCTTGGGTTTACGTCCCTAGGGTATGGTGTAGCGGCAGGGTTTTTCGTGTTTGGACTCTTGGCCCGTCAACTAAGCACTGAATAGGTGCCCACATTGAGTTTGGTAGTTCAAGCCAGGGAGCCGGTCATGCCAGCGCACACCCCCCCCATAGCGGGCTATCAAGGATTTATTAGGGTGACGGTGCATGAAGAACGAAATGGCACTTCGGGTTTCGGTGGGCCGGACACGAACACGTTCTGGTATGCCGGACCCAAAATGGCCATGATGAAGTGATCCAATGTGTGAGCATCGTAAAAAAACGTGACGGTCCAATGAGAGGGATTCAGTATGAAGCAGGAAGTCCAGGTAGAAATACTCAAAGAACTCATGGAGCAGGTAGATAGCGGCAAGAACATCGATTCGGGAGTTCAGTATCGAATGCCAACATCTGCCTATTGTTGCCCGGACATCGCAGCAAAAGAATGGGATATTTTTTTCCAGAATCATCCTCAGTTCATTGGTTTGTCGAACGACCTGCCTGAGCCCGGCTCGTTTCTGACGATTGACGACTTTGGTACGCCGGTTCTGGCCACGAGAGACAACAATGGCCAGTTCCATGCTTTTCTAAATGCCTGTCGCCACAGAGGCGTGAGGGTGAGTCAGGAGGAACGCGGCAGGAAAAATATATTTACCTGTCCATTTCACGCTTGGAGCTATTCGAATGCGGGTGCCCTGGTTGCCATTCCCGACGAGGACCACTTCGGTCCGATTGATAAAACGTGTAACGGATTGATTGAGTTGCCTGCCGTCGAACGAGACGGATTGCTTTGGGTTCACCCTCAGCCAGGTGGCGAATTAGATATAGATGAACTTCTAGGCACGCCGCTTTCTGAAGAACTTGCCTCTTATCATCTTGGTGATCTGGTTCATGGTGGTAGCAAAACAATTACCATGAACCTCAACTGGAAATTAGCCAATGACACGTTCGGTGAGACTTATCATTTTGGTAAATTGCACAGAAACACTCTCGCCAAAATATATCCCGGCAATAATCTGCACCTGAAAGAATTTGGTCGGAATCATCGATTTGTGACTGCATCGCCTGCGATGAGCCAGTTCAGAGGGATGCCGGAATCGGAATGGGATATCCACGTCGGTGCGGCGTTTGTACTTTATTATTTGTTCCCCAATATCACGCTGATTGTCGGCAACGGTACCTGCACGATAGTCAAAATGTACCCTGATCCAGACAATGCGGGTCGCTCGACTTCTCAGATTTTTGCTTATTACTCACAAGCAACGATTGATGCTGCAGAAGCCGCCAAGGCCGAAGGCAGCCTTGGGGAGGTATCTTCTGATACCGTTTACGATTCAGAAAAGAGAGGCGTTGCGACACTGGAAGGCACCATGGAGGTGTTTACCAGTACCGTTGAGAACGAAGATTATCTAATGGGTGAGCTTCAACAGAAGTCGGCTGAAAATGGTCTTCTGGAACATGTCATTTTTGGTCGAAACGAACCACCTCTGCATCACTTCCATAAAACTTTTCGAGAAGTGCTGGGTTTAAGTCCGTTGGAAAAAATAGAGTAGCAAGCGCGGTGAGCCTAGGGCGTCGTTGAGTCCACCTAACTACTATTGAGTAAGTTATTGAGTAAGCTATTGAGTAAGTTCAGGTCGATGCCGAAACTGTTCCAACGCTTCAGGGTTTGCCAGTGCTTCTGTGTTGTCCACGGGTAGGTTGTGAACAACATTACGTACCGCGAGTTCAACAATTTTCCCGCTTATGGTTTTCGGGATATCCGTGACCTGAATAATTTTTGCGGGGACGTGGCGCGGCGTGGTGTTTCGCCGGATGACGTTTTTTATTGTCTCGATCAACGTGGTATTCAGGTTTAAGCCGAGCTGTAATACAACAAACAGTACGACTCTTTCACCACTTTGCCATTCCTGGCCTACAGCGATGCTGTCTACCACTTCTGTGATAGTTTCTACCTGTCGATAGATTTCCGCGGTGCCGATGCGGACCCCTGACGGATTCAAAACTGCATCGCTGCGCCCCTGGATGACAATGCCGCCGCGCTGAGTGATTGCGCCATAGTCGCCGTGCGTCCACACACCTGGATGCTCCGTAAAGTAGGCTTTCAGGAACCTGGCGTTTTCTGGATCGTTCCAAAATCCGATCGGCACCGAGGGAAAAGGTACTGTGCAAACTAACTCGCCGGTCTGATCAATTTCGCATCGCTTGTCTTTATTCCAGAATGCGATGGCCATCCCGAGTCCAGCACATTGGATTTCGCCGCTATACACGGGCAAGTTTGGGTTACCCAACATGAAGCACGAAATAATGTCGGTGCCGCCGGAAATAGATGATAGGCAAACATCTGTCTTGATGTTGCGATAAACATATTCGTAGCTGGCTTCGCTTAACGGTGATCCTGTAGACAAGATGGTTTTAAGCGAGTCGAGTTTGTGCGTCTTTCGAGGTATCGCGCCTTTCTTTTCGAGTGCCGAGAGGTACTTGGCACTGACACCGAATACGCTGATCTCTTCGCTGTCGATGGCGTCCAGCAATACGTTGCCTTCGCTTGCAAAGGGAGAACCGTCATACAGCAGGATTGTGCCACCGGTAGTGAGCCCTGACACGAGCCAGTTCCACATCATCCAACCGCAGGTGGTGAAGTAAAAAAGCGTGTCATCGCGAGAGATGTCGGTATGCAGTTTGTGTTCCTTGAGGTGCTGCAGCAATGTGCCGCCGGCGCTGTGAACGATACATTTTGGTCTACCGGTGGTGCCGCTTGAATACATGATATAGAGCGGGT
>JBLIIB010000123.1:0-10804 GCA_047634795.1 Candidatus Azotimanducaceae bacterium | reverse complement strand
TTGGTGGTACTGATAGCGTGGAGTGTCTTTCCCTCAACCCGTGCTATTGCGTCCATCGGAAGTGCGGTTGAACGGCCCAGGCAACTGCCCACTCTTTTCGTGTTGGCAACTTGTTGGTTGAACGTGGCAGTCTAGCGCCAGTAAATGCCCGCGCCGGCCCGTTTAGTGGAGATAGCCCGAAGGTCACAGAACATCAAAGACAATCGCGCCATCGCGTGACGCTGGAGCACTGTGCGTGTTGTATTCAGTTAAGACTGGAAAGTAGTGGGGCCGTTCTACAGCGACTATGCCCTTAATGTGTAGTGCATTTTTTGAGTCTTTGGACCCAGGTGACACTAGAGCATTTTGCAAGGAGCGAAATACACTTTTGCGATCAACACCGCGTCTCACAACATAGGGGGGAGAGGGCGCGTTGGAACTCCGATCAACGACCTCCAGTCCGGCTATCTCTGCAGGCGAGTCTCGCTTGATAATACTTAAGGTCACCGCATCGATAGCCGCGACATCAGCAACACCCGTTCTTAAGGCCTCGAGACTTGCCTGGTGAGATCCAGTTACAACGACCTTTTGCGGGGTGCATACCGATAGAAGTGCGGACCAACCAGAGCGAGAAGAGAGTGAATTGACGGCGGCGACGCGGCCGCTGGCGTTGCCTAGGATGTAACTAAAGTACATGCCCGCATCACAATCGAGATCGAAGACCGGTGCCGCGATTGGTTCAATGGGTGCATTTGATAAAAACAAATCAAGTCCACACGCTTGAGTCACCAGTAGATCCGGGTTATGCCAGAGTTCAGACACGGTTAGATCGCGGTTGAGTTCTCCGGGATAACCGGTGGCGCGCCATAAAGTATCGTTGGCCCATTGGACGCTGGGTAGGTCATACCAGGGAAACGAAGCTAGCATCTATTATGGTTTATTGAAGGAAATGCGAAAGATATCATATGCCTTGAAGAAGCCCTAGGTACTTGAAGCCGTATCCACACGACCAGAAGGAATTGTGTAGCCTAATTCATGGAATAAGATAAGCGACGGGCGCTTAGTCGCTGTCTCACGTATTTCACCTATCCACTACCTCATCTATCCACTACTTCACGTCATTATGGACGCCATGGCTAAGTTAATAAAACACTAAAGTATCACAGGACATTGCAGCGCTAAATCGGTTAGCGTTTTTTAACGGCCATTCGGAGATGCGGTAATGGGTAGGAGGCATTGATAGAAAGTGCGCAGTTCTATTGTATGGGCTTCGCTCTTTCTGTTCGTAAATATAGGTGCAGTGCGGGCCGATGCGGATAGTCCGATTGAGGTGGTCAAACTTGGTGGGCAGGCCTGGCACAAAGCCGAAGACAAAGCAGTTGCACGATCGATGATTAGCTTCGTAATTCGTCGGTTGAGTCGATGAGTGTCGCCGAAATCAAAGTACCTGTATGCGCAGAGATTTAACTCATCACCTTATTAAGGAGGAGGTCCACCACGTAAATTCGGGTGCAGGGTTGGTGATGGTGAAAGACAGTTATCAGCATTTAGTCGCGGGAGACAAGGTTTTGATCAAGGGTCATCAATGGCACAACATCAAGAACAATGGCGACGAGTAACTCCTGCTTGTGGTGACTTGCGTGCCTGATCTACTTCAATCAGAGGTGAGTTAATCTGGGTGCGATTCTATGGCAGGGATATCCACTGGATCTATCTTTCGTGCAACTTTCTTCAGTGTGACTTAATTCGCACGCAAGAGTTTCGCACGTCTCGCTAGGTGAAGAATCTTTCGGGCGATAGCTTCCCAATAGCAAACTAGCGATGCTGTGAATTTTCGGTGATCTACTTTTTTTGGAGCGAATTTTTTAGACAAAAAAAAGGCAGCCCCGAAGGGCTGCCTTTTTTCTAAACGTATTTATCGATTAGATAGCTACGATGTTCTCTGCTTGAGGACCTTTCTGGCCTTCAGTTACAGTGAACTCAACTTTCTGGCCTTCGAGCAAAGTTTTGAAACCTTCGCTAGCGATTGCGCTGAAGTGAGCAAAAACGTCTGGTCCAGATTCTTGCTCGATAAAGCCAAAACCTTTCGCTTCGTTGAACCACTTAACCGTTCCTGTAGTTTTATTAGACATAAATTTTTCCTGATTTTTTATATAAAGTGCCTCGAGAGGCTTTTGTAGCTTAAAATTTAGACTGAGACTTAAAACTGCAGGACGACGAGGTATTACGAAAAAATACGGCGAAATGTAGGTTGTAAATTTGAGGCTGATTTCTAGCTGGTCCCCAAGGTATACAGATTGATAGTAGTTGTCTATGTTTTTTTAATATTTCTTCGATTTTTAGTGAGCTTATCTAGTTTTTCGTTGAAACATCCTGTCGGCAACCTTTTTGGACCTGAGGTTACGACGAGTTGCCTACTGTAAAGTGTTCCGAACGACAAACCTATAGTCCGTAGATCGAATGTGGCTCGCAGGCCAATTATTTTAGTTACGGCAAGACTTTTATTGAGCAGGCCATATTGATGGCCTGCTATTTTTTAGATGCAATCTGACGCCAAACATCCCGATAGTCGTAATCAGTCTGTAACGCCAGGTTCAAATTGTTGTAAGAGGCAAAGTCACTCACGATATGCGTGAGCTGTACCAAGCCTTTATCGGTCAGACCTTCGCCTCTCAAACGCTCAACCTGCTCATCGGTGACGTCTTTTGCACTTCGATTGACCTGAAGCGCGTAGTCTAGGATTGCTGAAAGGCGTGAACCGGCGATGGCATCGGTGCCGTTTTCAAGCAGTCCTTTGACATAATCGTCAGCGCTGCCGAGACCGAAATTAAGGATGGTACAGAATGCGGCGGTACAGTATTCACAGCCGTTGTCCTGGGACACCAGAATGCCGATATGCTGGATTTCTTCCATGGTAAGTTCGCCCGCTTCCCAGAGTACTTTGGTCGCGCCGAGTTTTGCTATAAAAAATTCCGGGAAATTAAGCTCAGCGTAAAAGTGGTTGGGTACGCTGCCTTCCATTTCCGTGACCCAGGCAAAAATACCTTCAATCGCAGGATCATCTACGCTCTCAGGTTTCGCGATACTTACTCTGGCCATGTGTCTGTGTCCTTTTAGGCTCTTATAAAAGATTCGGTCTTACTCTTCTGCCTTTCTATTCGAAAATGGTTGTTCTGGTTTATTGAAAGTACTTCCGAATTTCCAGCTGCCACTGACGACCGCGATCATAGGTACCTTCAAAGACCTGGAAAGCAGTGCCATAGACACCCGTGATCAAATATTCTTCGTCGCCCAAATTACGACCAGAAAGGCTAACCACCCAGTCTTCATCCGGGTTAGTCCATCTTACGCTGGCGTCAAACAGATCGATTGCGTCGGTCTTAAGTAGCTCAGTGTTGTAAGCGTCATTGTAGGTTTCTGATCGATAGCTCCAATCGGCACGAACAGTGAGTGAACCCATTTCATCGAGCCGGAATTCTTTGGAGACGCCCAGGCTCGCTGATGTCTCGGGTACACGTTCGAAGTCGAAGTTTTCGCCGATCAAGGTAATGCCTGAATCGATGTCGTCGTAGCCGGCATCAAGCAGTGACAGGCTAACTTCAATGAACCAGCCGTTGCCCGGCGCTGCCATCATTTCAAGTTCGAAACCTTCTATCGTCGCTGCACCAATGTTTTCAGTGACAGGAGCAACGCTGTTAAACACTTGAACCTGCAGGTCGTCATAGTCCGTTTGGAAGAGGGCGCCATTAATTCTTAATTGCTCATCCAGAAGACTTAACTTAAACCCGAATTCTAGTACCTCAACAAACTCGGGGGCGTAAGTGGGAATAAGGTCGATATCCGCTGTGCCGGGTGGTGCTGTAAATCCCGCAACGACGGGCGGGAAAACCCGTTGAGTAAAGCCACCTGATTTAAAGCCTTCGGAATAGCTGAGGTAGAGCATTGCGTTTTCTGAAGCATTGAAAGAAAGATTCATCATGGGTGTGAATTCGTCAATGTCGATCTGCTTTTCAACAAACGGGAGTATTCTCCCACCGGCCTGAAGGAATGGGGCGTCTAGCGCTGCAAGTGGATTGCCGGGAGGAACGAGTGCGCTGATACCGGCGTAATAGTTAGTGAAGATGACTTGATCCGGCAGGAAAGATTTTTCTTCATCCGTATAACGACCGCCGACGGTCAAATGCAACCGATCACTCAGGTCATAGGTCAGTTGCGCAAACGCGGCCCAGGCTTCGTTGTCGAACTGTCCGCCTGAACGGAAGTTGGACACGCTGAAGTCTAGAATGTTCTCGCTGTTGCCATCTTCTGAGAAGTAGTACAAACCGAAAATCCAATTCGTTTGATCGCTGTTACCCAGCAGTTGGAGCTCCTGGCTGAACTGCTGCTGTTCAAGATCATCATAAAATGCAGCGATGCGGTGTGGTGAATGGTCGCCGTCTCTGGCAAATTCTGAATCAAGTTCACGCCATGCCGTAATCGATTTCACTGACAGGCTATCGTTAACGCGATAGCTGAGCGTGACGGAGGCTCCTAGTACATTACTTTCAGAAAAAGCGGGGCTTGTTCCTTCATTTTCGCCGTCAGCGCCAATGAAACGATCATCAAAACAATTTGCGCTGGCGGGATTTGACGTGACGCCGTTGCCTGCTGCATCGGTGGCGGCACATGGCATGCCCGGGCCGAGCGCTGCTGCGGTGACGTTGTGTATGAATGCCATGGGTGGTGGGGGCGCAAGAATGACACCATTTAATTGGCTGAGGTCCGTGTAGTCGATGCCGATGAGTTGCATCGCCGGCCCGTTTTCACGATCGCGGGTCATATCAAACGCGACATCTGCGGAGAATTTATCACTGGGTTTCCAGGCAAAGGCGATTCTGCCCGTGAGTGTGTCATCGTCACCTAGATCGATGCCGTCGGCTCGATTGACATAACCGTCCTGTTCAAAAGAGGCGATGGTGATTCTGGATGCGACGGTATCGCTAACTGGGATTTCGATCGTGCCTTGAACGCGAAGCAAGCTATCGGTTCCTCCGGTGACTGACAGCTTACCGTTCAATTCTCCGCCGGGTTCCGGTTTGATCGTGTTAATCGAAATGGCCCCACCGATAGTGTTGCGACCAAACAGTGTGCCTTGCGGGCCACGTAAGACCTCTAATCGTTCAACATCGAGAATGTCGAGAATCGCGCCAACGGATCTTGCGATGTAAACGCCGTCAACGTACAAACCAACGCCGGGTTCGGTGGTGGGCAAAAATTCTTTCTGACCAATGCCTCTCAAATAAATCGCAGCGGAGTTAGACGCGCCGCCAAAGCTCGGGTTATTTTCAATCGTGAGGCTCGGCACAAATCGGGTGATATCATCCAGTCTGGAGACGCCGCGGTAGTCCAGCGTCTCCTCTGTGTAGGCGGATACGGCGAGCGGTGCGTCCTGCAGTCCTTCTTCACGACGCCGTGCCGTTACTACGATCTCTTCGATCATTTTTGACGCCTGGTCTTGTCTGTCCTCTGCGCCGGCAGCATTGGCGCCTGATAGGGCGCTGGCGCCTAATATTGCAGTGCTGAGGATGCGCATTGTGCTGTTTTTCATACGATCAATTTTCCCGTTTGTGCCTTCTAGTGCGTTCAATCAATGTTGCTCATGAGACGCGACGCTCACAAGTCATTTCGTTCGACTCATTTTGTTCAAGCCGCATTTTTATATGAGGCAGTAGGATTGATGGCTGAGCCATCGATCCTATTGCCTTTGATTCTGATGTTTGTGGATGAATAGTTAACCCGCTATGACGGGCACACCTTTCATCGCTGCTGCAATATCTTCATCCGCGAGATCGAGGTCAACCATCTCACCGGCCAGATATTTTTCATAAGAAGCGAGATCCAAATGACCGTGCCCGCACAGTGCGGTGAGGATAGTTTTCTCTTCACCTGATTCTTTACAGGCCAGTGCTTCTCGAATGGCGGCGGCGATGGCGTGGGTAGGTTCGGGCGCAGGCACAATGCCTTCGCTTCTGGCGAACTGAATCGCACCGGCAAAACATTCTGTTTGCGGTATCGCGATGGCTTCAACCAAGCCCAGGTTGTAGATGTGCGAAACAAGTGGCGCCATGCCGTGGTATCGCAATCCACCAGCGTGAATAGGCTCGGGGATAAATGACGCGCCCAGTGTATGCATTTTCATTAGCGGTGTGAGACCTGCGGTGTCGCCAAAGTCATAGCGATATTCGCCTTTAGTCAATGTAGGGCAGGCGGTGGGTTCGACGCATCGAATGACCGGGTTCATGTTACCTGCAAGCTTTTCACGCAGGAATGGGAACGCGAGGCCGCCAAAGTTTGAACCGCCCCCGGTGCAACCCACCAGCACGTCTGGCACTGCGCCGACTTTCTTCATTTGGAGTAATGTTTCTTCACCAATGATCGTCTGGTGCATCAACACGTGGTTCAGCACGCTGCCGAGTGCGTATCGAGTTTCAGGATCTTTGATAGCTTCGCTGACGGCTTCCGAAATAGCGATTCCGAGTGAGCCGGGATGGTTAGGATCCTGGGCCAGCAAGGATCGACCAAACTCTGTGAGGTTGGAGGGACTGGGGTGAACTTTACCTCCCCAGATTTCCATCATTGTCTTTCTATGGGGCTTGGCCTGATAGGACGCCGCAACCTGCCAGATTTCACATTCCAGTCCAAACTGTGCGCATGCGAAGGCCAGTGAGCTGCCCCATTGGCCTGCACCGGTTTCTGTGGTGAGTTTCTTGATGCCTTCCTGGGCGTTGTACCAAACCTGAGGAACGGCGGTATTGGGTTTATGCGAACCGGCCGGCGAAACCCCTTCATATTTGTAGTAAATCTTTGCCGGTGTATCGAGCAGCTTTTCCAGCCGATGTGCTCTGAAGAGTGGGCTCGGCCGCCATAGGCGATAGACATCCTGTACCTCACCAGGGATGTCGATGTATCGTTCCTGGCTCATCTCCTGTGCGATCAGGGCC
This sequence comes from Candidatus Azotimanducaceae bacterium, assembly GCA_047634795.1. GTDB lineage: Bacteria > Pseudomonadota > Gammaproteobacteria > Pseudomonadales > Azotimanducaceae > UBA9659. The sequence continues at coordinate 3,845 of JBLIIB010000123.1, read as the reverse complement.
TGAGGGAAGAGTGCGCTAAAGTCCTCTCCCGTGGCGGGCTGATGAGTGCCGGGATGCAGTGGTGGGGGAGGCGGTTCGGGCAGGTCAGGAACAATGTTGTACCACTGTTGCGGCATCTCGCTCTCATCCAGCAGAATTTTTGTCATCTCGCTCATGGTCACTCGTCCTTAACTTCAGGTTTCCGGTTCGGATTCCGGTTTTAGTTCAGATATTAGTTCAGCAATAGTCCTGATAGGACTCCCAGCTTGGTTACACGGTAAAAGCAGGCCATGATATGTATTAGCGCGGTAAAAATCCATGCTGGGCGGCGGATGCGATGATGCTGAATGTCAGTGTCCACGCTTGATTGATGGTGCTTTAAGCGATTTTATTTTAGAGATGGCGCACCGCACAGAACCGTCTTCGGTATCGTTTGTTGGACGCCTTGCTGACTCCCAGCGCAGGGCTCTTAGTTTAGGCGTTTCAGTAGATGGGAGGGAGACATGCTTGCCACCACTGGCCCAATAGCGTTCCTTGGATGATGCGGAGCTATGCATTAACTCCCGAGCAGTGAAGAGAAACCCGCAGGAAAATTTGCCGGATGACCGCTTAGTTCTGTTCGAACACTGGTTGCGCGTAGTGGTTTCGAGCACTGCTATCACGGGATATTCGGTTCTCGCCATCGTGCGCCGATGCTGACATGTCGGTTGGTACGATTTACGGCTATTTCAGTAACTTAACTGTTCGTGGACCCGGCGGTTTTCGTGGTGTGATGGGGGCAGTTGGGCTAGATAGAAACCCTCAATAGAAAGCTTATCCAAAGGTGATGAGTGATAGGCGGTCAACCGGTGCAGAAAATCATGGATATAGAACTATCTCGTCATTATATAGCTCATGTCAGTGAGTGGCTGATCAAGTTTCAGAGGTCATGTTTGAGAGGTCAGAGATAACGTCTTTTTGGATAAAGCCTGCGGCTTTAGGAATTGATGCCCATTCGCTGAACATTGATTGCTGAGTATTGATCGCTGCCTATTGGTCAAGGACAGATAGTGATGCCTTTCCCCCGCTAGTCTAGGGAGGGCTTCGTATAAGGGCTATGATAGCGGCACTGACATTGACTCCAACTTGGACAGTCGCTGTGAAGATCGATGTGAAATGTGCCTTAAATGTCTTCCCCACGCTGCTGATATTGCTAACTTTATCGTCAGCGTCCTTCGGTGCCGAGGTGTTTGTGTGGACCGACGAGGAGGGCAATAAACATTATGGTGATAAACCGCCGGAAGCACCCGGCATGCCCGTGACCAAGGAGCGGTTTGACGTTCACAATGTTGATAGGGGCTATCCTTATACCGACCCTGATCTATACAAAAATCAGACGAAAAGCTGGTCGGATAAGAAAAAGAGCGACCGGGAAGGCGAGCAGCAGACGAGAAAGCAGCGTCAACTTGCCATGGCGGCACCTTGCAAGAAGGCCCGCCAGCGATTGGTGAAGATGCAAGGACGGGTCACTTTTCATGATGACGCAGGCAGTCAGATCGAAACGACCGAACGTGAACGGCAACAAGCGGTGATAGATTTGCGTGCTGAGATTGACCGTTATTGCCGGTAAACCCTTTGTCTGAATCTCTTAGCTAAACCATTTAGCGAAGCCAGTTAGCTAAACCTTTTCCTCAAACTCAAGCTCAAGCTCAAGCTCAAGCTCAAGCTCAAGCTCAAGCTCAAGCTCAAGCTCAAGCTCAAGCTCAAGCTCGAACTCGAACTCGAACTCGAACTCAAACCCAGGCTCGCGCGCGGCCAACCCTAACTTCCTTCTGCTCTGCCTCCCAGAACGCTAAGCGTCCCAACTCGCGCTATTCCTCAGATTATTCGGCAGGCTATCTATTCATTCGACACGGACGTAGGAAGGTCGGTTGTGTTCGTGTGAGTCGCGGCAGCAACGTGATCCGACGAAATGTGATGTTCGCCCGATTGGTATTGCGCAGGCTCCTCTCTCGGTCCTATGGTCAATTTTTGAAGGCGATACCTTAAGTCTCGCTATGACTTCCATTTGTCTCAGAAGAGAACCATGGTCATGTCTATAGTCATATTGTGATTATTTAGTTAGACTACAGATCCCTCCGTTGGAGTTTTGCCATGAGAACGATCAAGGCATCAGAATTTAAGGCCAAGTGTTTAAGCCTCATGGATGATGTGGCGCAAACCGGCGAAGAAATTGTCGTGACCAAAAACGGTCGGCCTGTTTCCCGATTGGTGCCCGTGATCAATCGTCCCAAAGAGATTTATGGCCTGCACCGCGGAATGTGGGAAATGAGAGACGAGTTAGTTGATCCTGCCGAGGAAAGCTGGGAAGGCGAATAGCCTTCCCGCTCGGTTGGTCGGGTCGGCTATACCCTTAGCTACTTATCTCAGCTCTTTGTTCCAGTGACTAAAATACGCTCAACGAACACATACAAGACGGCGACTCATGATTTTGCTCGATACACACGTGTTGATCTGGTTAGACCAAGGTGCGGCGTTCCTTGGTGAGCGCGCACGCGGTTTGATCGAGTCCGCCTATAAGGCAGAAGAGATAGGGATAGCAGCGATTACTTTTTGGGAAATTGGCCGGCTTGTTGAGAGTAAGCGGCTCGCGTTTGACGGATCCCTTGAACCTTGGCGTGTGTCATTGATGAACACTGGATTTAAAGAGTTCCCGCTCAGTGGACAAATCGCCCTTAGGGCTTCTGAGTTAGCCGAATTTGAAGGCGACCCAGCCGATCGGATTATCGCGGCAACGGCAATGACGGTGGATGCACAGCTAGTTACCGCAGATCGACAGCTATTGAACAGAAGTGGGTTGAGAACAATTGATGGCACGCTCTGAGAACATGAGGTTGAAAACAATAAGATCACAGGCTTTGACGGGATTGCTTCTGGTGATGTTGCCGTTGGTTGTCGCTAGCGCGCTACTTAGCCCGATCAAGATCACGGGGCCCGAAGAAATTGCAGATATTGAGGTTCTGAACGCTGCTGTTGATAGTCTCTCGACCAAAATCAGACAATGTGTGGCGTCAGGACTTGCGCCACTGCTCGAATGTCATTGCCAGTATCCCCGTAAGCTTGAAACGACAAGACATGCGTTCGTCGAGGTGCTGGAAAAGTATCCAGAGTGGCAAAACCGAGCAGTGTTGTGGTGGGATTCGTCCCGAACTTTACCGCTTAATATCCATCTCGGCGGTGTTGGTTCTCGAATCAGCCATCCCTGTGGCACAGCGACATTGTCTTCACTTTAAGGTCTTTACTTTAAGGTCTTTACTCTAGGGTCTTCAATCTGAGTCTTCGCTCCCAATTGCGCTAGATGTTTTCACTACACCACCGCAGGTCGTGTTTAATAGCTTTGAGGCAAGCCTAAGCGAACATGGGTTTGGTCATCAGCCGTTTCGGTGACCCGTCGATCTGGTCCAAGAATAAGTAAAGCGGGCGACGGAATTTCATACTGCTCGACGTCTGAAATGATATCGCCTAACGTACTGTGTAGTGCGAATTCATTCGGTCGTGTGGCATTGGCGATGATATGAAAAGGCGTATGTGAGGGTACTCCTCGCTGAAGCAGTGTGTCGGCAATACGATCAATCAGGCTTAAACCCATGTAGAAGACAACGGTATGGTTTGGACGTGTAGCAATTTCCCAATCGATATCGAGAACGCCCTGTTTGTTGTGGGCCGTGATGTAAGTCACGGCATGTGAATCGGTCCGGCAGGTGAGCGGAATGCCGTTACTCGCAGCGGCACCGGATGCCGCGGTAATACCGGGTACAATCTTCCAACTCACACCTGCCGTGTTCAACGCGTCTATCTCTTCACTGATCCTACCGAAAATCAATGAG
>JBLIIB010000122.1:0-10820 GCA_047634795.1 Candidatus Azotimanducaceae bacterium | reverse complement strand
TTGTAGTTCTCTTCCGCGTAAGACAACTGGAACAAAGCTCGCAGGGACGACAACTCTAGTGCCTCAGAGATCGTGCCGTCAGTGCCCTGAGCCAGAATTTGTTCGTAGGAACGAATCGTATTCGGGATGTCGTCCATGGTGTAGTAAGCAAAAGCGAGCGTGTTCCAGATCTGTGCCTTCTCGTAGCTATTAAGACCCCTTGAGTCCATCAGATCCATCAACAGGCCAACCGCGTCTTTCGGCGTTCCTGTAGGTTCTGGCGCGGGCTCACCCTCTTCTCTTGGGGCGGACTCCGGGTCAATCATGACCTGGGCCTCTGCGAGTTTTTTATAAGTACGCTCACGCATGGCCGGAACCTTACGCGTCTTTTTCTTTTCTTCTGCTGCAACAGCGATGCCGCCAAAACTAACACCCGGGACAGGTACCTGACCCAAAATGACAGGCAGTGCCCAAATGACAGCGAGTAACAGGAAGGTATTTTTCATGTCTTGAGACCTCTAGTCGTCAATCAATTCGAAGGTTATCTTGTTTTGGACACCGCTGGTTGCTACAGGTTCTCCATCAATAATCTTCGGCTTATATTTGAACTTTGAAGCGGCTTTAGTAGCAGCGGAGTTGAATACGCTGTTGGGGCTGTCGATACAATCCCCTTCGTTTCGTGCGTTCTTGATCCAGCCGCAGTTCTCTATAACTGTTGGATTGACAACAGTACCTTGCGCAGAAACTTCGAATTCAACGATGACCCAGCCGGTCATGCCTCGACTCAAAGCGCGTCGTGGATACTGTGGTTGAACTTTCACGATAGGCAAATATTCCCCATCACTGATCCCGAAACCTCCGCCACCGATATTAGCACCCACATCGATAGCTACGCTGTCCATCGAAAATCCAGCATTGTCCACATTGACGTTGAAGTTTTGCGGTGGCGTCTCAGGTGGTGGCTCATCGGGTGGTGGTGGTTTCTTCGGCTTACGTTTTTTCGTTTCAACATTCTGGTCTTGTTTGACCCGAACGAAATCAACGAGGTTACCGATCTTGTCATCAGTCAACGCACTGTCTGAGCTTTGGATGAGGAACTGCATCAACCAAAACAGCGCCAGTGTGACAACTACGCCTACAATCATCGAAAGGCTTATTCTTATTACCATGGTGCCTCTTCCTAGTTCGCGTTTTCGCCGGCTATCGCAACTTGGTTAATACCAATGCTACGTGCCGCATCCATAATAGCCAAAACCTTCTCAACTTTGGACTCTGCATCTGCCTGAATTACCAGGCCACCTTTTGGATTCTCGATGTGCAGTCGTTCCATTGTCGGTCGGATGTTTCGAATATCTACCGCTTTTTTGTCAATCCACACGCGATTATCAGCCGCAACAGCTACCAGCAACGACACAGTCTTTTTAGCCTGCGCGGTTTCGGTATCCGGTCGATTAACTTCTACGCCGGTTTCCTTGATGAAGGTCGCGGTGACAATAAAGAAAATGAGCATGATAAACACCACGTCAAGCATGGGTGTTAAATCAGCGACCTTTTCTTCTTCTTGTTGAGTGGGTCTACGCATATCTCTTACTCGTTAGTTGAGACGCAAACAATGGACCTTAGTGGTCCATCGTCAGCGTGTCTTCCATATAACTTTGCTCGGATTCCACTTTGGAAGCGAGAAATGTATTCGCCAATACGCCTGACAGGGTTGCAACCATGCCGGACATTGTTGGGATCGTTGCGGCCGATACACCGGCCGCCATTGATCGTGCGTTACCGCCCGAATACGTCATTGCTTCAAACACTTGCACCATCCCAGTTACCGTTCCCATCAACCCCAGTAGCGGCAGTAGGGATATCAGTGTCTTGATGAAGTTCATGTTCGATCTCAATCGGATATTCACTTCCGAAATCAATCGCAATCTAATCATATGGGAATTCCAGGAATTCCGTTCAGTCCGGCCCTCCCAATAGGAAAGAGCCGTACCAACATCCTGCCTGTGTTCTGTATTGATAAACCAGACACGCTCAAAGATAAGCGCCCACATGCAGAAGGTCGCAATGGCGATGAGGTATAACACATCGCCTCCCGACTCCAGAAAAGTTCTGATTGCGACAATAATGGCATCCATGTCTACTTGCCTTGGTTTTCAGCGTGCTCTGCAACCAGTCCAGCACTTTGTTCCGTGAGGATGTGCAGAATTGACTTGGCTCGAGAATCTACAATCGAGTGCATCAGAACAGTAGGAATCGCCACTGACAAACCAAGCACCGTAGTGATCAACGCCTGTGAGATACCACCAGCCATCGTTTTAGGATCACCCGTACCGAACAATGTGATTGCCTGGAAAGTGATAATCATACCAATAACAGTACCGAGGAGACCAAGCAATGGCGCAACCATGGAGATAATCTTGATGAAAGCAATCCGCGCGTTAATCGCGGGTTGTTCTTTCAAGATCGCCTCGTCCAGCTTGAGCTGTAGCGTTTCTGGGTCAATCGTTTTGTTGTCATGATAAACCTGTAGCACCCGCCCAAGAGGATTGCCCTTGTCAGCACTACCCGCGTTCGCAGCCTGCTTATTGACGCGACTACCAACGAGATTAAGCGTAATCAATCGCTCAATTGATAGCAGGAATGCCACCACACCTAGCGCAAGAATCACATAACCCGGCGTACCACCTTGGTGAATCCGTTCTTCGATCGTAGGAACCTGAACCTGTAGCGCGAGCAACTGGCCTCGCGTTGGATCAAGCCCGAACTGGACAAAACCGCTGTTAGCCGCTGCAAGGTTCGCCGCTGAGTCCACAAATCGACCTGCGGGTTGTCTTGGCAATTCCTGAATAAGGCTGTTGTTGATGTCGTAAGTGACATACTCATCGCCGCTTACCAGGTTAAATGAGCCGATTCGGATGACTTCCTGTTCGATCTTCTCACCGTTACCTTTGGTCACGATCGCGTTAAAACGAGACACTTCACCGCTGCGCGTCATTTCTTCCTGCAGCAGCATCCATAGACGTTCTATTTCTGCAATCGTGGCAAGTTTGGAGCTTTTACCCATGGACTGAGCAAATTCGCCAAGCCACTCACCGCGGCCTGCATGTTGCGCAGAAACGATAGAGCCTTCAAATACACCCTGTGTATCGCCGGAAACTTGCTGGAGAACACCGAAGAGCTCTCTTAAAGAACCCAACCGCTTGGCAAGAATCTCTGTTCTGTCAGCAATATCCTGCTCGTTCTTCTCGAAGATACCCTCAAGTCGCTCGGCTTCCGCTTCTTCTTCACGCTGCATGCGTTCTGAATTACGTAGCTCCTGCTGCTGGTTGGCCTTATTAGCAGAGAACTCATTTTCGCGGCGCTCGTTAATATTGCCATTGACGGTTTTGCCGTCGCGAACCATCGACATCAGTTCAGCTAATGACTTCGCGGGAGTTTCTTCTTCTGCAGCTCTCACCTGATGTACAACACCAAGGGCAACAGCCATGACTACTATGAGTACTTTTTTCATGGTTATTCTCCTGGCGCTTTAACAGGTAATAGTACGAGATCAGCCGTTTTGGTTTTTCGTGCGATTCTCATACCATCGCGAACTCCACTTCGGAATTCATCACCAAGCACGACCCAATCTCTAATATCGTTATCCCAGACTCCGGTCACTTCTCCGTCAGTCGTCTGGAAGACAAGTGCGACTCTGCCCCACTTGAGCATGTCTACCTGCCGATCAGCACCTTCCAGAGTGATGATGTCGGTATAGGATTCAATCGTTGTCCCGTAGGTGTTCTCGACCTGATAGGCCTGAAGCACCTGGCTGAATTTCTCAGCGACGGAGACATCTGGACGATCGAGCGTATCTTTCAGGAAGTCGACTCGCTCTCGTCGCTCAGAGAGCAAGAAAGGAGCATCGAGTTCCACAAACTTTTCCAGATTATCGATCATTCGCTCAATGAGCGGCCCAATCTGTCGCTCGATCACCGTAACGTTGTCAATCGACTCTTCCAATTCAGAGAGCTCTTGCTCTTGATTCGAAATTAAACGACGTTGCTGTTTGTTGTAGACACGAAGTCCATCTACTACTTTCATAACCGTCTTAAATTGTTGTAAGAGGTCACGCGTCTGTTCTGATAGCTCGTCAATCTTGGCCTGAGATGTAGCGCCCTGAACCGTAGTCGACGAACGAACGCCGAGGACTTCTTCAAGAGTTGCTGCATAAACCTCACTGACACTAAAGACAGACAGCAGACACAGGGCGCTAGCCAGCGTGCCGAGTCTCATCTGGTACTTTTTCATGCTATTACCTACTGGAGTTTGTTGCTTTTATAGTTATGGATTCCACGAATTACGTTGCCGCCATTTATTTTTAAGGCCGTTCTAACAACGCAATCTCGGCCACAGAATGATCAAGCTGAAAAGGATTGTCAACCCACTAAATTCCGAAATCACAGGCGCGAACCGACTTTTGCAAAGTCAAGAGTTACATTAGTTTTAAGTGGGAATTTAATACCCACTTCTCGCACCCCGACGGCTCAAAAACACAGACAGGGAAACGCGACGCTTTTGGTGAGCGGCGCTCCCCGCGCGGACCTTATCCATCTGCTCGTTAACCTAGGTTTTCTTCGAAGAAATCCAGTGTACGCTGCCCTGCCAGGGTCGCTGCGGCCTCGTTAAAACTCGCGCGATGGTTACAGTTAAACCCATGATCTGCGTCATAGGCATAGACCGAAACATCAGTGTGGGACTCACGGATAACCGATACATCTGACATGGGAATATGCGCATCTAACTCACCGAAATGTAGGATGGTCGGCACGGCCGGGCTTTGATCATTGAAGTTAATAATGCCGCCACCATAGTAGCCACTTGCGCAACTCAGGTTTTCTGCGTTGCACGCACTTAACCAGGTCAACAAGCCACCAAAGCAATAACCCACCACACCGACTTTCCCATCTACAGCAAGATAGTTAACCGCCGCCTGCACATCCGCCAGGGTATTGGGCATCTCGAGCTTGGAGAATGCCAGATCAACACCGCGGGTCATATCGTCGCCTTCGTATCCCAATTCAATACCGGTCTCGATGCGATCAAAAAGTGCTGGCGCTACCGCGCGGAATCCTGCTGCGGCATATCCATCACATACTTCGCGGATATGAATGTTGACACCAAATATTTCCTGAATAACAACAACGTTACCCTTCGCATGCCCTGCTGGTTTCGCTTCGTAGGCACCGAATTCAAAACCATCACTACTTATCAGCTTGATGTGTTCGCCCATGATCTATTCCTCGTTAATATTAATGGTTGTGAAGGAGTTATCGATTTCTCCCATTCTGTTTTCGCTGGTGACCATGGCCTTAACGGGCGTCCCGGTCAGATAAGTAGAAGCCACTCGTTTTAAGTCGGCCGTTCGTACATCCAGATAGCGGGCCCTCAATTGCGCACGATGTTCTGCTGAACGCCCGTATAGCCCGTGATGGAACGCCTGGCGGATTTCGCCAGAGGGCGACCCCGGCGCATCAATACTCGACATAATCCCCAGTACCGACTCTTCCAGCATGGCATCTGTTATTTCTTCATTGAGCAGCCAATCGACAGATTGCTCGAAAGCACTAAAAGTCTCGTTGATTCTGGGATCTCGGTAGGAATAGAACCTGAAGGAACCATTCGTACTGTCATGACCCGCTCCGCCGCCATAGGCCCCGCCCTTCTCTCTCAATTCGACATGCAAAAAGTTATTTCGTAGCACGCCTGCCAGCACTGACAACGCAGAGGCATCTTCGTGATTTTCACCCACCGTAGGAAAAGCCGTGGCGCAGTAATTCACCTGCGTCGTAGCGATAAAGGCCTTATTTGTTGGTAAAGGCATAGCTGAAAACGCGAACGGCGATAGTTCAGCGCCGTTAAGGTTCTGCCATAGACCCGCCATTGTCTCTTTGATCTCTTGAATAAAATCTCCGTCGGCAATGATCAACAACTCCGGGTCAACTGACCTGATCGTATCGTGCAATTGCTGCAGCGAGTTTTGTAAATCCTGCATCACAGAGGGCTCATCCATTATCATAGCGAGTTTCTTCAATCGAAGAACCGAGGGGATACCGGATAAACTATCGTTGATAGCCAAGGCGGGTCGAAGCGAAGCCGAGGCGGCAGACATCGCGTATTGATGTCCATTAGAAGCAATACCATTGACGCGCCTTAAACTAAGCTGTTGAACCAGCTCACGAATTCTTTGAGCTTCATCAAACCTTGGGGATAACGCTGTCTCTTGAACCAGACTCGCCATTTGTGACGCCTTTGGGTTCAGCGTGCGGCTAGACAATGTAAAGAACCCCTGGACCTCATCCGGATCGTCCAATGCCGACCTCACCGATGAAAACGCAGAAATACCACCGGTTAAGCTGTGCTGCACGTTTTGCGTCTCAAGGTAGTCACGACCCCCGCTGCCTATCTCAGACACAATTTGGCCGTAGACAGGCAGCAATCCCAACAGGTCGCCTTTAATCTCAGGTAGAGGACTCACCACTTGATGATAGGTAATACCGTTGGTTCCAGCGGCAAAGGCGGACACGTTGACGCTCCCGACCTTTTCGCCAACGAGCGAAGGGAAATCTTTCGATGGTGGAATATCGTCTCGCGTCACCTGAGGCAAAACACTCAGGTCTTCAGGTTGAGCCTGTCTTTCAGCAAGACGGCTTGCCAATTCAATCACATTAGCGGTATCTGCTTCGCTCAAGGCTTCTTTACGCGACTTGAGCTCATTGAACTCTTGCTGAATCAACTCGCCGGCAAGGGCGCGATCCGGGCTCATGGTGACTCGGACTCTGTGTTGATTATCGAGTAATAGTTCCTGCACAAGGCGTTTAATAAATTCAGGGTCTTGAATATCTGCTCTTAACTCAAGTAAGACCGAATCCAGATCGAGCAAAGCAATGGGATCCCCGCGGTGCACGGCTGCCGACATACACGAGAAGATCAACTGAAGACCATAGGGCCAGCCGTCACCACCGATTTCTCGTTGTGACAATTCCAGCTGATGCAAAACCGCTTCAAGGCGTTCGACTTCAACTCCGTTGGCAGCAACATCGTGAAGGACATCAAATATCAATTTCTCTACAGCTTCGGCGTGTTCCGGTTCGCTGCCTTCGACACCACACATGAAATTCATTTCCATATGGTCTTCTTCAAAGCCGCACATGGGCGAAACCGAGGTCGCAAGCCCTGTCTGTTCTAACGCCAGGCGCAAGGGAGAAGCACTCGTATCCAACAGCACGTCAGACAACAGGTGACACTTCAACAAGGTCTTGAGATCGGTGTTTTTACCCAACAGCCAGCCGAGCACGATATGTGTCTTACCCGAGGTGTCGTCGTCGTCTAAGGGGTAACGAAACTCAGAAGTAATGGGTTGCTGGTATCGGGTTTCAGCCTGAACCGCAATCTGATCAACGCTGGAATCCGGTAGATGGTCTAGAGCCAGTGACGCAATGCGCTCCTGCTGGACCGAGGCCTCAATGTCACCAAACGTCATGAACACCGCATTTGAGGGATGATAATGCGTGCGATAAAAATCTTTTAGCTCATCGTAGCTCAATTCCGGTATTTTTCGAGGATCTCCGCCACTATTGTAATGATAGGTTGAACTCGGATAGAGCGCTTCCTGTATGCCGTGATAAAGCATCGACATTGGCGAACTGGTGTCGCCCTTCATTTCATTGTAAACAACACCTTTATACACCAGCGGCGAGGTTGGATCATCTGGCTGCTCAAATTCGATCCGGTGACCTTCCTGAGCAAAGTCGAGCGGATCAAGGCGGGAGAAAAACACCGCGTCCAGATAGACCTCCATCAGATTGAAATAGTCCTTCCGGTTCTGGCTTGCAAACGGAAAGGCCGTGTAGTCACTGGTCGTGAAGGCATTCATGAACGTATTAAGCGACCTTCGGATCATTAGAAAGAAAGGATCGCGAACGGGGAACTTCTCGCTCCCACAAAGCGCGGTGTGCTCAAGGATGTGCGCAACGCCCTTCGAATCATGGGGCACCGTGCGCAACGCCACCATAAAGACGTTTTCTGAAGAAGCATTGGCCAGATGGAAGTGCTTAGCACCCGACCGATGGGTGTATTCTTCTACGATTAGGTTCAGCGCCTCAATGGGCTGCTGGCGATCAAGTTTGAATCCTGTATCAGTCACTAGACACCCTCCGGATGTTCACGATTAAATTTTTCCCAGTACTCATCAATGGTTTCGTCCATCTCCTTGCGTAGAAGCAGAATCGCCAACAAATTTGGCAGGGTCATAAAGGCAATGGTCACGGCCGAGACAAGCCAGATAAGCGAAGTATCGACAATAGCCGCGAGAAAAAATCCGAGCACATATAGCACTCTGTACGGCATCACTGACCGCACGCCAAATAGATACGTCATCGCGCGGTCGCCATAGTAAGACCAGGCGACGGCGGTGGTGAACGCGAACAGCACAAGGCCGACCGAAACAATATATTTACCGAACTCACCGAAGGCACCCCGAGTGAAAGCCTCCGTTGTCAGTGAGACTGAATGCACCAGCGATTTACCGCGAATCACCAGTTTTTCGTCGAGTTCCCCCGCCACCACGGTCACAACCCCGGTGAAAGGTTGATCGTCTTTCAGATAAACCACCTCTTCTGCCACCGATCGATTGTGCAAAATAGTAAATCCGGAAGACACGGCAACCCCGTACTCAATACGGATCTCCCCGGTATAGGGCGCGAGATTTTCGCCACCGAAATTCAGATGTTCAAACAACGCCGCTTTGTCTTCCTCAACCTGATCAGAATACTTACCGGCGAGAATTTCCATGTCGAAACGCTGGAAGCGATTTTCCAGTTTTTCGGTCCACACACCCGACGACAAGATGACGAGACCTGTGAGCGTGCAGATAATAATTGTGTCTATGAAGGGCTCCAGAATAGACACTATTCCCTCAGAAACCGGTTCGTCAGCTTTGGCCGCGGCGTGCGCGATCGGTGCACTACCCTGCCCGGCTTCGTTCGAGAATAAACCCCGGTTTACGCCGCGATTAAAAGCGTAGGCGAAGCTTGCCCCCAGGAATCCGCCGGCGGCCGCAGACCCCGTGAAAGCATCCCGGAATACGGCTATGAAGGACGCACCTACCTGCGGCAGATTCACCAGAATCACGCTCAGCGCGCCAATTACATAGATCAAAGCCATAAACGGGACTATTTTTTCAGCGACTTTTACGATTCGCTTGATCCCACCCACGATGACAAGGCCAAGCAATATCGCGAGCACCCCGCCGGTTGCCCATTGTGGAATACCGAATGTGGCAGCCACGCCCTGGGCGATATTATTACTTTGCGGGAGGCTGCCAGTACCAAAGGAACTAACGACTGTCGCCACCGCAAAGAAAACGGCGAGCCATTTCATATTGAGGCGTTTTTCCATGACATACATCGGGCCCCCAACAATATGACCTTCACTGTCTACGGAGCGATATTTATGGGACAGCGTGACCTCAACAAATTTGGTCGTCATACCGAAAAACGCTGTCATCCACATCCAGAAAAGTGCTGCGGGACCACCAAGGAAGATGGCAAGCGCCACGCCACCAATGTTCCCTGTACCGACCGTGCCGGATATCGCCGTGGTTAAGGCCTGAAAATGCGTGGCATCACCTACCGCATCTTTCTTGTCATACTTACCCCTCACCACACGAATCGCATGTTTGAAGAAGCGTATCTGAGGAAACTTAAGGTACACCGTAAAAAAGATACCCGTACCCAGCAGCACAATAGGGAAATAAGGCGCGGAGCCCAGAAGAGAATCAAGCAGATTGAGCGCATCGGTCAGCGCTGATACAAGGTCGGCAATCAAGGGCGGCTTCCTAAAATTCGTTTGGCGTTAGAGCGAATGCGGTGTTGCACAATGCGACTTTAGCAAATTCACCTTTCCCTGTCTGCGCAACGCCTGAGGGAAGTCTGTGCAACGCCGTTAGTCAGTTAGCGCACCGCCGGGATTAGCATCCTGATGGGAATGCCTTTTTCGTCACGGTCGGCCGAATCGTTAAGAATGGTCTGCTCCATCGAACCTGTGACCGCTAGCACCAGCGCATCAAGCACATCGTCCTTGGCAAGCGTGGCTCTTCGGTAGTTAGACAGCGCTGTTTCAACCAGAAGCTGCACTCCTTGAATATATTCGGACAAGATCAAGAGGCGCGCTTCGAATCCTTCAATCTTCTTTTTGGGTGGGAGCGCTTGACCACCGGCCAATACCGCAAAGGCAAGCTCTGGGTGAGACTCAAAGACCCGTTTCGTCAGCGCCGGCTTAGCCAGCAACAGCCGGTCCAGTTCACAGATCTTCCGGCAGATGTTCCAAGTCTGAATTGAGAACTTCTTTCCCTGCACGTCCAGATTGATTGCACAGGCACGACGATAGTCATCGGCGTAGATCGCGCGCCTGCAGGGGATCGCAAAGACACTGGAAGACTTGCCTTTGGGAAGACATTGCCGGGCCTTGACCTCAAGATCACGAGGCCCTATTTCCGGTAGACCCATGGGCATATCAATCAGTATCCTGGCCTGGGCGGGAAAATGTTCGATCAACGCGTCGATGCTATTAAACACCGAAATCGAATGAAACGTTGCAGCCACCCAACCGCCAGCGCATCCGTCGACGCCCACAATCGGGGTAACAGCATTAGCCGCAAGAGACACCTTTCGAGTCAATTCACTGGACCTTCACAGAACCGCACATTCCGGGCTCATCAACTGCCTACCGTTGCCCGCATCGTGACAAATTCCTCTGCGGTTGTCGGGTGTATTCCCACCGTCGCATCAAACTGAGCCTTG
>JBLIIB010000121.1:0-10882 GCA_047634795.1 Candidatus Azotimanducaceae bacterium | reverse complement strand
CCAAGCCCGGCTTGCGCGGGAAGGATCATAATCTGCGTTAAGCGCGGCTGAAGAGGCCGGTGCTCGTGCGGACAATACGAGGCGAGCGTTAGAAGAGAAGACGACGGTGCTCCGGAGTGAAACTCAGGCGCTACGCGAGGCATTTGAGGAGGACCGTCTTCAATCCTTGGCGCGATTTGAGAATTTGCTGGAAAACCAGCAAGAAGCGGCTAATACCAGAGAGAAGATCCTGCTGGGTTTATCCGGTTTGTTGATGGTTGTTTTGGGTCTTGTTCTGTTCTTCGCACGCCAAAGGTCCGCATCGAGCCGCCCCCCTGGCGTTTCCGGGAGCGGTCAGAGTGAGAATCCTTGTAGTACCGAGATCCATCGTGAAGAGCTTTCGGAATATGTGCTCGATGGCAGAGACGATGACGGTATTCGATACCTGCTCCGAATTTCTGGCGATCAATTCGTGGATCAGGATGGTGTAGTAATCGGTCGAAACCCCAAAGATTCGCCGTACATCATCAATCATGCTGATGTCTCTCGAAAACACGCACGTATTCGCGTGAAGAACCATCGAGTCTTTATAGAAGATCTGGGCTCTACTAACGGCACTTCTGTCAATGGACAATCCATTGACGAAAAGGGTCCGGTTTCGGTCAGCAGTGGTGACCAAATCATTATCGGTTCTGTTGTAATGAAACTGCGGGTGATAGAGGGTTAAATCGCTCCGGGTCAGGTTGTGCAAACACCTGTTTTTTATGTAAAATTAATCCCCGACAGGGGTACGGATCTCCAAAAAATGTTGTCCATTCGCTGCACGCTTGATAGGCGTGCTTTTTTTTGATTTGAAATTCCTCTTTATTTTTTGTAGTGGGCTCCAGAATTCGCCACGAGAGTGGTAATATCGGGCCGTTTAATTTGTTTTGAATCATCGAGTCTACGCAGCGGAACATAGCAGCCTGTGAAAGACCGGTTTCTCGCTTTAAGAGGGTAAAAAAGTAATGTCTGCAGTCGAAGATATGAGCAATCAGGAAGGGGCCGACCAGTTTAGTGCTGTGGTCGTGCGATTTGCGGGTGATTCCGGAGATGGTATGCAGCTCACGGGAAGTAACTTCACTGAAGCCACGGCTTTGTATGGTAATGACCTGGCGACCTTCCCGGATTTTCCCGCGGAAATTCGCGCACCGGCCGGTTCCACTTTTGGCGTATCAGCTTTTCAGATCTACTTTGGGTCAGAAGACGTGACCACCGCGGGTGATGACGTTGATGTATTGGTGGTTATGAATCCAGCAGCGTTGATTACCAATCTGAAAGATCTGAAAGCAGGAGGGTTGGTTATTGTAGACGTCGATGCCTTCTCTGATAAAAACATGGCGCGTGCAGGATATAAAGCTAACCCGGTCGAAGATGGCTCTCTAGATGCGTACCGGGTGATACCCATTGAGATCTCCAAGCAGGTGGTTGAAGCAGTAAAGCCCTTTGACCTGTCTCACAAATTTGCGGTGCGCTGTAAGAACATGTGGACGCTCGGATTGGTCATGTGGTTGTTTGATCGTGATAGAACGATCACGATCGAAAACCTACAAAAGAAATTTGCCAGTAAGCCAGAGATTGCGGGTGCAAACATCGCCGCGCTAAATGCCGGCCACGCCTACGGTGAAACGGCTGAATTGCCATCGGGTGTTGAAGTTTACAAGGTACCGCCCGCCCAGGTGGCTCCCGGGCTGTATCGAAACACGACGGGTTCGGATGCTCTGGCTTATGGCCTGCTCGCTGGCGGTCAGTTGGCGAACCTACCCATCACGTTTGCCTCTTATCCTATTACACCGGCTTCAAGCCTCCTGCATACGCTGTCAGGTCAAAAGCAGTTTGATGTTGTAACTTTCCAGGCAGAAGACGAAATTGCTGCGGTCTGTGCGGCTATCGGGGCGTCATTCGCTGGATCGCTGGGAATAACTTCAAGCTCCGGGCCTGGTATTTCGCTCAAGGCAGAAGCTATTTCTCTTGCTTGTGCAACGGAATTGCCGTTAGTGGTAGTGAATACTCAGCGCGGCGGCCCGTCCACGGGGTTGCCGACAAAAACCGAGCAGTCTGATCTCAATCAGGCGTTGTTCGGCCGTCATGCGGATACAACACTGCCCGTGATTTCTGCGTCCACCTCGGTGGATTGCTTTGACGTTGCGATCGAAGCTGTTCGCCTCGCTGTTAAATTTATGACACCGGTGATATTGCTCAGCGATGGTTACATGGCTAATGCATCAGAGCCATGGCTTGTTCCCGACATCAATGATTACGAACCATTCCCTGTGGAATTTGAAACCAATCCAGAAGGCTTCACGCCGGCCAATCGAGATGCCACCTCACTGGCGCGTGTCTGGGCGAAACCGGGTACACCCGGACTCGAGCACCGAATCGGTGGTATCGAGAAGGATCACGATAACGGCGATATTTCCTACGACGCAGACAATCACCAGAAAATGACCGATGTCCGTAAGAATAAAATCGACGGGATTGCAAATTACATTCCTGAACAGGATGTCGCTTTAGGTGAGGGCAAGGGCAAGTTAGCCGTGCTGGGCTGGGGTTCTACTTATGGTTCCATCCACCAGGCAGTGAAGCGCTGCCGCCAGGAAAAAATGGATGTGTCCCACATCCACGTACGTTACATGAACCCGTTGCCGAAAAATTTAGGCGAGTTGTTGAGCAACTTTGATCAGGTATTGATGCCGGAAATGAATACGGGACAGTTTGTTGATGTCATTAGAGCCAAGTATCTGATTGATGCTAAAGCACTTAATAAAGTATCAGGTCAGCCCTTTAAAATTCGAGAAATAGAAGCAGCGATTAAATCGTTGCTGGAGGCGTAACAGATGAATGCTCCTGTACAAAAGTTAACAGCAAAAGATTTTGCTTCTGACCAAGAAGTGCGTTGGTGTCCGGGTTGTGGTGACTACGCAATCCTTAAGACTATCCAAAAGACGATGCCTGAATTGGGTATCGCCAAAGAAAAACAGGTATTTATTTCGGGTATTGGTTGTTCGTCTCGCTTCCCCTATTACATGAACACCTATGGCTTTCACACGATTCACGGTCGCGCCCCTGCTGTTGCAACGGGTGTGAAATTGTCTAACCCTGAACTTGATGTCTGGGTTGTCACGGGAGATGGCGACGGTTTAAGCATCGGCGGTAACCACATGTTGCATGTGCTTCGTCGAAACGTTGATCTTCAGATTTTACTTTTCAATAATGAAATTTACGGCTTGACCAAAGGTCAATATTCACCGACCTCAAAGGTAGGTACATCAACTCCGTCGACACCTGATGGCTCCGTTGATTTGCCATTGCAGCCTTGCACCTTCGCGCTGGGTGCGGGTGCTCGATTTATCTCACGAACCATTGATACCGAAGCCAAGCACCTGGGGCCTCTCCTAAAGCGAGCTCATGCGCACAAGGGCACATCCTTCGTCGAAATTCTTCAAAACTGTCCTGTTTATAACGATGGCATTTTTGACATGATCAAAGAGAAGAAAACGGCTGCCGATACTCGTTTGGTACTAGAAGGCGGCAAACCTCTCACCTTTGGTGTTGATAACCAGAAAGGTTTGATACTCAATGCGAAGACACTGAAACTGGAAGTCGCTACCATTGGTGAAGGTGGTGTTTCCGAATCAGACATTGTCGTACATGATGAAACCAACAAGGTTTTGGCGCTGATGTTGTGCGGTCTGAAGCTACCTGATTTCCCTGAGCCTATTGGCGTCATCTACTGTGATCCGACTGCACCAAGTTATACCGATGATGTTCAGCAGCAACGCGTGTTTGTTCGTGAACAGCGCGCTGAGCCGGACATTAACGCATTGCTAAGAGGCGGGCACACTTGGACTGTTAGCTGAGGTGAGCTTGCCTAAAGTTGGGATGGCCGCGCCTGCGTTTAGTCTGCTGAACCAGGACGGAGAGAAAGTTGCTCTTAAAGACTTTCAGGGTGAGAAAAGCGTTCTCGTGTATTTTTACCCTAAAGCCATGACGCCTGGATGTACTACTCAGGCGTGCGGTCTTCGCGACACAAAAACTAAACTGAGCCGTCAAAAAGTGATCGTGTTGGGGATCAGCCCGGACCCGGTGAAAAAGCTGCTTAAGTTTCGCGAGAAAGAAAATCTCAACTTTGACCTTTTGTCTGACGAAGATCACGCCATTGCCGATAAGTACGGTGTGTGGGGTCTGAAGAAATTTATGGGACGGGAGTACATGGGCATCAATCGAATGTCATTTCTCATTGGCCCAGATGGTAAATTAAAGCACGTCATGGAAAAGGTGAAGACTAAGACCCATCACGATGATGTTCTGGAATTAGCCAAACAATCAAACACTTAACTAATCAAATAAGAGCATCGAGCTGTGGCCGAATTTAACCCGGAAGACAATATTGGAACCATACCGGTTCAAGACCGACATCAATTTGATATTGATCGGCTGCAAATTTTTATGCAGAAAAACGTCGAAGGGTTTACAGGCTCACTGAGCGCTGAAGAGTTTGCCGGCGGGCAATCCAATCCAACTTATTTATTAAGTGCGGGTGGTAGTGAATACGTCATGCGGCGAAAGCCACCGGGTGAATTGCTCAAATCGGCCCACGCCGTAGATCGTGAATATCGCGTGATGACTGCGTTACAGAACACACCCGTACCCACGGCTAAAACCTATGCGCTCTGTACTGATGATGACGTCATTGGGACCTGGTTTTACATCATGGAATATCTCGATGGTCGGGTAATCTGGGATAGTACGGGCGGAGAGTATTCTCCGCAGGAACGCGGTGAATTGTGGGATGCCGCCAATGACGCGGTAGCAAAACTTCACTGCGTGGATTATAACTCTGTGGGGCTTTCTGACTTCGGGAAGCACGGCGATTACATTGCAAGGCAGCTTAAACGCTGGACAGAGCAGTACGAATACACCCGTACTGAAAAAAACCCGTACATGGACAACCTGATCGAGTATCTGCCGAAAAATATTCCGTTAGAAGACAAGACAAGCTGCACGATCGTTCACGGTGATCCCAAGATTGACAATATGATGATGCACGGCACAGAAAACAGAGTCATTGGCTTGTTGGATTGGGAGCTCAGTACGCTGGGAAATCCGATTAGTGATTTTGCGTATATGTGTATGCGCTATCGCGATTCCTTACGGGGTGTTGATTTGAAGGCGCTGGGGATTCCGAGCGAAGAAGAATACATTCAGTCTTACTGTGAACGGACCGGCCGCTCTGGCATCGATAACTGGGACTACTACATCGCGTTTAACATGTTCCGGCTTTCCGCTATTCTTCAGGGAATCGCTAAACGTGTACAGGATGGTACCGCAGCCAGCAAATCAGCAACAGAAGCGGGCGATGGTGCGTATGATCTCTCGAAACTTGCGTGGGCCCAGATCGACCCAAGCGTTAAAATTTAGGCAATGTCTGGTTGATGTCTATCTAGGCTTGCTCATCGGCGGTCCGCCGACCTCCGCATCTATTAGACAGAAATTTCCCAACGGCAATGCGCGCTTGATTTCAGTTTAACTACTTTCCAAATCATCGTCGATTTGTACACCCAATGACTTGAGTGCGCCCGCCAGCATTCTGTATTGTCCGCAGGTGAAAATCAGATCCATGATCTGTTTCGTGTTGTATATCGTCTCCAGACCCGCCCAGGTGTCATCGCAGATAAACACATCAGTGTGTAGCTCATCGGCGGCTTTAAGAATATAGCGGTCTGCATTACTCCAAATAGCATCTTCGGCGCCCAGTTTGATCGCTTCGATTTCGGCTTCAGACAAACCAGCCTTCTTGCCAATGACGATGTGCTGCGCCCATTCATAGTCCGAACCTGCTAGCCAGCCTGCACGTAGAATCGCAATTTCTCTATCGCGAGGTGATAATTCCGATTTGAACAAGATGTGATTGGCGAATACCAGCCAGCGTTTGGCAAGTTGCTCGTGGTGGGCGAGGGTGCGAAATATGTTTTGTACATTGCCCCGCATTTTTTGGTCACCCAGTACTTTGAGCTGTGCTTCGTTCCAATCGTCTTCGTGAATGGCGGGGATTCTTGGTGTGTCCATGCTGTGACCCTTCTTGCTTGAATTGTATCCTGTGACTATAGGAGAAAAACTGTTCACCTGTCACGGCAGAGCTTGTTAATATTCTCAACGTGTTTCTTATTGTATCTAGACAGGTAATGATCAGCATGAGCGAACTAATCCTACATCAATACCCCGAGTCGCCTTTTTCAGAGAAAATCCGTGCGTTGCTCGGATACAAAGACGCAACGTATCACTCGGCAGCAACCAGCATCATTATGCCAAGGCCTGATTTAATGCCGTTAACCGGCGGCTACCGAAAGGTTCCGGTGATGCAGATGGGGGCTGACATTTTTTGCGACTCAGCGATTATATGTCGAACGATTGATGCGATGTATCCAGAAAAACCCATCTATCCTGAAGCCTGCCTGGCAACTGCCGATGCAATGGCCCACTGGACCGATACCTTCTTTTTTAAAGTTTGTGTGGCGGTAGCATTTCAACCCAGTGCGTTAGCGATGGAACCCCTGTTTAAGGATGATGCAGAGGCTGCGGCATTTTTTGCGGATCGCGCAGAGTTGACCGAAGGCTCTTCAGAGCTCTCGATGAGCTTCGACGTTGCCGAGCCTTACTTCCTGTCTCACCTGAGTAATGTGGATCAGCAACTGGGTCACGCAGATTATTTGTTTGGGGCATCCCCGACAATCGCCGACTTCTCGACCTACCACTTGATGTGGTTTATTAAGCAACGTGAAGTCCTACAGGACTATTTTGTGCCTTTCGATGCGCTGAATGCCTGGTACGCGCGAATCGAAGCGTTTGGTCATGGCAATGTCACCACCATGAGTAGTGCCGATGCATTGGCCATCGCTAAAGCACTCGAACCAGATGAAATGATAGATTCTGTGTTCGTTGATGCGATAGTGCCAGGCACAGAAGTGTCAGTCATGCCGATAGACTATGGCTTTCAACCGGTAAAAGGCGAACTGATTGTCTCCGGTATCGATGAGATTGCCGTCGCGAGAACAGACGAGCTAGCAGGCAGGATCGTTGTGCACTTCCCGCGTCAGGGGTTCCAGATTACCCGTTAAGTTTTGGCAGAATGGTTTCGGCCATCCTGACCCACCATGTCGCCCCGATGGGTAAAACAGCGTCGTTAAAATCGTAGCCTGGGTTGTGAACCATGCACGAGCCTTCGCCGTCGCCGTTACCAATCCAGATATAGGCGCCCGGTTTTTCCTGAAGCATAAAAGCGAAATCCTCTGACCCCATGGCTGATTTGGGGTTGAGGTTTACCTTGCTGGCTCCGGCGATATCAATAGCTACTTCACCTGCTATTTGTGCTTCATCGACCGAATTGATTGTGGGGGGGTAGCGCCGCTCATAGTGGACCGTCGCTTCTGCACCAAAGGCTCTGCATGTGTCTTGCGCAATACGGCGTATACGTTCTTCGAGTTTTGTTTGAACCCGGGGTGAGAAACTGCGGGTGCAACCTTTGATCAAAACTTCGTTCGGAATCACATTGTAGGCATCACCGCCGTGAAACTGGGTAACGGATAGCACTGCTGGTTCCTGGGGATCGATTGTTCTGCTCACAATGGTTTGCAAGGCATCAACAATTTTTGAACCGATCACAATGGGATCGATCGAGAGGTGTGGCATGGCGGCATGGCCACCTTTTCCGGTCACGGTGATTTCAAAAATATCAAAAGCTGCCATCATCGGCCCGGGTTTGATGGCAAAACTACCCACCGGCATGCCGGGAATATTATGCATGCCATAAACCGATTCCATCGGGAAACGATCAAACAAGCCATCTTCAATCATGGCACGCCCTCCACCTTCATTTTCTTCAGCGGGCTGAAAGATAAAATAGATCGTGCCTTCAAAATCTCCTGCCTCTGCAAGGTACTTGGCGGCTCCGAGTAACATCGTCGTGTGTCCGTCGTGACCACATGCATGCATTTTGCCGTCATAGTTCGATTTGTGTTCAAAATCGTTGGCTTCCTGGATGGACAGGGCATCCAGATCTGCGCGTAAACCAATGGCCCTATTCCCTCGTCCGCGAGTCAGCGTGCCGACGACACCGGTTCCTGCGATACCTGTTGCGACCTCGAGTCCAAATGAGCGAAGCTTTTCTGCCACAAGTTCAGCCGTGCGGTGCTCTTCGAACGCGATTTCAGGATGGGCGTGGATATCTCTTCTCCAGGCGGTCATCTCAGGTAAATTGTCTTCGATATTGCGGATAATTTTCATGGGAGTTGTCCTAGCGAACGAGTTGCGCGAGCTTGCTGATATGGTCGTCTGCAATACCCAGTTCAGTCAATGTCTGGTGAAGTTGGAGTATATACTCTTTGTTGGAGCCACTGGGACCGCAGGCGTCTCGTATCCGTTGCGCAATGACGTCAAGCGGTGATTCTCCGATGAAGCTCGAGTTGTGTTGATCAGCAATGTAAGTGGTGGCGTTTATGATCTCGTTTTGCTCGTTAAGCGTGCTGACCTGGTGACGTTCGTACCCGCCTTTTTCGCGGTGATCAAGGTGGCTAATCACGTCAGGCCATTCATCTCTGGATATGCGAAAGTTCACACCCCAGCAGTCTTCACCCGGATTTGGGATTAAGGTGACCACCAATCCTGGCAGCTCAATGGTTCCACGATGATCAATTGAAGCCTGCCAAAACCGTCGCCCGTGATTGGACAATTTCGCCAAGCGGCGTTCTATGAAAGGGAAATCTGTTTTCCACAGAATGGAGCCGTATCCGAATACCCACAAAGGTTCGTCTTTAATCATTGTGATCTTCCAATATCTTTGTTGATGACCGCGGTTATATTTGGTGTGCAAAATGCCATGTCGAATGATCGCCAAAGTTGTGTGGAAATTCTCAGTCCAGCAGGATGATGAGAGCCGCTAATAAGCGGCAAGCTGCCAGGATATTCTATCTCGCCGTTCGCCTATGATAACGATTTTGGTATCGATGTCCGAAAGGGAATGACGCGAGCGTTTCCCTTCGAAGCCATTGCAAGGGTATCTTGCAGCAGTGTTGAGCCTGTTGATCGGCATTATCCGAGGACTTTTATCGCAGCCATCAGCGTCATCGCGTTTCAGGAATATTTTCTGGATGGGGTCGCTACTGGTTTGCGTTCACCCGTCTTACGTAATTCACGGCGTCAACAATGCCATCTTTGTCGTTCGGCCCACAGACGAAGCGGGCGATTTTTTTCAGGTCATTATGGCCGTCTGACATGGCAATCCCGTGTCCGCAAGATTGCACCATAGCCATGTCGTTAAGCTGATCACCAACCGTACATATCTCGTCGTGCGTCATCTGATAGCGAGGGTGTATCCGGCTTAGTCCGGTCCACTTATCCACGTGCTTCTGTGATATTTCGCAATAAAAGTAGCCGGTCTGAAGATGCGGCACGAGTATCACGTTGTACTGATTCGGGAAGTGTTGATGCACAGCGGCTTCAACCAATGCCAGTTCAGCTTCTGGGCCGAAACATCCGCAGACCAGAAAACGTTCGTCTCCTGACGTTAGGTCGCTTGCTTCACACCACTGCTGATTGTTGGTGTGATGCAACTGGGTTGAGGCATTCCAGTTGTTACTTTGATCGATCAAGAAGTCGGCGCCACCGAGTTGGTGTGCATCTCTTTGCGCAAAAATAGTGAGTCCTATGTCTCTTGCCAACAGAGCCAGTTCACTGACATGAAAGTCATCAGAGTGCAGGGTTTTCTGATCCGGTGACTTCACAAGCGCGCCACCGTTACAAACCGCGTACACGTCAAAACCAAGGTTGTCGATGACGTAGCGGGTGGTTCGATATCTCCGACCGGTTGCGATCACGACCTGAACACCTTCTTCATGATGAAGCGCATAGAGTGCTTCTCTCGTCGCGGGTGAAACCTCGTGGTTATCCAGCGCGAGTGTGCCGTCGAGATCGAGTGCGATTTGTTTGATCAAAGCGGTGCTCCGTTCATTGTTTTAAATTAGCTACCAAGTCTGTAGCGAAGTTTTACCACGAACACATCGATCGCACGGTCTGTCCAACTGCCGCGAAGTAAATCACCGAAGGTATCATTGGTTTGACTGGGTAAATCCGAGCCTCGCGTATAGACAACAAAGAGGTCAGATAGCGGCGCGAGCTCCCATCGATATCTTGCCTGGAAGACCAGTGTACTGATGGTGAAGTCCCGATTATCTGTTGTGGTTGATGCGTCGGAGATTAGACTACCCATACCAAAGGGCACCTGCCATCTTGCTCGTTCGAAGGCTTTGATTCCGACCCATTGCGCAGAGATTCTGAATTGTTGTCGCGCGGTGAAGAAGTAATCCAGTTTTATTTCCGGTTCCCAGTATTCTGCCCGAAACGTCGTAAAGTTCCGCCCGGTGTCATGAATTAGCCAATCGGATCGATGGCGGTATTCCAATTCAATACCCGCATAGAATTTGTCGCTGGGCCGCCAATTGATCTCAAATTTCAGAAAGTCTTGATGCCCGCCAATTTCTTCTTCACGGTATCGATAGCCAACTTCGATCTGGACCGGTTTTGCTCGATCTGAATTCCAGAAGGCGGCAATTTCCCGTCGGGGCTCAACCCGAAAATCGCCATTACCGTCACTGCTAGTATCATCCCACCGCGAGGGGAAGTAGTTTATATCGTAGACCAATGAGCTGTTGTCGTTGAAATTGAGTCTCTGTTTCATGAAGATGCCGCTTCCGACCAGCCGCCCATCAGTGTTGTATTCTTGTGACAGAAACAGAGAGGAGTCGCGGCTTCTGGCATAAGTGAGATCAGAGACGGTTTGTGCTACTCGGTAGCGTGCGGCAATCGCGTC
>JBLIIB010000120.1:0-11039 GCA_047634795.1 Candidatus Azotimanducaceae bacterium | reverse complement strand
CCGGCGTTCGACGATGTTCGTTTGATTGTCATCACAGACAGTGAGTCGATTTTGGGGATTGGTGATCAGGGCGCCGGTGGTATGGCTATCAGTATCGGTAAACTTGCGCTCTATACTGCCGGGGCGGGAATTCATCCTTCTCAAACGTTACCGGTGTGCCTGGATGTGGGAACCAACAATGAAGAATTGCTCAATGACGAGCTCTATCTTGGCTGGCGGCATCCTCGGGTTACCGGTGATGAATATTATGAGCTGGTCGAAGAGTTTGTGCAGGCAGTCGCAGAGGTTTTTCCTAAGGCTTTGATCCAGTGGGAAGACTTCCGAAACAACACCGCGCTCGCGCTGCTGGAAAAGTACCGAAACACCATATTGTCGTTTAATGATGACATTCAAGGGACAGGCGCCGTGACGGTAGCCGGTGTGTTGTCGGCGCTTCGCGTTAAGGGCGAGAAGTTGTCAGAGCAGCGTATCGTCATTTTCGGCGCAGGCGCTGCTGGATACGGAATAGCGCGGCAGATGATGGACGAGTTGTCCCAATCCGGTCTAACCGATGAGGAAGTGCAACGAACTATTGCCGTGTTGGATAGTAAAGGCCTGGTGATTAGTGATCGAGTGCCGGAAGACAGTTACAAAAAAGATATCGCCTGGCCCCGCGAGCTTGCACGCGAATTTGATCTTGATGTGAATGATCCTAATCTCGCCATGGTGGTTGATCGCTTTAAGCCAACCGTTCTCATTGGCTCTTCCGGATCACCGGGAGCGTTTGATCAGGGCATTGTGGATTCGATGATGTCTTACACCGAGCGTCCAGTGATTCTGCCGTTTTCCAATCCTACAAGCCTATCTGAAGCAACGCCCGAAGACCTCTTAACTTGGTCCAAAGGAAAAGCGTTGGTGGCGACGGGTTCACCCTACGAGCCTGTAGAAATAGACGGGAAAACGATTGTGGTCGGCCAGGGCAACAATGTGTTTATTTTCCCGGGGTTAGGATTGGGTGCATTGGCTTCGGAGGCTCGGCAGGTGACGGACAGTATGATCAATGCAGCAGCGGGTGCGCTGGCGCAGAGCGTAACAGA
Source organism: Candidatus Azotimanducaceae bacterium (assembly GCA_047634795.1). GTDB lineage: Bacteria > Pseudomonadota > Gammaproteobacteria > Pseudomonadales > Azotimanducaceae > UBA9659. The sequence continues at coordinate 9,963 of JBLIIB010000120.1, read as the reverse complement.
AGAAGAGTTAGCCACTGGCTCGCTCTACCCTTCGGTTACGCGCTTAAGGGAAGTGACTCGTCATGTGGCACTTGAAGTCGCTCGAAGAGCTGTTTCTGATGGCGTAGCCAGTTTCAAATCAGATCAGGAATTGCAGACTCTGCTCGACGACATGATGTGGGAACCTGCCTATGCAGAATACGTGCCTGTCTAAATACGTGCTTGTCTAAGTGAAACTGCCGGTGCTCTTTTAGCGTGATATTAGTGCGCTCCTAAATAATTAGTGCGCCCATTAATGTGGGCGCACTAATTATTCCGACCTTGTACTGACTGATCAATTAAATGGCTTGAAGGTACTCTTCAAATTTTGCCAAATGTTGATCGACGCCAATAAGTCCAGCATTGTGGGTCGCGATGGCGATATGCGTTGCACCGAGGTTCTGCCACTTATCATGGTGCTTTTTCCATCGCTCGGGGGTTCCACCGCCAGCCTGAGCCTGGGCCTGAATCCCAAAGCCTTCCCAGGATCGACCTGCTGCTTCCCGCGTTTCTTTTAGCGTGCTGATGGCAGCACCGGCTGCATCATTGGGCGCCATGAGAGGAAACCAGCCATCGCCGAGTCGTGCGCAGCGATCGAGTAAAGCAGGCGCTGCGCCGCCGAACCAAATGGGGACAGGTTTAGTCGGCCTCGGGTTGATGCCGGCCTGGGTCACTTTGTGATATTTGCCAGAAAATGAAAATGAACTCTCACTCCAGAACTTCTGGAGTAGCTCAATTTGCTCTTCTTGCCGTTTGCCTCGTTGGGCGAAGTCTACGCCCAACGCTTCATATTCAATGGTGTTCCATCCGGCGCCGACGCCCATTCGAAAACGATTGCTTGAAAGTATGGCGAGCTCTGCTGCCTGCTTGGCGACGAGGGCTGTCTGCCTTTGAGGCAATATCAGAATCGAGGTGGCAAGTTCTATCGTGGACGTGACGGCAGCAATAAAGGACAGCGCGGTCATAGGTTCGTGGAACTGAACATCCTTGTCATAAGGCCCTTCGAATCCCCCGGGTCTATCACGGTCAGCACCTAAAACGTGGTCGTAGATCAGAATATGATCGGCACCGAGTGATTCGGCACCTGTGGCGAAGGCCTTAATGGCCTGTGGGTCGGTGCCGATTTCATGGTGCGGAAATACAATGCCTGTTTTCATGTTCTCATGGTCCTTAATATTAGTCTGATAACTTGTGGTTTTGTCCTTGCGTCTAGTGCTGCTTCCCTACGTTAGCAGTTGCAGTAACGCGTTTACCGACATCACGAGCAGGCACAAGGAACCGAGTAGAAAAATCAAAAATCTGGTTAGGACATGATTCGTTGTGGATTGCACGATGGAATGGATCACTCGAGAGACGACATACGCCCATGCCAGATAGAGATTGAGTCCATCCCCTAGTCCAATCATTGCGCTTGCTATCGCCGTGGCATAAAAAGCAGTGGGTTGTTCGAGTAGGTGGTTGTAGTTGTCCGCTTTCCATTGAATTTCTTTAGGGAGCATGGCGCCAAGTTCGGCGGTTCGTTCGCCCGCGTCTGAGGCCATGTTTTGTTTTGCCATGTAGGGTATCCGGGTCACAGCAAGACAACCAAGCATCACAAGCGTCCAGATCACCAGAACAAATACGGGTGTCAAAATTGGCGCGAAGCCGCCGACTAGATCCGTCATTTTGAGTACCTTCTAGAATAAGAGTGGATCATGCCAGCTAAGCAGATTGCAGGCGATAAGTCATTAAATCGCCCACCCTGCCGATTTAGTGAAACCGTATCGGTAAAGGGGTTGTTTTAGTTACACTCAACGGGAATAGGGCGACGAATGCTAAAGGGGTATGCCATGTCCAGGGTGATCAAACGGTACGAAGAATTCACGCTTGAGATCGCGCAGGAGACTATTGGACATCAGTTTTCTTCACCGATCAGCGGGGTCGATGTGAATGGGCTTGGAGAGGGTGTTGGTCTTATGTCCTCCATTGCGCGCGCGGACCTGACCTTTGAGTCAGGCAATTCGACATCCCTCGTCGTTAAATGTATCGCGCGTTCGGCTAATAGCGAGTTGTCAAAAGGGTTGAATTTTTATAGTAACGAAATCAATTTCTACCGGAATCTCGCAGATGAAACACCGGTGGCGATTCCACGTTGCTTTTATGCGGCGGTGGATCCTGATAATCAGGATTTCCTGCTCGTGCTAGAAGATCTTGGTGACGCCACCGCAGGCGATCAAATTAAGGGGTGTAGTGTTGAGGAGCGATTGGTCGCGTTTGAGCGAGCGGCTCAACTCCATGCCCGATTCTGGGGGCGCACGTCGCAGTACGATTGGTTGAATTATCAGGTTGATATGCGAACTGTTCTGTTTCGCCGCGATAGTATTTTAAGACCCGGAATTGCGCCGACCCTGGAGAATTTTGCTGATCATTTTCACGGCGGCCGAGAGAGTTTGATTCAAAAAGTCGGCGAGCAATACGGCGATCTTTTTTTACGGGCAATGTCCGGGGAGCAGACTATTATCCACGGCGACTATCGTATCGATAACATGTTTCTGGTGGGTACGGCATCTGAGCCTGACATCATCGCGTTTGATTGGCAGAACACTACGGGTGGTAACGGAACACATGATATCGCCTATTTCAGTGCGGGTGGATGCGATGCGGACCAACGTGGTGACACCGAGCTTCGAGCGCTAAGGCACTATCATGAAACCCTCATTGATGAAGGCGTTAAAGGTTACAGCTTTGATGAATGCGTTGAGCATTACCGCTACAATTTGCTGGTTACGGTGATTACACCAATCGCTATATGCGGCACGCTTGACCAGGGAAACGAGCGGGGCGTGCAACTTGGCTCCGTGACGCTGGAGCGCGCGCTGATGGCGATGGAATCGTTTAATTGTGATGAGTTGTTGCGCTAGACTGACACGGTTGGTTGTTGCCGTTTCCACATAGTGCGGTGATAGGTTGCATGTTGGCACTACACTTTTATACCTACACTTTTAATTCCAAATTATTTTTGACTAAGGGGATACTTGAGTTGATCAGAGTAACCACGATATTCATCGTTACCACGATGCTTTTATCCGGAGCCTTGCGCGCGAATGCGGACACAGCGATTTTCGCGGGCGGATGTTTTTGGTGTGTCGAAGCGGCCTATCAAGATCTGGAGGGTGTGAGCGATGCGGTTTCCGGGTTTACCGGTGGGACGTTGAAAAATCCCACCTACAGCGGAAATCATGAAGGGCACTATGAAGCCGTCAAGGTCACCTATGATCCGGAGAAGATCTCGTATGAAAAGTTACTCGAAGTCTTCTGGCACAACATCGACCCGTTTGATGATCGCGGGCAATTCTGCGACAAGGGGCCGAGTTATCGAAGTGCAATTTTTGCGGATGATAATCAGCGAGCCCAAGCGAAAGCATCCAAAGACGCTGTGATGCAAGAATTTGAGTCGCAGACAGTAGTGACGGAACTTTTACCCGTGTCGAGTTTTTGGCCGGTAGAAGCTGGGCATCAGGATTACTATCTGAAGAATCCAATTCGATACCGGTTTTATCGAACAAGCTGTGGTAGAGATCGCAGGTTGACGGAAATCTGGGGCGATCGCGGCGGGCACTAGGGAACCTCTGATTAAGCAGGTTTGTCGCAGGAGTCACCGTCAATCACAAACATGTTCATCCAAGATAAGAAAACCAAAGGAAGTGATATGAGCAAAGGACCTGGCAAGCTAGGTAATCCGGAATCAACGTTTGAAACAGACGAGCGTGCCGACCCGAGAATTGCGGCTGCCATGGTTATGGCAGCGCTAGCAGCCGAGTTAGAGCCTGCAGCTGAGCCTCCGGGCAGCGACGCGAGTTATGAAGACGCGTTGGCTTATTGCGCACAATTCGAGGCATCAGCGGCGCTTTCTCATGAGATGGAATTCGAAATAATGCCGGCGTTCTCGTCTGTCGACAGCTCAGAGGTCTTGATTAAAGGCAATGACGGCAACGATATTTTTCTTTTTGTGGATCGGCCCAAAGATCGAGATGGTGACTTACCTTGCATCGTGCATACCCACGGTGGCGGTATGGTGTTGATGTCCGCGAGGGACCCTGGTTTTACCAGGTTGCGCAAGACCCTGGCGGCTTCTGGTCTGGTGGTGATCGGTGTGGAGTTTAGAAACGGCGGTGGTCTACTTGGGGATTATCCGTTTCCCGCGGGCCTTAACGATTGCGCGAGCGCAACGCGTTGGGCCTATGCCAATCGAGCAAAACTGGGCATATCGAATATCGTAATTTCAGGCGAATCCGGTGGTGGCAATCTTGCGATAGCGACAACGCTAAAAGCAAAGCAGGAGGGTTGGAGTGATGAGATCAGTGGGGTTTTTGCCATGTGTCCCTACATCTCCGGTACTTACGCCAATCCACCGGAGTCACTGCTGTCATTGAGGGAAAACGATGGCTATATGCTCGACGGGCCGATGATGAGTAGTCTTGTTAAGGTTTACGATCCAACGGGCGACAACGCCGGCAATCCTCTCGCTTGGCCCTTACAGGCAACACCAGAAGACCTGGTGGGGCTGCCGCCTCATATTATTTCGGTCAATGAACTCGATCCCTTGCGGGATGAAGGTTTGGCTTTTTATCGAAAGTTAACCGCTGCTGGTGTGTCAGCCGTTGCGCGAACCGTGCATGGTACGCCGCATGCGGGTGACGTCAGTTTTCCTGATGTGACACCCGACATTTATGGGGCAACGGTTCGTGCGATCACAGGCTTTGCGATCTCGTTGAGGTCATAGTTTATTAGGCTATCGTTTAGCTTTCTGCTTCTGCCGCGGCTTCTGCGGCAAATTGAGCATAGGCTGCTGCGGTTCCGGCGGCCATTTTGTCGCCATCGAAGGGGATTGAAAGCTCAGACGTAAATTCCAGTACGATACGTTCCGGGGTATCGAGAAATTTGACGAAAAGTTCGGGTTTCAGGTTCTTGGTGAATTCGTTGCCGTCGTCTTTGCTCATAGCCATGCCTTGAGCCAGCATGTTGTAGAACCACAGCTTGGTTTCCTGCGCTTCGTGAATCACGGTATGGCCCTTGTAGGTCACCGTTTTGCCGCCACCCATATGAGTCCCTTTGCTCGTAAAGACGCAGGATGATCTGCCGTCTCTGGCAATGGCCTTGATGCGGACGCGTTCTTTCGTCGCGGTCATCCAGATTTTACCATCGACCGGTACGTAAGCGGTGATGACCCCAATGGGGTGGCCCGCTTTGTTAGCCCAGATAAAGACACACTCGCCGGCGGAATTGATGAGTTCTTGTTCACGTTCAGGGTCTAGTCGATATTGTTTGACGTCGTCGTAGTTAGTGGATTGATCAGACATGGATGCTCCGTTGCGAGATAGGATAGTTAAGGTTTGCAATTGGACGGCACGATATCACAACCATGGATCAATCCGCAGGGGTGCTCCTGTACAGACATTCTGCACTTATACATAAGACTTTGGCCTGAACGTCTATCCTTTTTGTTGTGCATCTGAACCGTCGTCTCATCGGAGTGCTGAAACTTTGCCTTTTCTTACTGGTTGTTGCGAGTTCCTGTGTGAGAGTTTTGCGTCACTATGACTGTGATACTAGCTATGGCACGCCTATGCGCCTAGTTTTAAGGCTTGCTGGACATTTACGAGATTGCGGATGACAGTCACGTTGATGGAAAAATTTGGGTGATATGATGGCTAGTGAGTTAAGTAGTTGAATGAATTTGATTTCTTTATATGGTTTGTTTTACAAATTGGAGATATCGGGTGCAATGATTGAATCACGAATACATAGATACAAATGTTAGATGCCTCACCGTTCAAGAGTCGAAAGCCATTGGCTTTAGCATTGAGGTAGGGCGAAGTGATATCAATTGATTTTGTTGTTGCCTCGGTGAACCGATCAGAGCTAGATCGCCTGTAGGTCAAAGATCGTCTCGAGTAAATCAACCTACTTCTTCTCGAAACACGCCTGGGCCAGTGCTCGGCAAGAGGGCGCAGTGCTTGGCTAGACCCGCTGAGTTTGTGACTTTTTACCAACCAGATTGGTTTACGACACCTCCAGCTAGGTTTAAGGTATTCAAATCATGGAGGCAGAATCATATGTATGAGCCGGCATCTAACAGTCAGTTGAAGCCGTTCGCTATGCTCACTCCGACGAAGCACCTGCGGTCAAATTGTGACTCACAATTTGATCCTCGGCGTCTTCGCCGCTTAACCGGGTGTTCAGGCTGTAGAAAAACCCCACTACGTTTTGTCATGGCGCGTACAGTGCAATAGCATTTATTTTCATTAGATAAGATGCAAATGGGACTGCTACAAGTCCAATCTCAGCGCGAAGAAAACCGCCTTTTTTGAAGCACTTCCAAAATTGGGGTTTTTCTACAGCCTCCTTGTGTGCCTATGAGAGGCGAACAAAAAATGAAGGACTTATCACGCGACAGAATTTAATACTTTTACTTTCTGTGCCGGCACTAGCTTTTGCGGAAGCTCATACTTATAGGTGTAGTCTAAAATCTAAAATCTGAAAACGATAGTTTGCAGTTTACTATCAGCGATCCAAGGCTCCCAAAGCCAGTAATCATTGGTGCAAATGGAAGTAACCCTCTAAAAAAATTAGCTGAGCTAGTTACACCGGACGGAGAAGTAATGATTCTTTTAGTCGAAGAACTTGGTGCTGGAGGCGCGCACATGAATAACTTAATTGACGAGGGAAATGGATTTCGTGCTGTACATCTGCTGTGGTCTAATCCTGATCCAAAGGCAGGATTCTACGGAAAGTGTATCCCTTTATAAATCAATGAAACCTGATGGCCCGGCACATAACAAGCAAAGGCAGTCGGACGGGATTGTTCCCTCGCTTTACTGAACAACTTTTTTGCGGATTGTAGCCCGGTAAACTCGATCGTTTGATCTACCTACTTAGCCTTGGCGCATCTCTCGACAATGCGGTTGGCCGGAACGCTGAGTTGCTGGTTTAGATAACGACGAAGGGTCTCCGGCATGCCGCGCTCAATCATCGCCTCATTCATGCATTCAAGCCAAAGATCACGCTCGGTGACACCGATATCAAGATGGCCGTGGACCCCGGGAATATTGATGGGTCCGTAAGTCTCGCTATAGGTCCTGGGGCCTCCCATCCATGCTGAAAGAAACCGGGCCAGCCTGTCTCTAGCTTCTGCGCCTGACCTCTGGTGCATGGTCCAAATGGTGACGAATTTTTTATCCTTTTCCATCAGGGTATAAAAAGCGTCAATCAAACTGCCGACGCCGTCGGCTTTGCCAACGGCGTCGTAGGTTGCGCTGCCTATCCCTAAACCAGGTTCATTCGATTGGCTCATCTAAATGTGAATTTGTCAGCGGTGAAGGCATTGAAAGTTCGCTCGACATCTTCGGCATTCCCGGCCAACGGCGCGATGATATGCGTATGTACGCCGCCGTCAGAATCTTCCTGAACTCGGGCTCTAATTTCTTCCTCGTTGCCGATGATCGCAATTTCATCGATCAACTCATCGGTGAGTGCACCGCTGGTTTTTTCACGGTCTTTTTCGGCCCATCCCGCAGCGATCGTATTGGCGGCGTCCTGATAACCGGCCCAGGACAGAAATTTGTTGTAGACAGGGGTCGCGTAGTAGGGCGCAAACGCTGCGCGGAACAGATTTCTTCCATAGGCCTTGTCGTCGGTGCAGAGCACCATGGCGCGGTTGACAACTTCAACATCCTCCCAATTCTTGCCGGCTTTTTCGGCGCCTGCTTTAACCGCATCAATCATCTTGGGCAGAGCGCCTTTTGGCCATAGGTTAAAGATCACACCGTCGCCGACTTCAGCGGCCATTTCGATCATCTTGGGTCTTAAACAACCAATGTATACCGGGGGTGGGTTATCCATTGGTGGCTGGCGATAGCCCCGGCTGCTGAGTATTTCGCCCTGGAAATCCGTTTTTGCGCCGGTGAGCATGGTTTTGACGAGCGTTGCGGTTTCACGAACGCGAGTGAGTGGTCTATCAAGTGGAATACCGTTCCACTGTCCCATAATTGTTTGGCTCGATGAGCCGAGACCCATCACAAATCTGCCCGGCATCACCTGACTGATGACATTTGCTGTGGCAGCGAGAACCGATGGCGAGCGGGTATAAACCGGGGTCACTGCAACGCCGATTCGAATCGTCGTCGTGTGAGCGCCGACTGCTGCGGCCATTGTCAGAGAATCAGGGGCACCCGCGTCACCGAACCAGGCGTCGCTGATGCCGTTGTCTTCAGCCCATTTGATCCGGTCAATAGTGTGTTGGACCTTGGGACCTGCGGGTAATGTGACTGCGATACGTTTTTTTAAAGACATTTGTTCACCTGTTTTAATGAAATAGCTTCAGCTGACGTTTTGATCAAAATTTGATCTGGAGATGTACAAAGTTTAACCCAAGCGGCCCAAGAGGTAAGCGTTCCTAGTTGAATTCAGGCACTATTTTGTCGCTGTCATGCGTGACGCTGACAGTGGTTGTTAAGTGGCGTGTAATCCGGTTTAACTGTGGTAACTAGCCTACGCATCACCCGTGTAGGAAATTAGATCATCGGTTTTGACCATCGGTTTAAACAACTGATATAGACAACCGCTTTAGACAACTGATTTAGACAATAGGAGTTGGCGATGACATACAAGGTGTTTCAATGGTCCGCAGGTGGCGTAGGTAAGACAACGGCAAGGGCGGCGATAGATCGGGAGTCTCTGGCATTGGTCGGTATGCATGTATTTTCCGAGTCCAAGGCAGGTGTTGATATCGGCGAGCTGGTTGGGGCGGCGCCGCAGGGTATCGCCGCAACACGAGATATTGAGACGATTAAACAATCCTCTGCTGATGTTGTCATTCATACTCCGCTGCCCTCGCTGGTCGCGGGCGACAACCCCGATCAGGACATTGAGGATTTCTGCGAATTACTGGCCGCAGGGAAAAACGTGATTACGGTTGTAGGGTATATGTATCCGAAAGTTTATGGACCGGAATTGGTCGGACGGCTCGAGTCTGCGTGCCAGGCGGGTGGGAGTACCTTCCATTCTACGGGGCTGAATCCGGGGTGGATGGGCGATCTTCTGCCGCTGACCATCAGCGCACTGTGTGAACGGATCGATCACATCCACGTTCAGGAAGTTTCTCGGTTTGATCAATACGCCTCGCCCGAAATCATGTTTGGTGCGATGGGTTTCAACGCTACGCCTGAAGAATTCCAAGAAAAGATTGCAGGCCAGAAGCGATGGTTGGATGGGTTGTTTGCAGAAAGCGTGCAAATGGTGGCGGATGCGCTTGATATGGGCGTGACCGAGATCAAAAGTTCGCTCGAAACGGAATTGGCGGACCGGGACCTTGAAGTGGCTGCGGGTACTGTGCGAGCTGGCACTGTCGCGGCTCAACATTGGCGATGGTCAGGAATGGCTGAGGGGAAGGAAGTGATCGCGCATGAAACAGTCTGGCGCATTCATCCTGACGTGGCGCCGACCTGGATAAGTGGCAGCAACTGGATCCGCTTCAAAGGGCGTCCCAATATTAACTTTGAAATCGAAAGTGATTTTGCGTTTATGGATGATGGTGGTATTGCCACCGGCATGCATGCGATGAATGCCATTCCTGAAGTGGTTGCTGCGGAACCTGGGATTAAGACATTTCTTGACCTTCCCTGGATCTTCGCTAAAAAATAGCGATGTGGATGCGCCAGCAGGCCGGGGTGGGAGACTTTTAGCCTCGCTCCCGGGGTTGTTCGCCATCAGGTCACGCTGAGCTCAGAGAAATGGTCGACAACGCGTTCAGCGCCGGCATGGGTGAGCCGATCCGCATGACCCGGCAGGCAATGCCCCCCGCCGGTAAAGCCAATGACTCTCATGCCAGCACTTCTGGCCGCGAGCACGCCATTGATGCTGTCTTCCATAACAAGACACTGATCGGGCGCTACGCCGAGCCTATCT
>JBLIIB010000119.1:0-11040 GCA_047634795.1 Candidatus Azotimanducaceae bacterium | reverse complement strand
TGCGCCTGGCTAAAGGCTTCTATTGGCGCGACGCTGACGGCTTTTTTTGAAGACACGCTAACGGCTTTTTTTGAAGACACGCTAACGGCTTCTGATGAAGACACGCTAACGGCTTTCGATGAAGACACGCTAACGGCTTTCGATGAAGACAAGCTAACGGCTTCTGATGAAGACACGCTAACGGCTTTCGATGAAGACAAGCTAACGGCTTCTGAAGAAGCTCTCACACTCAAAGCAAAAAACAGCATGAGCATAATCATGCTGACCGCCAAGTGAGAGCGCATTTTATGAAATTCATTTTTCATGGAGATAGTATAACAGCCAAGAAATACGGTAACCGGTGGACGCGGGAAATCGGGTTCAGGATATGGTGCTTCATTAGCGCAATGAAGCCTCGGGCAAATGATATACTTCATCCATGCAAGACACCGTCAATACAACGATCCAAGACCCTCTGCTTGATGCTTTGGTGGCAATGACGCGCCTGCATCATAAACCTCGCAGCGCAGAGAGCCTGACCGCGGGCTTACCTCTCGAAGACGGGCGATTGACCCCTGCTCTTTTTATCCGTGCCGCAGCAGCAGCTGGCTTTAAGGCCTCGTACGTTGAGAGAGAATTAGAATCGATTACCGACATGCTGCTTCCCGTGGTGCTAACCCTCAAGGAGGATGCCACCTGCATCCTGATCGAACGCCAGGATGATGAAGCATCTGTACTCTTTTTTGACGACGAGGAAACGCCGCATCAAATACCAGCCAGCACCATTGTCGAACGCTACGAAGGCCATTGCTTTTTTATCAAGCCTGCACAAGACGCTGAGGAAATCGCCGTTATTCCAAGAGACGGTAGCTGGTTCTGGCGAACCGTGCAGAAATCCCGAAATCTCTATCTAGAAGTACTCGTCGCCTCACTACTGATTAATCTTTTTGCTTTGGTCACGCCACTTTTTATCATGAACGTTTACGATCGCGTCATCCCCAATCACGCCGTTGAAACCCTCTGGGTACTAGCGTCCGGTGTTGGAATCGTCTTTATATTCGACCTTCTGATGAAATCGCTTCGGGGATACTTTGTTGACGCCGCGAGCAAACGGACAGATATCATGCTGTCCTCTGAAACCTTTGCACGCGTGATGGATATAAAATTAAGTGAACGCCCTGCAAGAGTTGGTTCGTTCGCCAATAACCTGCAGGAATTCGACACTTTTCGAGAATTTTTCACCTCTACCACGCTGGTCGCACTGATCGATTTGCCGTTTGTCATTCTATTCGTACTACTGATTTATTTCATCGGCGGCAATCTGGCACTGGTACCTCTCATCGCAATTCCGCTCATCATCATCGCCGGATTGAGTTTGCAGCGACCATTGCAGGAAAACATTACCCAACTCTTCAAAGAAGGCGCGGCAAAACATGCCATGCTGATCGAAGTACTCAGCGCGCTGGATACTATAAAGGGTGCACGCGCTGAAGGCGTCATGCAGAAACGCTGGGAAACCTTCAACGCGCGGATGGCGAAACTGGGACTGAAGTCAAGGTTTCTATCCCTCAGCATGATGAACATGGCGCAACTCGTGCAACAACTCTCTACCGTTGGAATAGTGGCACTGGGTGTTTACGGCATTATTAATGGCACACTGAGTGTCGGCGGGCTCATCGCGTGCACAATACTGACAGGAAGGTGCCTCGCCCCCATGGGACAGGTTGCGTCAATCCTTACGCGCTATCATCATTCTGTCGCCGCATTCAATGCAATTGACCGAATCATGAAACTCCCCGTTGAACGACCAGCAGACAAGAACTTCCTGCATCGGCCCGACATTGGTGGCGACGTCGAGTTCAAGCAGGTCTCCTTCAAGTACCCCAATCAGCAGGTACACGCGCTACAGAACGTTAGTTTCAAAATATCCGCCGGGGAAAAAGTCGGCGTTATCGGCAGAACGGGCTCAGGTAAAACGACCCTGCAAAAACTGATTCTCAGCTATTACGAGCCCACCGAAGGCGCGATTCTTGTTAGCGATACTGATATCAATCAAATAGATCCAACCGACTTACGACGTAACGTCAGCTACGTGCCACAGGAAATATCACTGTTCAACGGGACGGTTCGAGAGAATATCGTGCTGGGCACACCGCTGGCCAACGACCAGGCCGTTCTTGAAGCATCGCGAATCGCCGGCATACTCGACTTTTTGAATACTCATCCGGAAGGATTCGATTTGAATGTCGGAGAGCGAGGCAGTTATCTATCAGGCGGACAACGCCAGGGAGTAGCGATCGCACGCGCCATTATTAATCAAGCGCCCGTCTTGATTCTGGATGAACCTACCGCGTCGATGGACAACACGGCCGAAAATCATTTTAAACAGGAAATCGGCCAGTATCTGGAAGACCGATCTCTGATTCTCGTCACCCACAAGGCCACCATGCTCACCCTGGTTGATCGGTTGATTGTACTCCATGACGGCAAAGTCATCGCAGATGGACCAAGAGATGACGTGCTCAAACTACTCGCGGGTCAAAGCGCATGAGCAATCAACGCGACATCCAATTCATGCCGGACACCTATGCCGCAGAAATTGAAACGCTGCCGGTCACTAGTCACGCCATACTGTGGTTAACCGCAGCTTTTGTACTAATCGCGATTGTCTGGGCCAATTTTGCGACGCTCGATGAAGTCGCACACGCGGAGGGCCGCGTGATTCCGTCCAGCCAGATTCAAATCATACAAAACCTTGAAGGCGGGATTCTTGCCAAGGTCAACGTAGTAGCGGGCCAGTCCGTGTCCGCAGGCGAAACCCTGCTCGTAATGGACGATACTCGCTTCGCGTCCTCGTTCCGGGAAGGCCAACATACAACCGACGCCTTAAGGGCCAGAATCGCACGACTGAAAGCAGAAATTTCGAATACGCCCTTTACCTACGATGTTGATGACGAACCCGCACTCTCACGACTATTGGAAAACGAATTACAACTTTATCAGTCCAGGCAAAGAGAACTGTCATCGGCACTACACATTCTAAGACAGCAGCGCACGCAATATGAACAAGGATTAGCTGAACTCAGGGCAGCCGAAAACAAACTCTCGAAAAATGCAGCGCTGGCCCAGCAAGAACTTGATCTCACAGAACCATTGGTTGCAAAAGGTGCAGTCTCAAGAGTGGAACTACTCCGGCTACAGGCGGCAGTAAATGACTCCGTGGGCCGACTAGAAGAGACCAGACTAGCTATTCCGGGTTCCGAAGCGGCGGTTTCCGAAGCGGATCAAAAAATTGGGGAACGCGGCGAACAGTTTCTCGGCGCGGCTCAGGCAGAGTTAAACGAAGCACAAACCGAATTGGAACGACTCAACATTTCAAATGTGACGCTTGAAGACCGAGTCAACCGAACAGCGGTCAAATCGCCTGTCGATGGCACGGTTAATCAGTTGTTCGTCAATACGGAAGGCGCGGTGATTCAGCCCGGGATGAAACTCATGGAGATTGTGCCTTTGAACGACACGTTGCTGGTCGAAGCGAGAATTCGCCCATCAGATATTGCTTTCATACATCCGGGACAGCAAGCGACCGTGAAACTCACCGCCTACGACTTTTCGATTTATGGGGGTCTGGATTCTGTGCTTGAACTGATCAGCGCCGATTCAATTACCGATGAGAGAGGCGAAAACTTTTTTCAGATCCGTGTACGAACGAATAAGAATCACCTTGGTTCAGAAACGAATCCTCTTCCCATTATTCCCGGGATGGTGGCAACGGTAGATATCATGACAGGCAAGAAAACTGTGATGGATTACATACTCAAGCCTTTGAAGCGAGCTCAGGCAGCAGCGCTGTCGGAACGCTAGCAGCACGTGATAGATTGCGAGGGCTTTTGACGACGCTGAAGGCTCTTAAATCCCCGCTGAAGGCTCCACAACCAAGATGTAAAACCCGCAGAACCCGACAATAACTCGGTATTCACTTAACCCTTCGGGATTGTCCTGGCTCAAATGCCCAGAATTCCTCGTCTGCCAAACCCGCTTCCTTGAGCGCCACCCGGAGATCTTTGACTGGTCGGTCCACCGCCTCGAAAGTTAACTGGAAGGTTCCATAGTGCATGCCAATACTTTGACGCGCGTTTAAATCTAAATGGGCCTGAACCGCTTCTGCCGGATTCAGATGGATCTCTGCCATAAACCAACGAGGCTCGTAGGCTCCGATCGGAAGCAAGGCAAGTGCAAACTCACCAAACTGTTCTGCCGCTTCGTTAAATTGCTGATCGTATCCCGTGTCGCCGGCAAAATAAATATTCCCCAATCGTGATTCGATGACAAATGAACCCCAGAGCGTTTTGTTCTGATCAAAGATGCCACGTCCTGATCGATGCCGACACTCAGTGAAATGGAACCCCAAGCCAAAAAGCTCCTGTTGATCGCGCCAGTTCATCTCGATGTTATTTTCGATGCCCTCGGAATCCAGAAGCGCGCCATTGCCGAGACCGGCCAGCACAAGAGGTGGCTTACTGCCTCGATTCACTTGCTGATCGCGGATCGCTTTCAGCGTTTCAAGGTCCAGGTGATCGTAATGATTGTGACTGATGAGAATGACGTCCACATCCGGCAATTCGGTCAGGGGAATACCAGGGGCATGAACACGTTTCGGACCGGCAAAAGAAAATGGCGACGCTCTCTCGGCATAAACAGGATCGGTTAAGACCGTCACATCTCCTATCTGCAGCAACAGTGTGGCGTGGTTAACGAACGTGACCACAATCCCCTTGGAACTGTTTGGTACAGACCCCATCGAAGTATCGACCCACTCAGGCCAGTCAGACATCTCCGAGAGTGCTTCAAAGGAAAGTCTCGCCATGTCCGCGGGACCCCGCTGAATCGCGGTCCGATTTTTGAAGTGAGTGCCGTCAAAATTATTCATCGAAGGGCCTTCAAAGCCGGGCGCTGCAAGACAGCCTGCCAGCAACAATATTCCTGACAATGCGATAATTAAGTGAGACTTCTCTAGGCGTGCTTTCATGAGTGGCGCTTTACTAATATGTTTAATGACTTACGGCAATCAAGGCGAATCAGATCAGCGTCCCCGAAAAACGGGTTTTCGCTTCGCAGCAAAGGCCGCTCGGCCTTCAGCGTAGTCTTCACTATCAAAACAGGCATCAATCATCTCGTCGACACCCGCCCTATCCTGCTTTCCGGGTTCTCGGAGCGCGTCATTGATAGCCGCTTTCGCTGCTTTGACGGTAAGAGGAGCATTTCCTGCAACGGTTTGCGCATAGGTTTTAATGTCTTCATTGATTTGCTCCCGGCTGCATACTCTGTTGATCAGACCCATCTGCAGAGCCTCATCTGCCGACATAAAACGAGCACTAAACATGATGTCTTTTGCCCTTGATGGCCCGACAATATCAACAAGGCGCTTCAATCCTTGGTACTCATATCCCAGTCCCAATTTCGCGGCAGGAATACCAAATGTGGCGTCAGTCGTCGCAAAACGGACATCAGCAGCGAGCGCAGTCGCAAGACCACCGCCAATACAATATCCCTGTATGAGTGCCAGCAAGGGTTTATCGAGCCGAGCCAGCCATCGATTTGCCTCAGCGGCAACCTCACTATAGGCCTCTTTTTGCGCGGCGTTGGACCGATTGGTATCAAACTCGGAAATGTCTGCACCGGACACAAATGCCTTATCACCAGCCCCTCGCATCACGACAACACGCACATTTTGATCATGCGCAAACGATTCAAGGATTACAGCGAGGCCGCGCCACATTTCAAGCGAAATGGCATTGCGTTTTTCAGGTTGGTTAAAGGTTACCCAGCCAATACCCTCCTTAACTTCTGCGAGCATTTTAGTGGTTTCTAGTTTCATGGCTTAAATCGCTGCCTTGGATTGAAGGTCTAGGATCTGTGCGTCGGTGTAACCCATTTCGAGCAGTATTTCAGTAGTATGCTCGCCTCGCACCGGGCCGGGCCTATCAAACGTCTCGTCGGTGTCGAAACGGCTCATATTAATGGGCGATCTGACGAGTTGATAGTCGCCTAGCTCATCTCGATGTGTCCGACGCGTCATCTTCAGCGTCTGAACATGCGGGTCACTAAATGCCTCTCGGATATCGTAGATCGGACCGCAGGGACAACCCGCTTGGTTAGCTGTTCCCACCAGCGCTTCGGTTGAATACGTGCGGGTTAGCTTGTTGATGATTCCCCACAATAGCTGACGATGTTCAACCCGAGCTTTTGCTGTCTCAAAGCGTGCATCCTTAGCCAAATGTTCTTGACCCAGCGCACCCGTCAACGCCCTGAACATTTTGTTTGTACTCGCTGCCAGATTGACTTGACCGTCGATCGTGTCGAAGACACCCATGGGAGAGTTTGTTGGATGGTTGTTACCTTCCTGGCGAGGAACATCGCCGTTCATAGTGTAGCGAGCAGCTTGGAAGTCCAGCTTATTCAGCATGGACTCCAGCAAGGACGTGTGGACCCACTGCCCCTCTCCTGTTTTCTCACGGTGCAGCAGCGCCATCAAGATACCCTGCCCTAAAAACATACCGGCGGAAGTGTCACTGATCGCGATACCTGCGCGCATGGGGCCTTTATCCGGTTCACCCGTGATTGACATCAGCCCGCTCATGCCCTGCACCACCTGGTCGACACCGGGGCGATCACTATAGGGACCTTCCTGTCCAAAACCGGAGATACTGGCATAGACGATCGCAGGGTTTACCGCGCACACCGATTCATAATCGACACCCAAGCGATACTTCACATCGCGCCGAAAGTTTTCAACCACGATGTCTGCTTTTTTGGCCAAATCCAGAAACAACGCTCGCCCATCATCGGATTTAAGATTAATCGTCATCGCACGCTTGTTTCGATGCAAATTTTGGGAGTCTGCGCTAAGCGCACCGCCGGTAACATCACCGGATTGATCACCCAATGGTGCTTCGATTCGCAGGACATTCGCGCCCCAGTCAGAGAGCAAGCGGACCGCCGCAGGTCCGGCTCGCGCGAGCGTCAGATCTAACACCGTGTAATCAGCTAGCGGAAGTGTCATCTCGAGGCTAACCGTTTATTGAGGAGTTCGTTGCAAAGCGCATTGTGGAATTCATTGGTCCAGCATCTCGCGAAGTTCAAGCTCAATCTCTCTCACTTTGGCCTGAATCAAACGTGTGTTTCGAGGTCCCATACGGATCATTTGCTTCTGTAACGCACTCAGGTTTTCCAGGTTTTCATCTTCGAATCGATACATCACTGAGGGGCGAACCAGCACAATCTGATCTTCAATGATTGGGGCTTCCAATATTTGCCCGATCGACTGGAAGAACACTTCGTCAAAGGGTTTATCGCCATAGCCTAATTCACCATAGGCTTCTTGAACCAAGGGTTTGAGCAGGTGATAAAACTCTGCTGCGCGCCGCTGATCCACCGAGATCACAATTTCGGTGATTCGATCGTAACGATCAAAAGATACTTTATCGAGCTCAAAGCGCTCAATGCCCGGAGACGATAAGGGGAGCGGCCTAACCAGAAAAGCCCCTTCTGGCGCCAACGCACGGACCGGCGCCTTGGCAACCTGCCCATGAGCCACGTTATCGGCGAAAGCGACAAATTTTCGAATCAGCTCATTGGGACCCAGCCACGGGTTAATCCCCTCATGTCGTGTCAGGCTCACCGCGCCATCTCGAATCAGCTGATCTGATTCATCAAGTAGCGGGAGCACAAAGATAGGCGGTTCTGGTTCTGGCGTAGGCAATGCTTGCGGTTCGGGTGAAAGCGCTTCGGGTGCTAGCACCTCAGGTTCCAGCACCGGCTCAGGGGCTTGAACCTCAGGCGGCAGTGCTATCTGCTCCGTCACTTCGGGTTCATCGCTCGACGCAGAATAAAAATACACCGCTAGCGCCGCAATAGCGCAAATAACCGCAATTAGAGTAATAACAATAGGTCGATTGGAGTCGCTCATGAATCCGCCAGTTTCTTATGAATAAATGAATGATGAATAAGGACCGAACATAATCTCCGGTGACCTCTATTGTAGTCATCGGCACCGAAAAATCAGCGCTCACCTACCCATCAATGCGATATTCCACCGAATCTTCAATCTGCGTCAGGATTCGTCAGATTATCTCATCCCTTATTAGAAATTAGGTGTGTTTAAGCAACTTGGCTTTGGCAAGGACCGCCACCATCAACAATCCTGCCTCTTCCAGGCTCGAACCAAACGTAAAGATGCCATCTTCATGCCCACCCATAGAGAAAATACCCGGTGACGACATAGGGGAGATGAGCCGACGTACTTCGGTTGCCATCTCCGGCGTCCCGTAGGCCACATTTCTGTCCGTGACAGGTACTTCCAGCAACCCAGCGCCATGCCAGATATCAGGGCTGTGGACATGCAGCGCGCATTGAACCTCTGGGTGCACATCGTAAACGGAGGCGTGAGAAAGAGATTCCGAAGAAGGTTTAACCGCGCCACGCGCTGATACGGCGTTGGCCGAGAGATCCCATGCGTCGCAGAACGCGTAGTCTTGTAATCCTACGTCATCCAGCACCCCGGTCTGAGTACCGGAGATCACAAAGCCTTCGCCTTGTCTCAGGCTGAGGTTGCCGAAGCCATATCCGCCGTAACGACCGGGCGTTTGCCCCAATAGACCAAGATCTTTGAATATTGATCGCCATGCACTCAAACTTGATAGTGCAAATGCATCAATATCATCATTCAGAGCTTCCGCGCTCGTTTCACTAAATGTCAGATCAAACTTAATAACACCCTCGGTTTCAGCCATCGTTAACAGCCTGCCTGTTGCGCTGTCATGATCTTCTCTAGTGCCGCATCGAACGGCGCTGACAATAAGCCCTTGTCTGTAACTATGCCCGTGATGAGAGCATTGGGCGTCACATCAAACGCCGGTGATCGCGCTGCAACACCCTTCGGCGCCGTGGGGTGCCCCGCATAAGTTTTTACCTCGGACGGATCCCGTTCTTCAATCACAATATCCTTTCCGTGACGCGTTTCCATATCGATCGTTGAGAGTGGAACGGCGACATAAAAAGGCACCTTAAAATACTGGCACAAGATCGCAAGGTTGAGTGTTCCAATCTTGTTCGCCGCGTCCCCATTGGCTGCGACGCGATCTGCCCCGACGATGACCATATCAACGCCACCTTCAGCCATCATGTGAGCCGCCATATTGTCGGATATTAACGTGCAGTCCACGCCCGCTCGATCCAGTTCATAGGCCGTCAATCGAGCACCCTGTAGAAGGGGTCTGGTTTCATCTACGTAGACATGAACTTTTACGCCCTGCTCGTGAGCTCTGTAGATCGGCGCAAGCGCCGTACCCATTTCAGACACCGCGAGACTACCCGCATTACAATGCGTCAAGAGCCTAGGGTGAGCCTTAACCAAAGGCAATCCAACGTCGCCAATCGCATGACAAGCCACCTTATCTTCTTCGTGGATGGCAACGGCCTCGGCCAACAACAATTCGCCGCGAACGGCGCCATTCAGAGCATCTTCGTTGTGAGCCGCCTGCCAACAACGACGCATGCGCTCAATGGCCCATTTCAGATTAACCGCTGTAGGCCTGGCACCAATGAGATAGTCGCAGCGCTGATGAAATGCTTCATCTGACAAACCACCAACATCCTCAAGCAGCAGCCCATATGCTGCTGCGATTCCAATGGCGGGTGCACCACGAACGGTAAGGGTTTTAATCGCTTCAAACACCTCTTCAACCCTGATGCAGGTCAAGACCACTTCTTCAAAAGGGAGTAAGCGCTGATCAAGTAATTTAAGCGCGCCTTCCTGCCACTCGGCCGACTTGGGCATATCTAACATGAACTGTCCTATGACTTTATTTTGCAAACCGAAGCATACACGCCCGGACCGCGGCTTGGCAGTCTTCAAAAATTACCTCACAATCAGAGCATTGTGAATGCGAAGGAAGAAACAGCCTGAGCGGGTCGAAAAACAGCCTGAGCGGATCGAAAAACAGCCTGAGCGGATCGAGAAAAGAGCCTGAGCGGATCGAAAAACAGCCTGAGCGGATCGAAAAACAGCGTGGGCGAATTGGTCTTTAGACCCAATGAAGGCGGCATTGCCATTCTTTGTTTGAACAGACCAGAGGCGTTGGACGCCTCAAGCCCCAAATTGTTTATTGAATTACGAGCCCATATAAACCAAATCTCAGAACAAACTGAAGCCACAGGATGCGTGATACTTCGCAAAGAGGGTCGTTCATTTCTGCCGGGAACGATTTGAAGGCGATTGCAGCCGGGGAAAGTACGCCAACGCGCCACTATCGGTCGGAAACACTCGAGGCGATTGAAAACTTACCTCACCCGGTCATCGCCGCTGTGCAGGGCCATTGCTATAACGGTTCACTTGAACTCGCCATCGCGTGTGATCTTCTCATTGCAGCCGAATCAACAAGATTTACTGACACACACGGTACGTTTGGCATGACACCGTTATGGGAGATTAACCAGCGCCTCCCCAGAAGAATTGTCCCAATCAAGCAAAAGAAATGATGTACACGAGCAAGATGGTTTCAGGCATTGATGCGGCAAAAATTGGCCTTGCCGAAGTCTGTGTCGATGACGACGAATTGGAGAGCACTACACTCGACATGGCAAGGCAGATCGTTACCAATTCTTAACACACACTGCGCGCTGACAAGATGTTAGGTAAACGCTGATTAAAATCTATTCCCGCGGGGACGCCTAGCCCATTACTGCGTTCAGGCCGCACCAAAACATGTACGCCCCAGTCGGAACCCCGGACCGCTTGTCCTGAACTGGGTGCTCCCACAGAAATATCCATTGAGTCTGAGCTTCCATAGTTCAAACGGGCATGAACCTTTCCCTTGCAGAAGGATTAAAGTTTGAACGAGAAAACAGCCCGCGCGGAGATGAATCTATGATGCACAAGGTAGCGGACCTCTGCCCCTGGTTTTTAGCGAATCGTTTTTTAATCACAAACATCTAAGAAAAATATGCCCGGACAGATAACCCCACCCGGGGCATATTGGATCACGCCTATATCTCAATTGG
>JBLIIB010000118.1:0-11112 GCA_047634795.1 Candidatus Azotimanducaceae bacterium | reverse complement strand
CAGATTCGGCTAAGGGCTCGGGTGCAAGGCGCGTCCAAAGCACTACGGCATCATCAGAGACATCTCCGGAAGCAATGCCTAGCGTGAAAGGGTCGCGGCTAAACTGGTAGTCGCTTGCGACCAATCTCGGTACGTGGGCGCTAGCAATGCCTGCCATGGCGCCGATCAAAAATTGCCTTCTATCCATATGTAAACGCTCTCTTTTCCGCTCAACGTTTTGCGGCGAAGTTAACTAAACCGCTTGTCTCAACACACCACTAAAGCACCCGATCAAAGAATATGTATCCTAAAAGTGCCAGGAATCGATTAGTATATGCCCGCCTCAAACGCCGGGGCTCGTTTTACACCAAGCACTTTATTCCAAGTACCCTGCTTCAAGCACTGCTTAAAGTGCTGATTTAACCATCCAACATCTACTGGGGAAGTCGATGACCAAACTAACAACACGCAGTCTAATCGCCAAAAGCGGCGTGATTGCAATGACATGCCTAATGGCAGCACCAGCCTTTTCGGCACAAGACATTATGGAAGAGATTGTCGTTACCGCACAGAAGCGGGAAGAAAATATTCAGGAAGTCCCAATCTCAATCACAAGAATGGCCGGAGATCGTTTAACCGCCCGATTTGACGGCGGCGAAGATATTCTCGCGCTAGCCAGCGCAGCACCTGGCCTTCACGTAGAAAGCTCAAACGGTCGGCTTGCACCAAGATTCTATATGCGCGGCCTAGGCAACGCTGACTTCACACAAGCAGCGTCACAGCCTGTATCTATAGTGTTTGACGACGTTCCCATGGAAAAAGCAGCACTAAAGTCGTTCCCACTCTTTGATATGGACGACATTGAAATTCTGCGTGGTCCCCAAGGCACGCTGTTCGGTCGAAATACAACGGCAGGCATCATCAAGGTCGATTCACGTAGACCCACCGATGAAACGGAAGGCCATATCAAAGGCTCTGTTGGCGACTACGGTATGCTAAACCTTGAAGCTGCCCTGGGCGGCTCTTTGGTCGAAAACACGTTGAGTGGACGCATCTCGTTCATGCATCAAAACCGCGATGACTGGATCGACAACGGTTTCACCGGCGAAAACGACGCAATCGGCGGCTTCGATGTCAAAGCCGTACGAGCTCAGTTGTTGTGGACACCAATCGATAACCTGACGGTTTGGTTCATGCATCAGCGACAGGATCAGGATGGCAACTCGGCCAGCGCTTTTCGAGCCAACGTATTCAGTACGGGTAGCAACAACCTGAATGCTAACTACGACAGAGACACGGTATTTTTTGACGGCGGAGACAACAATCCTGCTGCCATCAAGTCTAACGGCACCACTCTTAAGGTCGCTTGGGATATCGGCGCCTACACGCTGACCTCTATCACCTCTTATCAGGATGTGTACGACAGAGCGGCTAGAGGCGATATTGACGGCGGTTTTGGCTGTCTCTTCACCTGTGGCGGCACCCCGTCCGGCCCACCAAGCATTCCGTTTAGCCCCTTTGCATCACCCTTTGTTGTCAACGTTGATACTGGCAGCGACATCGAATTGAACCAGTTCACTCAGGAACTACGCCTGGCCAGCAATTTTGGTGGCGACTTCAATTACCAGGTTGGCGTTTTCTATTTTGACGACGAATTCAACGGTGACTCTCAAAACCAGAGTGCAGGTGCAACTAGCTATGTCACCGCATCTACTTCCACAATCGAAAATACAAGCTGGGCCTTCTTTGGTCAGGCAAGTTACGATCTGAATGAAAAGCTACGACTCACTGGAGGTATTCGTTATACCGACGATGAAAAAGACGCTGATCACGTCAGATTCACGGCCACTGGACCGGTTGCACTGGCACCCATTAGCCTTGATGACGACAATGTGAGCTGGGATCTTTCATTAGCTTATCAATTGAGTGACGCTGCTAACGTATACGCGCGTGCCGCATCAGGATTCAGAGCGCCTACGGTTCAGGATCGATTGGAAGATGATCCCACGGTCACCACAGCAGACTCAGAAACCATCATGTCCTATGAAATCGGCTATAAGGCCCTTCTCGAAAAGACGCGATATAGCGTTGCTGCGTTCCACTATGTTGTCGATGACATGCAGCTCACGGCAGTCGGTGGTGCCACCAACTCAACTCGACTTCTGAATGCAGATGAAGGTATTGGCTATGGCATCGAGTTCGAAATGGACTACCTGCTCACCGATAACCTTGTCATCTCAGGTGGATATGGCTACAGCAAAACCGAAATTAACGAGAGCGGGCTTGCTACCGCACCCTGTGGTTCCGGTCTTTGCACAGTAACCGATCCAATCAATGCAAACGGTTTTGCCATCATCGACGGCAACCCGTTCCAGCATGCACCTGAATGGACACTCAACATCGAGATCAACTACATCCGACCTCTGCCGAGCGGAAACGAGCTCTACTTCTTTACCGATTGGAAATGGAAAGGTGAAACCAATGACTTTCTTTACGAGAGCATTGAATACACCACTGATACTCAGTTCGAAGGCGGCGTAAAGCTGGGCTATCGCAATCTTGAAAACGATTGGGAAGTCGGTCTTTTCGGTAGAAACATTACCGACGAACATAACGCCATTGGTGGCATCGACTTTGCTAACCTGACGGGCTATGTGAATCAGCCACGCATCTGGGGCGCGCAAGCAAGCTACCGCTTCTAAACGAGCGACGCTTACTTTCACGCAGAAAGTATCCAGTAAAAAAGGCGGCATTATTGCCGCCTTTTTTTTCAACTCTCACATTAACGTGCGTCCAGCGATCGCTGGATTTCCTTCGCTAACGCATTCGCCGCTTCGCGAACTTTAGTCGCATTGATGGTCAGCAGAGCCTTATTCTTCATCACCACCTTTCCATCAATCACAACTGTCTCGACATCCTGCTCATCGGTGACATACACAAGGTGGGATACTACATTGTAACTCGGGACATGGTGAACATCATCAAACGCAATCTGGATCAGATCTGCGCGTTTGCCAACCTCGAGACTACCGATAACGGCACCGAGGCCTATCGCCTCTGCACCGCCGCGCGTCGCCATGGTCAACACCTCGGTCGCCGATAATAGTTCCGGGTCCATCTGCGTTACTTTTTGCAGAAGCGCCGCCAACCTCATCTCTTCCCACATATCCAGATCATTGTTGCTCGCTGCACCGTCTGTGCCGAGCCCCATGCGCACGCCCGCTTCCAGCATTTTGGATACTGGAGAGACACCGGCTGCCGTTTTCATATTTGAGGTGGGATTGTGAATCACACCGACACCACGTGTCGCCAGAATCTTAATCTCCTCATCCGTTGGCCACACCACATGTGCTGCGATGGTAGGACCCTCAAAGAAACCGATCGACTCAAGAAAGTTGATGCTGGTCATCCCGTAGGTGTCTTTAGAATACTGAAGTTCAAACGGGGATTCTGCAACGTGGATACTGATGCCCACGCCTAATGCCCGGGCCGATGAACGGGTCGCACGCAATTGTTCGGCGTCCAAAGTGTAACTGGCATGCGGACCTAATATCGGCGTGATGCGGGGATTACGATTTTTCCATCTGGCGACATAGGCTTTTCCGTTGGCGAGAGAATCTGCCGCATCGAGCCCATCCGGACTTTTCTGATCAATCACCGTTGTCGAGATGAGCGCACGCATACCACAACGTTCAACCACTTCAGCTATCGCGTCAGGAAAGTAATACATGTCCACAAAAGTGGTGGTGCCACCTCGAATCATTTCCCAGCACGCGAGTTCCGTTCCAATGCGAACGAATGACTCATCTACGAAAGCGACTTCTGCCGGAAAAATGTACTCGTTAAGCCATTCATAGAGAGACAGGTCATCTGCAATACCACGGAGCAAGGTCATCGCGGCATGAGAGTGACCGTTCACTAACCCCGGCAGAACCACCCGACCTTTACCTGCCAAGACTTCAGAGGCAGCGTAGCGCCGCCTCATCTCAACTTCAGAGCCAACATCTTTGATTTCCCCATCATCGATCACTACCGCTCCTGATTCGACGACCAGGTTTTGGGGATTCATTGTCACCACATGGTCGCCCAGAACCATTAGGTCTACTGCAACACCCTTCGCGGCTAGCCCCGCAGAGGGAATCTGGGCGCAACTCGCAAGAAAGAAAAACAAGCCAGCAACGAAATACTTCATAGGTCTAACCGCATGACAAACAGTGTCCGATCATAACGACTTGAATCAGGAACGTCGCGGTAGCGCGCCAGGGCAATCCTACAAAAATAGTATCCCCGGATGCGCCCTACGCACATCTCGGCATCACGCGAGGAACAAAAACTTAACCGCTATTTCGGAGCTGCGGCCTCGTCGCCTTTGGCCATGTATTGCTCCCACCAGTAATGAAAATTACGGATGCGACGCTCGTGATTAGATATCCAGAGCCCTTCCATGCCCCGTGAATGAAGCCCTCGCTGCACGCCTGCAAGACAAGACGCGTCCTGGTCCAGCAACATACCCGAAGAACGCTCACCATACCGATACGAAACATGGGGGGGGCGACCGTCAACCTGGTTATCTCCCAGCTCAACAAACATATCCACAGCGCCTGCATTGGCCCCTGCGGATACCTCGCCCTTTGGTACTCGGTTAAAAATCATGCGATCGAAATACATCACGTTTGGATCAGTAGGATGGGGCCGGTGTCGGAACATCCACATTTGCTCGCCAAACAAGTTGAACGTCACATTGGGGAAAATGTTGTAGTGATAATCTGCGGTCAATTGATCGTCCGTTAACTTTGAAAAATCAAGCCCGTGCTGGTCTGTCATCGCCCGCTTGTGAGCTGCGACTGCATCACGAAGAGTTGTGACATCACCTTCAAACTCATCGACCGGAAACCCTTCAGACGTAAGATAATCAACCATGGTTTGATTCAAAGCTTTGTCTTCCCCAATTTTTCTAGGACTTGGGATATACATCGGCGCAATAAACCGGGAGTGCCGACCATAGAGATCCATCTGCACGTTCACATCATCGGCAAGGTCTTCTGATTCCGGGTGTACGCCTCGCACATGATAAGTTTCTGAAAAGATATCGACCGATGTTTTCCAGTTACAGTCCCAGACAATGGTCTCATCAGAGACCAGTACCATCTCGTCAAACTCGTAGGGCGCAAGGTGCGCTGGCACGACACCGAGATAATCCAGCAACGGTTCTATATCCATGTCCATTGATATCCAGACAAACCCGCCCCAGGATTCACAGCGCAAAGACTTGAGCCTTAACGCTTCCACGGGTGTGCCCTGCGGAAAATCGTGAGACTCTGGAATGTGCTGCACGCTGCCATCGAGGTTGTATTCCCAACCATGAAAACCACAGTTCAATTGGCTCGAATGACCACAGCCGCTTTTCAACTGATTCCCCCGATGCTGACAAACATTGTAGAACGCCCTAACAATGCCGTCGGATGCGTGGGTCACCAGAATCGATTCACGAAGGTTATCGAAGACAAAGAAGTCACCGGGCTCAGCAACATCACAGACCGCACCAGCCAGGAGCCAGGTCTTTGACCAGATATGTTCATCTTCCAACTTGAGAAAAGCGGGGTCCGTATAGCGGTCAACCGGAATCCGGGCCTGGCCGAGGTCCGGCTCCGGCGCTTTATCCTGCGGTGTAAACTCAAATTTGGAATTAACTTTCACATTCACATTGTTCTCACTTCTACAGAAAAAATGGGTGGCTCGCGAATAAAACATCTTAGAGCTGGCGAGGCAACTCGAAACATATCGTCAATCTTTGGGATTCATTCTCGGAGATGCCAAAGACGCTATGACAACGCCTGCGGATCCAAGGTCTGGCGCCATTATGCTCATTTGTTGGCAGGCATCTATCGTTCTATTCGCTGGTATTTCCCCTGCCACTAAGCTCTACTTTAAAAAAGTGCTCGATATCATTCATTGAACCAGTGAGAAGATGACAATGTCTGCAGCAATCGAAGAAGATCCCTCTTCTATACCCGCCGAATTTAGCGACCTGACCCCCGAGTGGCTGACCAGCGCGCTACAAAAGCGAGGCCTGCTGACAACGGATACGGTAGAAAATGTTCGTATCGAGCAGATCGGGGAAGGTGAAGGCTTCATGTGCATTGTCGGTCGACTCCACCTCCGGTATTCAGGAAATGTGGACCATGCCCCGGCCACAATGATCGTTAAATTGCCAAGCTTGATACCCGGCAATCGAATGATGGGAGAACTCATCGGAGCATACTGGCGTGAGATCCTTCTTTATGAAGAGCTCACCGGGAACATGGCGATCAACACACCGGAAGTCTACTACTCAGACTTAACCCCTGATCCGATGCGACCAAGAATCAACATGATCATGAAGGTCGTAGAATTGATGCCTGCCTGGATTGTCGACAAAGTTATGTCAGGCTCCAAGGACATCGTGAACAACAGCCCACACCGATACGTCATCATGATCGAAGATCTCGCCCCCGCATTGCCGGGTGATCAAGTCAATGGCGCAAGTGTTGAACGTTGCAAACAGGTGCTCAGCATGGCGGCTACACTCCACGCAGAATTCTGGCGGCACCCGATACTCGACAAGACCTATTGGATTACAGACCCGAGGATCACATTCCGATCCCGTCACCAGATGTTCCTTGAGGCTCGCCCCGCTTTTCTGGAGCGATTCGGCTCTCACCTGACGGAACACGAACACAAACTCCTCAGCTGGTTCGACGAGAATGGCGTGAAATTTCAGAAGCGGTATCACAAGGAAGCGCCATCAACCTTAAGGCACGGAGATTTCCGACTCGACAATATCTTCTTTGAAGAGGGTTCCGACAAGGTCATCCTCGCGGACTGGCAACTATCGTCCAGAGGCCCTGCAGCTGAAGAGGTCGCCTATCTAATCAGCGGCGCGCTCGATGTTGCCGCAACGGATGCCGATGAAAAAACGCTACTGGCCCACTACCACAGCGAGCTAGTCGCTGCCGGCATCACAGACTATGACTACCAACAATTCCAAAAGGACTACGCAAGAGGCATGCTGTTGATGCTGGGCGTGCATGGCGCAGCCACCAGCGATATCGATGTAGGTGAGGAACGGGGCGACGAACTCATGAAAATTTGGCTGGATCGAACGATAGTCCGCCTGAAGAAAATACAACCCGAGATGTTTCAGTAGACCCAAATGACAGCGCAGCCGTAAACGCCGAAAATGACGCAAGGGCTCCCAAAAAAAAGGCCTCAGGGACGTCTTTACACTATCTCTACGAACACTCTATCTCTACAAACTATCTCTACAAACCGTTTTATAAAATAAGATTCCACCGAAGGGCTGTGGGCCGAACTTCAAGACCGGGACACCCCTCTCGGGAATTACCGGGCAAAAGTCGAAGGACCTGGAAACCATGATGAAAACGAAAAACCGACTCCCTCATCTTCCCCCCTTTTTCCTGCTTAAAAAACGATGTAGACAATGGCTACATGCGTAACATACAATAGCACCACTTCGGCGAGGAGAAATCTTGCTGACCTTGATTTTGCTGGCCTTGGTTTTTCACCCTAGCTTTGGTCACCCGAATTCTGGTCTCCTATCAGCCGCATACCCAACGGTTAAACGAGAGAATCGACATGAGTGAAGTGCAATCAGAAAATTCAAAACTTCCACCTTCACCAGCCTCAGAAGGCATGGATGACCGCAGAGAAATCCCTTCTGCCTATGATGTGGCCATTGAAGATATCAACCCGATTTCTCCAAGACTCTGGAGCGAGCATCGCTGGAAAGAATACTTCGAACGTCTTCGCGCGGAAGACCCTGTTCACTTCAACGAAACGGAATTAGCCGGACGATATTGGTCACTGACTCGATACGAAGATATTAAAAAGGTCGATACCGACTGGCAAAACTTCAGCTCATCGAACGGTATTGTGTTGGGATTGCCCATCGATGCTGAACCACCCGAAGGGGCACTTAACGTAACAACGTTCATCGCGCAGGATCCTCCCGTTCATGACGATCAGCGTAAAACGGTTACGGGTGTCGTAGCACCGGGAAATCTCGTGAAGATGGAAGCACTGATTCGCGAAAGAACCTGCACCGTGCTCGATGCTCTACCGGAAGGTGAAACCTTCGACTGGGTCGATACCGTATCAATCGAGTTAACGACAATGATGCTCGCGACGCTCTTCGACTTCCCGTTTGAAGATCGTCGCATGCTGACCCACTGGTCAGATGTCACATTCGCCGTCCCACAACCCGGCGGTCTCATCGAATCAGAGGACGAACGCCGGGATGAGTTGCTGAAATGTCTTGAGTACTTTTCCAAACTTTGGCAAGAACGACTAGAAAATCCAGGTGATGACCTCGTATCTATGCTTGCCCATGGCGAGGACACTAAAGACCTTTCGCCCATGAATTACCTTGGGAACCTACTGCTGTTAATCGTTGGCGGCAATGACACCACGCGAAACAGCATGACGGGTAGTGTTTACGCGCTAAACAAATTCCCAGAACAGTACGACAAGCTAATCGATAACCCTGCGCTTATTCCAAAAATGGTCGCAGAGTTGATCCGATGGCAGACACCGCTGGCTTACATGAGAAGAACGGCGAACAATGATTGTGAGATTAGCGGCAAACAAATCAAACAGGGCGATCAGATTCTGATGTGGTATGCCTCGGGCAACCGCGATGCCGACGTCTTTGACAACGCCGATGACCTGGATATTGAACGTCCGAATGCCAGACAACATTTGTCATTCGGCTTTGGTATTCACCGCTGCATGGGTAATCGACTTGCCGAGCTGCAGCTCAAGATCCTGTGGGAAGAAATCCTCGCACGATTTGAAAAGATTGAAGTTCAGGGAGAGCCGGAGAGAACTTTCTCATCATTCGTAAACGGGTACACCTATCTTCCCGTCAAAGTTACTCGAAAAAAGTAACAACAGCCTGAACCTGTCAGCCATGCGCCAGCATGGCTGACAACCCCACAAAAAAATCAGAACAGATGGGTTACCACAAACCAGAAATCAGGTAATTGGTCTTTTTTCCCGCGATCTCGGTCACCACATCATCATCACTCGCTAGAGTCATTAGTGACTGACCCAGAGGCGAACTGGCAGTAATCACGGTGATATTTATGCCTTCAAAGGCAACCATATGCCCACCGGCAGAGGGTCCAATAAACACATATCGCTCTGAACCGCCATCGTCTTCAAGGGAGACCAGTGATCCCACTCCAATTCGGTCATGGGATTGGATACCCTTGTGAAGCTCTCTGAAATCATCCAGCGCCCTCACTAACTGTACAACACGCTCTGATTGCCCGTGAGCTAAGTAAGCCGCCTCAAGACCCAATGTGTCGTACTTGTTTTCTGCAATATTCTGTTTATCCGTCGCAGTTGCGCGGGCTTGATCCGCTGCTGCCGATGCAGAGATCACGGCAACCTCCAATTGGCTAACAATTACCGCGCAAAGACGTGATTTATTCATCAG
The DNA here is from genome assembly GCA_047634795.1 of Candidatus Azotimanducaceae bacterium. Lineage (GTDB taxonomy): Bacteria > Pseudomonadota > Gammaproteobacteria > Pseudomonadales > Azotimanducaceae > UBA9659. Next base: position 1,634 of record JBLIIB010000118.1, on the reverse strand, counting down.
GCACCTGACCAAAATTTCATTTGAACCTGCCTGAGTTATTCGATGAGCACGGCGCTTGCGACAATTGAATACTCTGTAATCGAATCAGAAAAGGATCCTACCCTGCCGGCATCCGACTCAAAGTGGTTTGCCTGCTCTGCGGTAAGCGTCGCTGAAATCAACTCGCCGTGGATCACGGCTCTTTTCCCCGCGCTGTCTTTCGGTACAAAAAAACCATAGTCCTTAAATTTGACCCGCGCGTGATATTCACCTTGGGTTACCACCATGAAGCAGCCCTTCTTCTGACACACTTCAGTGATGTTACCGCTGACCTTGGCAATCAGTTGCGTATCCCCGACCGCAAACCTTTCAATAGCCACGCTCAACTTCATGGCTTCACCGCTAGGCATCACATCTCCAAATTGTTGAGTGTGCTCATCAGCAAACGCACATGAACAAAAAACTGCCGTTAGAAATGTCAAAGATACAAAATGTCGGTTTAGCATAACAATGCCTCTATAAATATAGTAGATGAGTGAGTTGAGATGAAAAGGTTCAGCCCAACTATTCTTTCGTAGCACCCCCCATCGTTACTGGTCGCCCAGAAGTAGACCAGGCGTTATACCCGCCCCTCAGGCTTTGAACCTTATCGAACCCTAACGAATGCATCACCGCAATCGCATTATCACTCCGGCCAGCGTCGGGATTTACTGCACAGTGCACCACATACGTTTTGTCACGATCCAGTTGCGCCACTTTGTTCGAGAAAGTGTCACTGTTTACGTCGATGTTAATCGCGTCCTCTATGTGCCCACGACGAAACTCAAGGATGGTTCGAACATCCAGTATTACTCGATCCGGATCAGGCGTATCAATAGCAGAAACAGACACCTGATCAAATTTGCCACCGGCAAAAACGGAAGCCGCAAACAACATAAAAAACAGCAGCATCATATAGCGAGATACCATGCTGTACTCCATGACTAAAAGCACTGAAGCTTAGCACTAATAAACAATCTGGTTTACGACACGCGCATGCCTTTTCATCACTGTCATGATTTTACAAAAGCCCGAAGAGCGCAGCTCTCCCGTCTAGAAAGAGTTAATCCGCATTGAAAACCATCATATTTTCGCCCACGTTTCGAACGATTCATCCAGCGACATCGTGATGCAATGGCGCTAAAAAGACCTGAACCGGAACACGTGCACCCGGGTCGATATTGAGGTTCTCCCAATTACCATCCAAGGCTACCATCAAACGTTGTTATCCGAACACGCCAGCAGCGAGACACCCACATCAATATTCATCTAGGATGCTGACTACCCCTTGGTCCCTGATTCGACAATGTCGTCCTTGTTTCGAGGGAATTGTTCGAGAACACCGATGCAATTCGTCATAGTGAACCGACGTTCAAGGGAGCAATGCACCACCGAGCTATCTTTGGGAGGAGTCGTTTCAAGGTAGGCACATTCAGCCTCGGTTCTTTGTCTGTGGCGGATGAACAAGGTTTATCCCGGTTGTTCTTTAATCATCTCAGTTGAACATCGTTCACCTCACGGCGCGAACCTGTCATGCTTATAGTTGTTCCTTGCCGCCTTTGCACCGCCATGCCCGATAAAAAACCCGATAACAAACCCGATAACAAACACAAGGA
>JBLIIB010000117.1:0-11137 GCA_047634795.1 Candidatus Azotimanducaceae bacterium | reverse complement strand
CGGATTACCCAGCGCGTCAACGACGCGACCCAGCAGTTCAGGCCCGGTGGGTACTTCAAGAATACGGCCTGTACAGCGTGCTGTCTGGCCTTCTGTAAGAGTCTTGTAATCACCCAGTACTACCGCACCGACTGAGTCACGTTCAAGGTTCAATGCGAATCCAAACAAATTGCCTGGAAACTCAATCATCTCACCGTTCTGAACATCCGCAAGGCCATGAATACGCACAATACCGTCAGAAACACTAACGATTGTGCCTTCATTTCTGGCCTCGGATGAGACATCAAGCTTTTCAATCCGCTGCTTGATGATCTCGCTAATTTCGGAAGGATTCAGTTGTTGCATATCTGATTTCCTCAAAGGAAAGTTAAATTCTATTCGTACGCTGGACTAGCAGCGCGATTAATCCGGTGTCTCCTTACCCGAGCACCTGGGAGAGCTTTGCCAAACGCCCTTTAACCGAGTCGTCAATTACCGTATCTTCTGCCCTGATAACAACGCCACCAATCAGCGACTTATCAACTTCAGTTTCAATATGTATCTCTCTCTGGAGCATTCGATGAAGCGCGACTGAAAGCGCCTCTTTTTCCTGTTCCGTCACCTCAAAAGCACTGGTAACTTCCACTTCCATCGTTTTTTCATGATGCGCTTTCAGCAATTCAAACTGCTCTGAAATAGTCGGTAGCAGTGACAGTCGACCGAACTCGGCCAGTACTTGAACAAAGTTATTGCCATGATCATCCAGCTCTTCACCCATTATCTGGGCAATTAGGGATGTTTCGTCCGCCGTTGTCAGAACCGGATTGTCGAGCGCTTCATGAGCGGCCGGGTCTTTAATTGCTGCTGCCAGTATCGCCAGCATCCGTGACCAACGGGACAGACCATTTTCATTGTCTGCGCCACCCGAGTCCAACGCGTAAGAAAAAGCGGCGCGTGCATAGGGTCTAGCAACAGTCGATAGTTCTGCTTCAGCCATAGGTTCGCCTTAAAGCCCTGACGCCAGCTTGGTTAGCATGGCCTCGTGTGCGCTACGATCTACAGAAGCTTCAAGAATCTTCTCTGCACCTTCTACTGCCAACTCGCCTACGCGAGCTCGCAGTTCTTCACGAGCCCGACCGATTTCTTCGTCGATTTCATCTTGTGCACCGGAGATAATAAGCTCGGCTTGTGCTTTCGCTTTAGCCTTCGCGTCTTCCTCAATTTGACTTGCCCGACTTCTGGCCTGGTTGATGAGTTCCGCTGCCTGCTGCTTCGCTTCTTCAAGTTCAACATCTGAAGCTTCGTTCGCTTGCTCTAGCATCTTTTCAGCTGCTACGGCTTTTTCCAGGCCCTCAGCAATAACTTTCTGGCGCTCTCGCATCATCGTTGTGAGAGGGGGCCATACGTATTTCATGCAAAAAAGGACAAACAGCGTAAACGAAATTAGCTGTCCCAGCATGGTCAAATTCATATTCACTGTAGTTCACCTCAGTGGGCTAAACGCCATCAGTGTTAATCAAGCGTGAATTCTAAAGTGCGAAAATCATGTAGAGGGAAATACCCACTGCAATAATTGGCACCGCGTCTACCAACGCCACCGAGATGAACAACTGTGTCATCAACATTGGCTGTAGTTCGGGCTGTCGTGCAATGCCTTCGAGATATTTACCGCTGAGGTTACCAATAGCTAGCCCACTACCGATGGCGCCAAGGCCCATCAGAATTCCGGCTGCTATGTAGATAAGCGACTGTTCCATGAATTACTCCTAAGTTTTGAGTCGTTTTCTAAAAAGTTAGTGTTCGCCCGTGTCATGGGCCTGAGTCAGATAAACTATCGTCAGGATCATGAAGACAAACGCCTGTATTGCAATAATCAAAATATGGAAAATCGCCCAGGGCAGGGACAATGTCCACTGCGCCCAAAAAGGTAGCAGTGCGATAAGAATAAAGATCATTTCTCCGGCGTAAAGGTTACCGAAAAGTCGAAGGCCGTGAGACAGCGGCTTAGCAACCATATCTACGGATTCCAGAATAAAATTGAACCAGTACATGCTCCAGTGTGGAATCGGGTGTGTAAACAACCCAGCCGCGAATTTAATTGGGCCGTTAATCTTAATCTTGTAGTAAAACACCAGCAGAAAAACCCCGATCGCCATACCGAGCGTGGCGTTAGGGTCAGTTGTCGCAACAATCTTCATATAAGGAATGCCAGCGACCGCCGAGACATAGGGGATCCAGTCAACCGGTATCAAATCCATCAGGTTCATCAAAAAGACCCAGACAAGGATCGTCAGCGACAAGGGGCCAATGAGGGGGTTAGGCCTGGTACCAAATACCTGGGTGATGTTGTTTTCTACAAACTCGATGGTAATTTCACAAAAGTTTTGCAGCGTCCCTGGGACACCGGGTGTTGCCTGACGTGCAGCCAGGGTGAAAAAGCCAAGAAATACGACCCCTAAAAAACCGGACCAGAACATCGTGTCTACGTGTATTGACAAAAAGCCCATCTCTGCAATATCTGCTGCGCTATGAGCAAAGCCCCAGCTTCCATCCTCAAACCGGCCATAGGTCAGGTTCGTTAGGTGATGCTGAATATATTCAGACGCATTTGCGTATTCTGTTGCCATGTCGGTCTTGGACCCTTTCCTACTCTTTACGCCGTGTCACCCTGGGAAAGCGATTTGCGACAATTCACTCTAAGCTGGTTTCAATTCGCGAGAATTTTTCCAGCTCGCTCTAATTCTTATTGTCTATCTTTTTTACCGACATCCTTTACTGACAAGGGATTACTTGGAAACCTCGCTCTCTTAAAAACAACGCTCGCCCCGCAATGATTACAGCGTGACGATTTAAAGGCGCTTAGTGGCTAGCGACTACGGTGCCTATTCAACAATCTTTGCGCCTCGATTACCGGCCCGATCACGACACTAATTTGCAAAAGCACCAGGGTTCCAAAAAACGCCATCACATTCAGTGGTTCATAAAAGATAAAAACCACCGCCATTAAACTTATCCAAAGGGCATATTTCCCCAATTCGGAGCGGATCACCAGACCCATTCCGGTGCTTCCCGTTGTCATCGGCCGCTGACTCAATAGCCAGACATAAGCGCTCGGGACGACACAAACCATCCCTGCCAGCAATGCAGAAAACACTGCAAACCGGTCGACCAACAAACACAAAGCTGATGCGAGTAGGGTTGTTACGGCCTGCGCTACCACGATCCCTCCCATGGCCGACCTAGTGAACAGGGATCTAGTGAATCTCATTGGTCTGGGAGCCACCGTTTCAAGCCAATAAACCGTCTGGTTCGTCGCGCGGGCAGAGTATAGAGATTTACCATTAGGTGAGCAATACTGAAGATCCTTCAAATCGCGGATATTAGGCTTTTTTACCGGATAGACAGCACGGTTTTATGGGATTGACATTACGGTGTGCTGGTTTGTCTAGTACTTGTAGATGTCCTGTCGATCTACGGAAAATAACCAGTCGCTCACTACGGCCTTAAATTGTGCTGTTAAATAACTGTTTAAGACACCGATCTAAAGTTCCGGTTTAGGGCTGTCGTTTACGACTTCGACTTGACGACACGAACCCGCAGGCGTCTTTTAACGACGGGACTCGGGCCAAGAAATGTAACGTGTTGTTTAGGTCACCTACTTTTTTACTGCCTAAGCCACCCGTTTTTTCTTGCTTATCGAGACCCTATTTTACCTGACCAGACTCTAGTTCTCGTTACCGATACTATTCCTCATAACCTAAGATAGACAAAACCCCATCAAGCTCATCAAGTGAGTTATAACTAATCATCAGTTTACCGCGGCCCTTGGACGACTGTTTTATCTGCACGGGCTGTCCGAGACGCTGGCCTAGCTTTTCTTCCAGACGCAGAGTATCTACATCCTGTTTGGCGGGTGACGCGACATTGGGTTTCGGCGGGCTCGCAAGCTTTCGAACTTCTTCTTCGGTTTGACGGACACTCAGACCCCGCGCGACCACATTTCGGGCCAACTCCACTTGTCTCGCGCTATCCAGCGAGAGGAGCGCTCTGGCATGACCCATTTCCAGATCACCACGCGCCAACATATCAATAACCTGCTGTGACAACTGCGTTAAGCGAATCGTGTTGGTCACAGCACTTCGTGATTTGCCCACTGCGTCTGCAACTTCCTGATGCGTAAGCTGGAAATCCTCGATCAATCGCTGAAGTGCCACCGCTTCTTCCAGTGGATTCAGATCTTCGCGCTGAATGTTTTCAATCAGAGACATCGCAAGCGCAGATTCGTCATCAACCTCCCGAATCACCGAAGGGATCTTATCTAAGCCCGCCAACTGAGCAGCTCTCCATCGCCGCTCACCGGCAATAATTTCGTATCGCTCAAAACCAAGCGCACGCAAAACGATAGGCTGTATCAACCCCTGAGATTTAATAGATTCCGCTAGCTCAGCAATTGATTCCTCGCCAAAATAAGTTCTCGGCTGGTACTTACCCGGCTTGATCCACTCCAGGGGGATTTCATCCAGACCGGACTTGGTCTCTGCCGGGGGCTTACCTTTAGGCAGCAGTGCCTCAAGTCCTCGACCTAAACCTCGTTTTTTGGCAACCATAGTTTTTTATCCTTCTTACCGCACTCGCTGTTGTCGTTGCGGCCGCTAAGTTCACATCCTGAATTTGCACTTATTCATCGTGCTCGATCCGTCGCGCTCTGCATTTTTCTAAGGGTGACGTTTAATGACTTCTCCCGCCAACGCTAAATAGGCCTTCGCTCCTCGGGAATATTTGTCATAAAAAATGATAGGCACACCATAACTAGGCGCCTCTGCTAAGCGAACGTTCCTCGGCACCACCGTCCTGTAGACCGTATCTCCAAAGTGATCGATGAGTTGCAGTGAGACATCTCGGCTTAAGCTATTGCGGGGGTCGTACATCGTTCGCACAATCCCTTCAATCGCTAGCTTTGTGTTCAGACCACTGCTAACTCGTGAAATAGTATCCATCAAGGCCGTCAACCCTTCCAACGCGTAGTATTCACACTGCATGGGAATGATCACCCCATCTGCTGCGATCAAGCCGTTTAATGTCAGCAGGCCCAAAGCCGGCGGGCAATCAAGTACAATGAAATCATAGCGAACCCGAACGGCCATCAATTCTTCGCGTAACCTGAACTCTCGGCGATCCATCTGTGTCAGCTCTATTTCAGCCCCCGTCAGATCAGCATTTGCGCCAATTAGGTCATAGCCTGCCGCTTCTGCATTAACGATTGATTCCGCTGCGCTCGCTTCACCTACCAAGACATCATAGATCGAGAGATTCAGGTCAGCCTTATCGATGCCACTACCCATCGTGGCATTGCCCTGCGGATCCAGGTCGATCAACAAGACACGTCGGTTCATCTTCGCCAGCGAAGCCGCAAGGTTCACGCTGGTTGTGGTCTTCCCCACGCCGCCTTTTTGGTTGGCTACCGCCAGTACATGTGTCATCGAACAATCTCTATTAGAAACCGGTCAGCATCGAGACCCGGTACGTCAAGGGTATGAACTGTCTGCTTAAAACCTGCAACCGCCGGTGCTGGGATTTCAGAAGGGCCTTTCATCGCGAGCAAACTACCACCATCGGACAGGAGATGCGCGGTGGATTCTATAAACGCTTCCGTTGATCTAAATGCTCTGGCGACAATACAATCATAGCTTCCTTCATAATCTTCAACTCTATACTGCTCTACATTGACGTTGTTGAGCCCTAAGTCGATCTTTGCCTGCGTTAGAAATCTCGTCTTCTTGCCGTTTGAGTCCAACAACGTAAAATACCGATCGGGGAACAACAGGGCGAGCGGTATACCGGGTAAACCGGCACCGCTTCCGACGTCGAGTATTTGGTCTCCCCGGATGTGCGGCGCTATCACCAGCGAATCCAACAAGTGACGGGTGACCATCTCATGCTCTTCAGTAATGGCCGTCAGATTAGTCACTCGGTTCCAGCGGACGATCAGGGAAAGATACGCGGCCAGTGGCTCTGCTAATGACTCCGCGGCGTTGATAGACAGGGACGAGAGGCCTCTTCGGATAGTCTCTTCCAATCCCATCACGCGGTTTTTCTGGCGCTGGAGTAGCCTTTTTTCTTGAGATACACCAGTAAAAGTGACACGGCCGCCGGAGTCACTCCGGAAATTCGGCCTGCCTGACCTAACGTCGCCGGTTTAACGTCGTTAAGTTTCTGGACAACTTCGTTTGATAAGCCCTGAATCACGCCGTAGTCCATATCCAGCGGCAGATTCATATTCTGCTGCGAGCTAACACGCGCGATTTCCATCTTCTGACGGTCAATGTAACCCTCATATTTATGGTCAATCTCTACCTGTTCGACCACTTCGGCTGCTGCTAATTCGAGCCCGGCAGCAGATAAGAGCGACGACAAAGTGACTTCGGGACGTTTCACTAAATCAGACAGCGGATACTCTCTGCTAAGCGGTTGACCAATGGCGGCCTCGAAGTCTTTGTCACCGGACTGGGCAAAGATTTGTGAAATTGAGCCGGCGAGTCTATCGACCGCCTCTTTTTTCCCAGAGAAGCGGCGCCATCGCTCGTCCGAGACCAAACCCATTTCCCTGCCCACTTCTGTCAGCCGGCGATCCGCGTTGTCTTGTCTGAGGATGAGGCGATATTCTGCTCGCGAAGTGAACATACGGTAGGGCTCTTTTGTCCCCATCGTGATCAAGTCATCTATCAATACACCAATATAGGCCTCGCTACGTGCTGGCCACCAAGGCTCCCGGCCCTGCACTTGCCGCGCAGCATTTATGCCAGCGACCAATCCCTGGGCGGCCGCTTCCTCGTAACCCGTTGTGCCGTTGATTTGTCCCGCAAAATAGAGTCCTGAGACATGTTTAGTTTCAAGACTGGGCTTAAGCTCTCGGGGCTCAAAGTAGTCGTACTCGATAGCATAACCTGGACGCGTAATGTGTGCTGACTCAAACCCTTTAATGGAATGCACCAGATCAAGCTGCACGTCGTAAGGCAAACTAGTGCTGATCCCGTTAGGGTAGAGCTCTTGTGTCCCTAGACCTTCAGGTTCGATAAATATCTGGTGCGACAATTTGTCCGCGAAGCGAACGACCTTATCTTCAATTGACGGGCAGTATCTCGGCCCAACGCCCTCAATCTCGCCACTATATAAGGGTGAGCGATCCAGACCATTACGTATGATCTCGTGAGTCTGCTCGTTGGTGTGTGTGATGTAGCAGGAAACTTGCCGAGGATGATCATCGGCACTGGAAAGATACGACATGACAGGCCTTGGCGTATCGCCCGGCTGTTCTTCAAGATCGGTATAATCAATGCTACCACCATCGATTCTGGGAGGTGTACCCGTCTTGAGCCGGTCTACGGTAAACGGCATTTCTCGAAGTCGTTCCGCTAATGCATTGGAGGGTGCGTCACCTGCTCGCCCACCAGAGTGTTTCTGCATACCGACATGAATGATACCGCCCAAAAAAGTACCAACGGTTAGCACAACTGCAGGTGCTTCAAACGTCAACCCCATGTTCGTGACGACGCCAGTGACTCGTTCTCCCTGCATCAGCAGATCATCAACGGATTGCTGAAAAATGCTGAGATTGGGCTGGAACTCCAACATTTGTCGGATTGAGGCTTTATAGAGTTGTCGGTCAGCCTGGGCTCTGGTGGCTCTAACGGCCGGACCTTTTCGGGAATTTAATACCCTGAAGTGGATACCAGCGTGATCAGCGGCAAGCGCCATCGCGCCCCCGAGAGCATCTATTTCCTTGACCAGGTGGCTCTTGCCGATGCCACCTATGGCGGGGTTACAGGACATTTGACCCAGGGTTTCAATATTTTGGGTCAGCAGCAGTGTTTTCGAACCCAGTCGTGCACTGGCTAACGCGGCTTCAGTTCCCGCGTGGCCTCCGCCTACGATGATCACATCAAATTTATTTTGTCCGCTCACAGCCTATATACCCTCGATTGGTTTCATCAAATCCTGGGAACTCCGTCACGGGTTAGTTACGTCTTAATCAGACAAACCGGTTAATCACCATTGATTGGGAGATTGGGGACGGCAAGTATACGGATGGGGAGAGCGATGTCACTGAAGAATATTACTCGGACCGGTCGCCTATTTGCCGATACAGAAACTGCTGAAGATTTCTCCAAGCAGGTCATCGGACGAAAATTCTCCCGTGATTTCGGAGAGATGTCGCTGAACATCTTTGAGTTCTTCCGCCAAAAGTTCACCCGCTTGGTGTTCTGAAAGGCACTTATGACCGCTCGCTAGCGATGCTTGAGCGCGCTTTAGAGCGGCAATGTGGCGTGATCTTGCCGCAAAAGTAGATTCCGAGCCGTTGAAACCCAATGTTTGTTTTATGGCAGCTTTAAGCGCCGGTAATCCTTCGCCCGTCATGGCAGACATTGGCACAATATCTTCCACTAACCCCAGAGACAGCAGTGCATCTGGTCCAAGCGCTGAATGGCTACCAGCTAAGTCAATCTTATTGCCCACTAAAATACAGCGCTCGCCAAGATCAAGCTCTCTTATATCAGAAAGCATCTCTTCTAGAGTTTGGTTCGTATCCACAATCGCAATAATGAGATCAGCCGAGGCTTTTGCGGCTAACGCTCGACGCACTCCTTCGGCCTCAATAGTGTTCTCGCTATCCCGGATGCCCGCTGTATCAAGAAGCCTCAGCGGTATCCCGTCTATTTCGAGCTGTTGATCGATGACATCGCGGGTGGTGCCTGGAATATCTGTGACAATCGAGGTCTCCTCGCCCGTCAGCTGATTCATCAGGCTGGATTTACCCGCGTTGGGTTTCCCTAACAAAACAACATCCGCGCCTTCGTTCAAAAGCGCACCATCGCCCGCTGTTCTTAAGAGTTCATCCAACGTAGAAACAAGCTGATCCAAATCAATCGACACTCTTTCATCTGAAATAAAGTCTATTTCTTCTTCGGGAAAATCTATTGCCGCTTCGACATAGACTCTGAGCAGAATGACGCTTGAAACAAGCGTATTAACGCGGCGGGAAAACTCTCCCTTGAGTGAACGCATAGCACTTCGAGCAGCCTGCCGTGAGCCTGAGTGAATAAGATCAGCAATCGCCTCGGCCTGCGCGAGATCAATTTTGTCATTGAGAAACGCCCTTTGGCTAAACTCACCGGGCAATGCAATTCTTGCTCCTAGACCGACGATCCTGCTAAGAAGCATATCGAGAACAATGGGCCCGCCGTGACCCTGAAGTTCCAGGACGTCTTCACCGGTAAAAGAATCCGGGGATTGAAAATAGAGAGCCAATCCTGAATCAATCGCTGTTTGATCGCTTTCTCTAAAAGTCGTGTAAGTGGCGTGACGCTCGCTGGGAATCTTACCAAGCAGTGCCTCGGCTATGTCAGAAACAAGTGGTCCGGATATTCTAATAATACCTACACCACCAATGCCGGGGGCCGTCGCCCGCGCTGCTATCGTATCTCTGACATAGCTCACATCAGAGGCGCTGAAATCCTGTGATGTCATGATGAACCTAAGCTCTCCTACTTACCTTCTTTATCAATCTGACGAGTAACATACGTCTGTTGGAGAATAGACAGAATGTTGTTCATGAGCCAATAAAGCACCAGACCCGATGGGAACCATAGGAAGAAAAACGTAAACATAATCGGCATTAATTTGAAGACCCGGGCTTGAATAGGATCTGGTGGTTCCGGCTGCAGCTTCTGGGTCAGGAACATCGAGATCCCCATCAGAATAGGCAATATGAAATAGGGGTCCATCGCAGAGAGATCGTAGATCCAAAGGAAAAACGGTGCCTGCCTTAGCTCCACACTTTCCATGAGCGCCCAATAAAGCGCCAGAAAAACCGGCATTTGAAGAAGGATCGGCAAACAGCCACCCAATGGGTTTGCGCCTTCTTTTTTATAAAGCTCCATCATAGCTTGAGAGAATTGCTGCCGGTCATCGCCAAAACGTTCTTTCAAACGGGCCATTTCGGGCTGAAGTTTTCTCATTTTAGCCATTGATCGGAAACTGGTTGCTGACAAAGGATAAAGTAGTGATTTCACGATGATGGTCAGACCAATAATCGCCAATCCCCAGTTTCCAGCAACGCCGTGGATGACAGTCAACAAGTAAAATAGAGGCTGAGCAAGCCACCAGAGGAACCCGTAATCAACCGTTAAATCGAGACCTTCGGCTATTTCCTTAAGTCGATACTGATCCTTTGGACCTGCATAGTAGCTTGCCCCAAATGTCGCCTCTGCGCCCGGAGGAACCGCAATAGCAGGCGTTGTAAAACCAAACAGGTACACGTCTTTATCTTTGAGTTTTCGCGCGTGAAAAGTGTGTTCACTTTGTCCTTGCGGCACCCAGGCAGAGATAAAGTAATGCTGCACCATCGCAATGTAGCCACCGATTCTGGTTAGGCTATAACTCTCCTCCTCGACATCATCGAATTCCAGTTTCCGATAAAACTCATCTTCGGATCTGGTGGCTCCCCCGACGTAGGGTTGCATACCCATCATGTTGCCACCGATCGATAAAGGATCCTGACCGTCGCGCTTAATTTGCGTGAACATTGCCCCACGCCATTCTTCGCGAGCGACGTTATTAATTCGGTAACTAACATCAACGAGGTAATCCCCACGGTTAAATGAGAACTTCTTTTCAATGATTGCGCCATTAGGTTGGGTTACGTACATTAGGACTTCGAGCGTGTCGGCTGATCCCATTTCATAGTTATTTTCAGCGCTTATGAACATAGGGCGCGTGCCCGCTTTGTCGGTGCCATTAGGTCCGATCAATCCGCTCTGAGCAACATAAAGATTGCCAGGGTCAACTAGCAGAAATGGTATGTCTGGCGTCTCCAATTCTGCGGGAAACTTGGGCAACGCGACCCGAACAACGTCTCCGCCAAGGGGATCAATCAGCAGGTGCAAAGTGTCCGTTTTGACGCTGATCAATTCTCGGGTTCCTGCGGTTGCGCTACCTGTCACAGCGGCTAGCGATGGAACGATGTCATCCGCAACAATCGCTGAAGAGGCAGCAGGTACAGCGGTCAACGCCGGTATGCCACCCTCAACCCCAATATTTTCATTGCTCGCGATTTGAGGGAGTGAACTATCCACACTAGCCCCGTTGATCACCGTCTGAG
>JBLIIB010000116.1:0-11144 GCA_047634795.1 Candidatus Azotimanducaceae bacterium | reverse complement strand
CAGCGCCGCATAGGGAACCGGTATGCCGCGATAGCCACCTTGGCTGCGTAATTCGGTGACGATCTCAGCAGTTTGCCCAGAGAGAGCGCGGCCCTCATCCAGAGACAACGCGACTTGGCGCATTTCAAAGCCCGCCATGATCGCATTCCACTCTTTCTCTGAGCGGGTTTCAAGTTCGGCACCGGCCTCGCGGCGTTCTTCATCCTCAGAAATCACCGCCGCCCGATAGCGGGTTTCGGCTGTGCGATATTCCAGATCAAGATCAGACATGCGTTTCTGATCCTCAGGCGTCGGGTTATCGTTTGCAGCCAGCTCGGCCAGCGATTGCCGGATTTCAGAACGGCGCAGTTCAATTTTCTTAGAAGTCAGCATTGTTGTCTCCTATGCTTGACGGGTTGCGCTGCATATCTCGCAGCAGATCGCGCCATTGCTGGCGTTTCGGGGAAAGCGGGGTGTGACCCACTTCCAATCTCGTTTTGCGCGCATGGCAGCGCCCGCAGAGAATTTGTAAATTCGACAGGGCGTAAGACAGATCAGGCCGATCACGAACGGGCAGAATGTGGTCACATTCAAGCCGCCGCCGTTCCCCGCACTGGACGCATTGCCACCCGTCACGGTCTAGCGCCTGCATACGCAGCGCCTTCCAGCGCGGCCCGCGTGTCACCTTGGCGCTATGGCGCTTGTATTCATCCCTTAGCCCCATGCGATCCGCCCGCCTTTGTTGGAAGGTCTGCCCATGATCCTTGCGCCCTCAGCAACGGCGATGACGGTTGCAGACGCCGCATCAATCCGGCCCATAGACCGCGCTTTTGCCAGTTTGAGATTGTTGGATGGATCGCGAAGCGTAACCGCATCAGCGAAAGCAGAGCGCAGCAGCAAAGATGGGGAAGTCTGGACTTTGCCATCAAACGCAGCCCGCCGGAACCGTTCGCAATCTTCCCCGCCGTCCTTGAACCCAAAGCCCCGCCAGATCACGGGGCAACGGATGCCCGCCCGGTCAATGGCCTCCCCAAGTTCAGATTGCTTATAGCGGTCAGATACCAACGCGGCGATAGGTTCGCCCTCGATATGCGCCATCACTTCAATCAGCCAAGGTGCAATCGGCACGGTCTGTTCGCCCAGAGTGGACAATTCGCCCCGTTCGTTCATCTCAACATAGCGGCCTTGAACACCATCATTCGCGCCACGGTCTGCCAAATTCGGTTTGCTTGGGAAGGTGCCGAGCGCTTCAAGCCGCCCCGTCTCAGGCCAGTAGAACGCCGCCGCCGTCATAGATGCAGAGCCGCCTAAGTCGATGCCGATCACGCATTGCCCCTGCCGTGGCGGAACATCCGACACTTCGCAGCCTAGCCACTCATCAACCGTTAGCAGCACGTCACGGGTTTCCCCGCTCACACGCTCATTGCGGTTATAAAGTCGGAACGTGGTGAGCGTAGAGCCGCCCCGTGCAATAGCCCGCCGTGCCTGACCTTGCAGCCATTCAAGGCTGGAACCTATACCCGCGACTGCACCGGGGTTTGCCTCTTTCAGGCTTTCCAGATCGTCAGCCGGCAAGCCCGGTGCAGGGCGATGTTCCTGCCGATAGATGCCCGGTGCGTCTTCATCCAGCCATACAGAAAAGGGGTGCGCATCATCTGCCGCCGAGGTTGAAATGATCAACGCCCGCCCGCCGCGCTTGCCCATACCGGATAGCAGCGCATGTTCCAGCGCATCACCTTGATCAGCCGCCCAATGCCCGCGTTCATCCATCAAGATCAGCGTAGGCGCAGACCCAAGCGCAGATTTACCATCAGCAGCAATCGCCCGAATGAAATGCCCGCCGCCATTTCCATCATATTCGATTTCAAGACGTGGTGAGCGCCGGACAGTAAACAGCTTTTGTTCATTCTCAGGCAAAGACCGCATGAACCCGACAACAAAGTCGAAAGCGATACGCGCCTGATCGCGCGTTCGGGCGGCGATTAAGATTTCGCGTCGTGGCTGTTCATCCCATTTGCCCATGACAGAACCCAAGGCGATGCCAGCAGACAAAGCAGTTTTGGCGTTGCCCCTGCCAATGGAGAGGACAGCCACGTTAACATCATCAGCCAAAGCACCTTTCACGAACTTCTTTTGAAATGGTGCCAGCTTGATCAGTTCGCCAGCCTTAGGCCCCTCAGGGACGGCCAACGTTTCCAGAAACCGGATTGCCTTGGTGGATGCTTTCATTCCAGCATTCCCTTGCATTGGATTGCCGGTTGCACCAGTTTGCCCAAGAACAAATGGCAATTGAGGTCAAGAGAATGCAAAGATTTACTACAGCAAAGTTTATCCTCGGACTGATTGTCTTCGTGGGCTGGGTAGTTGTCGCAATCGCAGTGATCGTTTTCTTTTTGCCCTTCTTTGAAGTCGCCCTTTGGATCAAAATACTTGGGCTTGTGGGTGGTAGCCTGTACGGCCTCACTACTGTCGCGGTCGGACAAATGGGCCTCGCGCAGATTGCCACAGCAGAAAATACAAAGCGAATGATCGAACTGCTCGAAAGATCGCAAAGAGGAATAAACGCACAGTCTCCTGCAGTCGCCAGAAACGGTCCGAAAATCGAACCTATGCTCACCAAGCCAAATTAGAACTGCGCTCCCAGATTTGCCGCACAGCGCGAACGCATAACCCACCACCGCGACATCCCACCCATTCGCAAAGGAGGGCATTGGGACCATTTTGCAGCTCATACCGACACCCCAACGGCACGGCATTGATCCTGCGTGACGGCCTTTGCTGCAATGAGTTCAAGAGCCATCGGCACTGGACAGTGACGAGCGATAGACGCATGGCCCTTGGCAATCGCCTGCGCATAGTTCGCCTTGACTACATCCGCCGATGTATCGTTCCGCTGCGCTGATCCCGCGGGCGCGTGATCCAACCAGCCTTGCGCCTTGAGCCAGTTCGCCGAGTGTTTGAGATACATCGACCCGTTGCCCTCATTCTCAGCAGCATAGGCTTTGGCCCCTGCGATGATCGCCGCAGGATCAGCGCCATCCGCCACCGCTTGGGCAAAGGCCCGCTCGGTTGCGTCTCGGTCTTTGGGTCGCGGGTATCCCTTCCAAAATTCATCGAAAGCCGATTGTGTGTGCTGGACGGCGTCAACCGAACACACAGATTGGTTTTCTTGTTCTTTTGGTTTTCTTATGGGGGCGGGTTTACCGACTGTCGGTTTTCCCGACTGTCGGGTTTTCAGGGGGTCGGTGCCACCGAGAGACGGGTTTTCAGTAGGTCGGTCAGGTTCA
Source organism: Candidatus Azotimanducaceae bacterium (assembly GCA_047634795.1). Classification (GTDB taxonomy): domain Bacteria; phylum Pseudomonadota; class Gammaproteobacteria; order Pseudomonadales; family Azotimanducaceae; genus UBA9659. The sequence continues at coordinate 7,878 of JBLIIB010000116.1, read as the reverse complement.
TCACGGATGATCCATTCGCTGCCCCCCAACTTGCCATCATTGCCCTGTTTTGTCCGACGCTCCACATACCCAGCGTCACTCAACTCACGCATGATCCGAGCAAATTTGTCACGGCCTATGCCCCCGGCAACTGTTCGGATGTGGTCAGCCCGAAACTCCCAGTTATCGGCATAGGTCATCAACAGGACCAGGACACCGCGCGCCTCGATAGACAGGTTGGCGTCACGGGCCACATCGTTCGGGATTGTGGCATAGGCCCGGTCAGGGCGGCGAAGGCGATGGCGCATCGTTAGGCCACCTCACACTGCGCCGCAGCCTGAGCCTCGACCCAAGCCAGCACGTCAGCCTGACGCCAGTACCGGCGGCGTGAGATGTAGATAGGTCGGGGAAAGTCCAATGTCGCATCATTTAGCCAGCGCCAAAGCGACATATCAGAGATACCACCGCAGAGTTCGCGGACGGTCCCAGCAGGTATGAGTTTCTTGTCCATGTCGGGCCTCACGTTTGGTCACGTTAGGCCTTCCAATAGAAACAGATCAGCGTCCGATACTACACCAAGAGTTCCAGATCGGAATTATTGGGGCGCACGGATACTCATCTTCTTTCGATATAATTCCGCAAGATATTCACCTCGGCGCTCGGCATTGTCTTGCTTACCTTCTGCCAATGCATAGGTGCGCGCGGCCTCAGTTATCGGAACACCTTGAAACGCGGCCCGCCGCATTGCGTCCATCGCATCTGCCGATTTACCCCAAGGTACGGTATCTTTCGGACCACTTTTTTTCTTAGGCACAAAGGCAGGCATTAACCTCATCAACGACTCCGCTCGGGAAGGATGGACACCAAAGTCATTCATTGTAACAGGCCCCCCATCGGCTTTGCGCTCGAAGTCCAGATAGTCACGCGCAGCACGTTCAGCGTCTCCTTTTGCCTCGCTATCCGATCCATTCAAAAGCGCGATGAGCGACAGCCATGCTTTGTAAGTTGGAGCCTTCTTTTGAAACTGGCGGCGCTGCCGCTCCAATTCTATTGGGTGAGGTAGTCGATCCCAGATTTCATTTGCCAAGGATAGCAGAGTGCCTTTTGCAGCATGGCGGTCGATCACATGAAGTCCGGCGCGTGCTTCATTAATCATTGTTACGTCGGGAAATGCTGGCGCTTCTTTACCCGCCTTCTCAGCAGCCACAAAACGCCAAACATCTACCTCAACACCCAGTTCGCCTTTGTTGGTGAAGGTACTTTCCCACTGTTTGATATTAAGGTCTTTCACCTTAAAGCCTCCCCGACCCTGACCACGTTCTCAGCTTTCCCATCCAATACCTGCGCCACAAAACCCGCCCAAGCGTCCAGTGCGCGGCGCTTTTCGTCCGCATAATCATGGCGCTGATACACCGCGACGATCCCCCCGCCCGTGCCGCTGACGTGGTTCAGGACTGCCTCTGTCACGCGCACGGCAATGCCAAGCCTCGCCATCCCCGTTGCGGCTGTCCTCCGCAAATCATGGAAGGTCCAATGCGGTATCTTAACCGCCTCCCCTATTTCCTTTTCAGCTATTGCCTGCATCTGGTCAGCGATGTGGTTCCGTCCCTTGTGAAAACCACTCAGTGGAGTTTTCCCAGTCGTAGTGTGATAGAGACCCCGATCACCTTCGATGTGTTCAATCCCATCCAATACCGCCTGCGCAGCATAGGAAAGCGGCACGTCATGGGCGCGACCGTTCTTTGTTCTGTCCGCTGACAGTTGCCAGATCGACCCCGCGACCTCCGCCTCAGTCATGCAAGCGACTTCATTCAACCTCTGCCCTGTCAGCAACAATAGTTGCCCCATCGGCCCCCAAGGTTGTTTGATCGTCTCGCAAGCCTGCCAGAACCAGCGAATTTCATCATCGGTAAGTACGCGGTCTCGGCTGACTTCTTTTGCCACCGGCTTGATCCCCATTGCAGGATTCAACGCCAGTATGTCTCGCTCAACACACCAATTCAGAAACTTGTTGAGATAGGCACGGACCCTGTTCGCGGTTACTACTCGACCGCTATCAGCAATGGTGTCTAATAGATCAATGACGTCACGCTTGGCAATTTCGTGAATGTCGCGCTCACCCCATTCAGACACCACATGGCGGTCCAGTTCACGTTTAACCGTTGCGCCGCTTTTGAGGGTGGTTAAGTGACGCCGGTCAAATTGATCGATCAGCGTTTTAACCCTGTCGCGCTCGGAAAGCTGGGCTTCCAGCCGCGCGGCCTTGGTTGCCTTTTTTTCGGCGGCGGGATTTTGACCACGCTCGATTTTGTCGATTGCCTCCGACGCCGCTGCCCGCGCGTCCGCAACTCCGATCAGAGGCCAACGGCCCAAAGTCAGCTTTGCGGGTTTCCCCGCCCACCTATACCGCAGCGCCCACGACTTTGCCCCGCTGGGCTGAATGACCAAGTATAGGCCGGACAGGGCTGGGTCAGGCATTTCCACACGCCTCGTCGGGTCCGGTTTCAGGGCGTCAACACCCTTGGTTGTCAGTGCCTTTGCCATAATCAATTTGTCCTCTGGGGTAACACAGGGGTAACACTTTCGACCAATACAGGTCGTTAGAGACTGTTAGACAGTGATATAGAAATACCCCGCAACATCAAGTAAAATATAGTATAAATTATGATTAAGGGTTGTTTTTCGTTAGGCCTTGATAACATCCGAATTTTGACTGTTAATCAATTGGTCGTAGGTTCGATCCCTACCGTCGGAGCCAATATAAACCCTTTAAGTCAATGGCTTAGAGGGTTTTTATTTTTCGGCACTTTCCAATGATTTTAGTCGCGGAAGCATTACGGAAGCAACGGGCCGTTAAGTCAGTGAGTTGATTTTAGGCAACACATCGACAAATTCCAAACCGATCGAAATTGCGGTGAGCCATACTCAGAAAGTGCATATATTCCGTCCGACCAACTGAACATGAAGTGGTCCGGCAAAACTGGACAGCGTGCTAAGATGTATCCAAGCTTAAAGACAGGATACAGAAATGACGAAGAGACGCAGTTTTTCAGACAAGTTCAAAGCTACTGTGGCGCTCGAAGCGCTGCGTGGAGACAAGACGGCGCAAGAGATTGCAGCTAAGCACAATGTTCACCCAACGCAGGTGACGACGTGGAAGCGGCAGGCGATTGATGGGCTGACCGGGGTATTTTCCGATAAGGTCCGGCGAGCTGAGGACAACGAGGCTGAAGTCAAAGAGCTGCACGCCAAGATCGGGAAGCTGGCGGTCGAGAACGATTTTTTGTCACAAGGGCTAAAGCGATGAGCCCGACCGAACGCAAACAAATGATCAACCGAGACCGTACGGATTTAAGTCTGACCAAACAGTGCAAGTTACTGAGGATCAGCCGATCGTCGCTGTACTACACGCCAGTTGGCGTGAATGCGGAGACGCTGAAACTGATGCATGAAATCGACCGTGTGTTCACGAAGTACCCATTCTTTGGAAGCCGTCAGATCGCGGCCTACTTGCCGAGAAACGGGTTCCATGCGGGCCGCCACCGTGTGCGTCGTCTGATGGGCATCATGGGACTGCAGGCCATCTACAAAGGCCCTAACACAAGCAAGAAGCACCCACAGCATCGCATTTACCCATACTTGTTGCGGAAGCTGCCGATCACGTGCCCAAACCATGTTTGGTGTAGCGATATTACCTACATTCCAGTGCGCCGTGGGTTCTTGTATCTGGTTGCGATCATGGATTGGGCGACGCGCAAGGTGCTGGCATGGCGGCTGTCGAACACGCTGGACGCCAGCTTTTGTGTCGACGCATTGAACGAGGCTATCGCCCAATACGGTAAGCCAGAGATCATGAACACGGACCAGGGGTCGCAGTTCACGGGTTCTGCATGGATCACCACACTGACCGAGGCTGATGTCAAAATCTCAATGGACGGTCGAGGTCGTTATCTCGATAACATCTTCATCGAACGGTTGTGGCGGTCACTGAAGCAGGAGGCTGTCTATCTGTATGAATTGCAGGACGGCTTCCAAGCCAAACGCGTGATCAAAGACTGGATCAGCTTCTATAACGCCGAGCGCCCTCACACGGCTCTCGACAAGCGAACCCCTGACGACGCATTCTTTGACACAGAACAATCCCAGAAGGCGGCATGAAACCAACCAGATTACATCTTAGCTGAGCCGTAAAACTGTCCTAAAAAGCAGGACCACTTCATTTGAAGGATCTTCAGTTTGTGCTCTAGGGTTGCGCCATGTCCGTAACGCTCTCTGTCCAAGGTGTGCCCAAATAGATCTCGTCGAATTCGATCATCTACACCCGCGCCGATCATTCTATCTTCAAATGAGTGCCGAAGCGAATACATAGAATGACTATCTGTTTCACGAAGAGCGTTTTCTTTCAGGAATTTATTAATGGTATCCGAGACACCTGCACGAGACCGATAGCTTGGAAAACCTGTGGGGCACTCCCGAAATGCCTCAAGACTAACCCCGACTAATGGAATGCAACGTTCTGAAGCTGATGTCTTAAGCTCGCGTCCGACTGGAGCAATCTTGATATATGGAACAGGTCCTTCGATAAAAATGTGTTCCCTATCCAAATTGGCACCCTCACTGGGCCGATATCCAGTGTTGATCATACCCAGGAGTAAGCAGCGTGCCTCTGTATTTAGGCCATCCAATGCGCCTGGTGCCAGCAGCTTCTCTTTAATCCATTGCTCGGAAAATGGTGGCCGCGTCTTTTTCTTTCCTTCTTTGAGGTGATAACCGGCCAGCGGTAGGTCATATCCTAAACGTTTTTTTCTGTTCACGGTCTTGAGTACGTCACCCAGATGGGTGAAATCTTTGTTGGCTGAATTAGGCGTGAGCTGCTCATCAGCAATACGATCTAGCCACATCTCCTGGAAATCTAACATGTCGTCGGGACTAACTTCCGACAGCGGTTTATCTCCGACGACCTCAATAAAATTGTTAATTGCTTTCTTGCGAGGGTTCACCCAGCGCCTCTTCTGGTCATCATTTTTATTGAGAACTCGATCTCGTGTGACATCCCAATAAATTTCCAAAGCTTTTGATATCGTGATTATAGGGGCTTGTACGCCTCCAAGCAGTGCGTTCCCTTCTATGAGGTTCGGGGCACCGTCGATAACAGAAATAGCTTCAACACGTTCCAAAAGTTTATCGACAGTTAGTTTCTCAACACTATCCATCTCTAAATATCTAAAGCCCTTTAGGCGGGCAATCTTCACGGCTGCTTCGTGCAGCTCTTCTGCGTCAGAAGTATCACCGCTTAAACGAGCTTCCCAAGTTTCCTCTAGCTTTGACCAAACTGAAATCGCTTTTCTCTCTGCCTGGGTTCGCGAGTCCGTCTTTAAGCTGACCCAAATGATTTCTCGCGGTTCGACTGACCGAAACCTTTGAGGGACGCGCTTTCTAAGGTGGTAGCATTTTTCCCGTAGTATCACTGACATTTTGTGTTCTTGATTTGGACTGAGTGCAGCAAATTGTGCAGCAAAATGTGTAGCAAATCAAGCGTCCCTAACCCGCGATCAGCTGGCGGACTTGGTAAATCCGTATATTTTCAAGGATTTAGTCGGTGCTGGCCGAGGGCGGCTGGCGGAGACGAAGGGATTCGAACCCTCGAGACCCTTCCGGGCCTACTCCCTTAGCAGGGGAGCGCCTTCGACCACTCGGCCACGTCTCCGCTGACCCGTTTAGCGATAGGTTCCCAAGGGGGCAAGAGCCAAAAGCGAACAAATTCAATCAGTCCTTTCCAGCGGCCCTTGATGGGCTTTTTAGCAGCGGAAAGGGGCATTGTATCGCGCGCGGCAGGGGTGGGGTTTTGCCATAGGGATATGGATACGTTCAATCTGGTCGGATCGAGCCTTGCGCCCGCGGGTTCATCGCGCAGGATCTCAAGGCGTGCCCACCGCTAAGAGGGCGCGTTATCTTTGGGAAACCAATGCTGGGTCCGGTTCGCAAAGGCGACAAGCGACAGCATCACAGGGACCTCGACCAACACGCCGACAACAGTTGCAAGGGCCGCGCCCGACCCAAGGCCGAACAGGCTGATTGCCACGGCGACGGCCAGTTCAAAGAAGTTCGAAGTGCCAATCAGCGCACATGGTGCCGCGACGTTAAAGGGAATCCCCCATGCCCGCGCTGCCCCATAGGCCAGAAAGAAGATACCATAGGACTGGATCAGCAGGGGGATGGCGATCAGCACGATAACGAGCGGACGGTCCAGAATGACTTCGCCCTGAAAACCAAAGAGCAGCACAACTGTGACCAGTAGACCGATGATCGAAAACGGCTGAACCCGCGATTTAAACGCATCTACCGCCGCCTCGCCACCTTGGGCCACAAGCCGGTTGCGTGTCAGATACCCAGCCAGCAGAGGCAGCATCACATAAAGCCCGACAGAGAGCAGCAATGTACCCCAAGGCACAACGATGTCTGTCACGCCTAGCAGGAATGCCACGATCGGGGCAAAGGCAAACACCATGACCACATCATTCACGCTGACTTGGACCAGGGTATAGGTGGCGTCTCCGCGTGTTAGGTTTGACCACACGAACACCATTGCTGTGCAGGGGGCGGCCCCCAACAAGATCACCCCGGCCAGATAGGCTTGGGCATCATCTGCGGGGATCAGGCCGGCAAAGACATGTTCAAAGAACAGGAACCCAAGGGCTGCCATTGTGAACGGTTTGATCAACCAGTTTACCACCAGTGTGACGATCAGCCCCTTGGGCTTGTTGCCCGCCTGCCGCAGGGCACCGAAATCGACGCCAACCATCATCGGGTAAACCATCGCCCAGATCAGCACCGCGACAGGCAGGTTCACCGATGCGATTTCAAGCGCGGCAAGGGCAGCAAAGACACCGGGGAACAGATTCCCTAAAAGCAGCCCGGCCCCAATGGCAAGCGCCACCCACACCGAAAGCCAGCGTTCAAAGGTGCCAAGGCCCGCCGCCGCGGGGGATGATGTGTCGGTCATATATAACGCTTTCGGAATTTAGGGTGGTGAAGATAGGGGGTGATTTGGCGGACCCTAGCAAAGGCGGGGTGACGGGTCATCCCGTCAAATTTGCAAACCCGCTACGCGTTTAGCCCGATGATGATAATCCCGATCGTCATCAGAACAGCAGCGCCCAAGCGCCGTTTCCAATTGCCCTCTTTCAGAAGGATAAAGCCGATAAGGGTCGCGAAGATGACGGATGTTTCGCGCAGCGCTGAAACCGCCCCCAGTGGCGCAAAGTTTTTGGCATATAGCACCAACCCATAGGCGATGATTGACACCATGCCGCCTGCGATCCCGACCAGCCAAACGTTCAATGGCAGTCGCGATAAGGTGCCGCGCTTGCGCCAGCCGATAAAGCCCGCAATGAAAATGTGCAAAAATGCGCCCCATGCCCAATAGCTGAGCGTGTTGCCCGACAGGCGAACGCCGACCCCGTCCACCAGCGAATAGATGGAGATGAAAAATCCGGTTCCCAGCGACAGCAGCAGTGCCGTCTTGCCAATCCCCGATCTTAGCGCGCCCCAGTTGCTTAGGATAATGCCGGTGGTGATCAGGCCGATCCCGATCCAGACCCCTAGCGACAGAACTTCGCCCAACAAAATGAACGCCCAAAGGGACACAAGCGCCGGTACGATGCCGCGCGCAATCGGGTAAACCACGCTTAAATCACCATGCTGATAGGCGCGCCCCAGCAGGTAGTAATATCCGAAATGAACAATCGTCGAGATCATAATATAGGGCGCACTTTGCATGCTTGGCAGCGGCAACCAGATGATCATGACCAAACCCGGCAGCACCTGCCCCAAGGCGACAAGCCCGAGGGTCGTTGTTCTGTCGGCAGCCGTTTTTACAATGGCATTCCAGATCGCATG
>JBLIIB010000115.1:0-11163 GCA_047634795.1 Candidatus Azotimanducaceae bacterium | reverse complement strand
AAAGAGGCAGGGGAAACCCAAACTCTGCAAACGAAAACCTAAATCGATGTCTTCAACATACATGAAAAATGATTCATCAAACCCGCCCGCTTCTTGGTAAGCCGCAAGCGCATACATAACAGCCCCGCCGCAGGCGCTGAATACGGGTTCAGTCTTTAGCGACAGTTCCGACAACACTTTGCCGTGAAATCGTCGCCATGGAAGTCCCGTGAAGTGGAGCACGTCACCGGCGCCATCCACTCTTTCGGCATCTTCTGTGCTTAGCATCAGAGGGGCGAATGAACCACACTCCGGGTGTTGTGCTGATGCGTCGAGGAGTGATGCTAACCAGGTTGCTGACGGATAAGCATCTTGATTGAGACAGCAGAAATAGTCGGAGTCCTTCACCATTGCTGCAACTCTGTTTAACGCAGCTCCGTATCCTTCGTTGGTGTTGAGTCGGACGATTTCTGCTCCGTCTATTAATTCGAGCAAGCCTAAAGTTTCTTCATCGGTTGATGCGTTGTCTATGACAATCAGGCGATCCGGTTGCCTGGTCTGCGCGGCGATATGTTGAAGGCACTGAGCCAGCAAGTGGCCACCATTAAAACTGACAATCCCAATGGCGACGCTAGTCATTAGCGCATACCTAATTGGCGTGATGCTGTAGCAAACGGGCGAAAGTATTCTTCGAAAAAGAGCGCAGGTCTCACCTGCCGTGCAACACGTACAGCGCCGGTTGGGTTGCCTGCAAAGTGTGTGATGCCGGAAGCTTTCGGCGTGCTGAAATCGACGCGAACATCACCAACGATGTAGTCACAAATGTCGGGTTGGAATATTGCAGCGGCTGCCAATGGGTCGTGAAAATGTAACAGTGATCGTTCCCTGAACCATACTTCGGACCATGACCCGACGAGGTCCAGAAGTGGGTCGATTTTGAATCGGCTCTTGACTTCCCCAGGCGTCATGCTGACCTGCCAGGTGATATCGAGCCCAAATGCCGTGATGTTTCCGGCGGCAGCTCTAAAGACCTGATCAATAGCGTGTGGATCGACGATTGCGTTCCATTCGGTTGGTCCCCAGGGCGTTGGATATTCTGAATATTTCCCCGCCATGATAACGACAGACTTGAGCAGCGAAGGGATTTTCGGGTCCAGTGTGAAGAGGTGGGCGAGGTTTGTCATGGGGCCGACGGCAAGCAAAACAATTTCACCCGGGTGCGCGTAGATGGTGTCACGCATAAATTCGATAGCGTCCTGCGGGGAAGAGTTTGAGGATGGTTTAGTGCCAGTAGATTCTAGTTTTTCCGCCTGAGGCGCTGTGATCTGTGTTTGCGCTATCACTAGCGGTGTTTCCATACCCGCATAGACATGTATGTTCTGCCCGGCAGCATGACAGAGTGCCTGTGCTAGCGCGGCCCGTTTTACTGCTTCCCCTGTCACTGTGGTAATACCCATAAGTCTGCAGCGGGTTTGCCGCAGCAAATAGGCCAATGCGACCGCATCATCGATATCACTGCCTATATCGGTATCCAGAAGTACCTTTACGGGCGCTTGCTCCTGAATGAGACTTCCTGCATAAAGAGATTGAGGCAGTAAGGGTAGGGTCGCACAACCCGCGACAAATTGTCGTCTATTCAACATTGCGCGTAGTCGAATCGTCCTTAACTAACTCGTGCCTAAGCAGATCCGCGGCCAATGGTTTGTGTTGCCGAAGTTCGTCATCGGTGAGGCCGGATAATTCGTAGGGTAAAACCAGCCAATCGCTGGTTTCCCGTTGGTAAAAATCCGGCTCGCGCTGCGTGCGACGGGCATTAGGTTTGTACCACAGGCTTGCGACCTTGAGCTCTGCGGGCATATTCCGTTTGAGCCGAGTCTCTAGCCTTTGGATCACCGCATCGACACTCCTTCCCGTGCTGAAGACATCGTCAACGATGAGCAGTTTATCCTTGGTGTTGAGTGTTTCGAGCAGGTACTGGGTGCCATGAACTCGAATGCCCTCGTCGGGGTTGTTGATCGATTCGTTGTAGTCGGCAGCACCCTCGTATGAGGTGCGTATGGCAATGTGATCGGATTGCACCTTGAGCGTTTGTAGGCATTCCTGAACATAGATGCCGACGGTGCTGCCGCCTCGCCAGAGACCCACGATGAACGTGGGTCGGAATCCAGCGTTAAAAATTTGGACGCCGAGTCGGAAGCTATCCTCCATCACGTCTTGTTCGTTTAGAAAGCGCTTGTGTCGCACAGATGATTCAAATTAGGCTAGGAAATCAGCCATTGAGAATACCAGTTCAGTGACAGAAAAACTTTATCTAGATGCCCAGCAATTGCTTGAAGATAGCTGGAACCTCGGCGCGCAGATCGCCGACTCAGGTTTTGAGCCTACATTTATTGTGGCAGTCTGGAGGGGCGGCGTACCCATGGGAATTGCCGTGCAGGAAATGCTAAAGGCCAAAGGTATTGTCGCGGACCACATTGCTATTCGCACTGCGTCGTATCACGGGATTGATGGTCAGGCGGATGAAGTGCAGGTGTTCTCAATGAACTATCTGATTAAAAAGGTACAGCATGAAGACAGATTGTTGATTGTGGACGACGTTTTTGACACCGGGCGGAGTATAGAAGCCGTAATCGATCATCTAAAACAAAAAGTTCGGTTGAATGCGCCGCACGATATTCGGATCGCTGTGCCGTTCTACAAGCCATCCAGGAATCAGACGGGAAGAGTCCCGGACTACTTTCTTTACGAAACAGAGCAGTGGCTAAAATTCCCACATTCGCTTGAAGGACTGACGCTTGATGAGATTGAGCAGCACCGACCTTCGCTTGCCGCAATTCTTAAGGGCGCAAAACCTTAGCCTCCACCGCTTGGGCCACTACTGGCTGTGCTTTTTTAAAGCGCCGCGGCTATTAGTAAAGCGCCGCGGCTATTAGTAAAGCGCCTCGTTTAGCATTAACAACAGTTGCGTTAAATAAACGAGGGTATTAAAAGATCGCGGGCTGCAAGAAAAAGGCGATGCCGACTAATATCGTGTGATGTTAATAGATCTCTACTTTTTCTAGCAGCCAGTCGGCTTCACCCGCGCCGGAACGTCTCTTTCTCACATAGTAATTGAGCTGCGGCAGGTCGAAACGCAATGATTCGAACGCCTCTTTAGGAAAACGAATAAATTTGCAGGTGCTCATGGCTTCCACGGTGACAGGTTCATTTCCGCCCAATGGCCGCCAACCAAATTCATCACCAAAAGCAAAGGTAGTCGATTGTGATGCGAGCTTTCCATCGTTTAGCAAGTACCACGCATCCTCTGTGAATTGATGTGTCTCACCGGCGTCCAACTCAAAGATGTTGGCAATACTACCCAGTTTTTCCAGTGCGGTAGATGTCATATCACGAAACTGGGGCAACGACTTTATGGCAGGGCGAAGTGCCCAGCGGTTGATGAGTTTCTCTTGAAACCCTTCCGCGCGGATGAACGCGGCAAAGGTATCTTCTGCGAAGACACAAACGGTCACAGGCGTTCTTGCGATCACACTGGCATTACGCGTTGTGATTTGGGTCACCACAGCCATTTCCCCAATGACATCGCCGGCCTGCAAACTGGCGACAGTGCGTAGTTGTTTACCGTCGTGTTGAACCACGTCACAGTATCCCGTGAGGATTAGATAAACGTAGCCTCTGGTCTCGCTGTCCTGAACGATAATCACATCGTCCGCGTTGTACTTTCGGACTTCTTCTTCGGCTAGCAGGCTTCTCATCCAGCGGTTTGGGAAGGGTTCACCCAACCAATGAGTCAGATAGTGGCTCACCAGAGAGGTATAGACGCTCGGATCACCTTCAATGACCGTGTAGCGCTTACCTGAACTTGCCAGCGAAAATGTGGTGTCGAACTCGTTTGGGAGTTGTTCGACATGAACAAAAACAACCCGATCCGCATTTGACTTGAGTGCATCGGCGGGGTCTCCATGAATAGCGCCGGCCCCGCCGTCCGCCACCAGCAGGCTGAATCTCTCTGTATACAAGCGTTCGAGATTGTTGAGTGTCTCAGTACGTACCTGTCCATTTTGTTCAAGTTCGCGGATATTGGTCATGGTGTGGTTATCACCAACAATACATATTTGTCGTTCATAGCCATTGTGATTTGTACTAAACGTAGCGCCGACCGTTGGAATACTATGAACCGTGATGTGCCCAGTGATGGTCAGGCCGTAGTAGTTGATCGAGTCACCCGGTCTGACTTCTACGAGATCAAAATGTTCTTTGATCACATCTACCGACCAGCCAAGGCTGCAGGCCAGTTTTTCCATTGCCATGTGAAATATTTCACCCGTAGTGATGATTTCAACCTTGTGAGGCATTAGCATCAGCGGGAACATCGCACAGTGGTCATCGTGCAAGTGCGTCAGGAATACTGCCGAAACCTGGTTCTTGGAAATTCCTCTTGCGAAGAGGTGTTCATCCAGAAACGGTATTGAATCGATCAGGATATAGTCGCCGTTGTAGCAAAGCGCGAGGCCAGTGCATGGCTCGTCCGGTGTGAATCCGGATGCGCCACCCAGGACTTCCAGGCCAAGCTTCACTAATCCCCCGGGCACATAGTCGGGTTGGACAGAATATACCGGCGAAATATCCATATCCTGATTTAGGTTTAAATCGGTGGCGCCGGCGGCGTTGCTGACACGGTAGTGATCGTCTCCCAGATGATGGATTGTGAGCTTCCCGACTTTGATTGATCCGTCTTCTGGAAACGGTCGGAGGTGAAAAAAGTCTTCCACGGGAATGATGGTGCCGTCGGGGTATTTTAAGGCAATGGCATCAGCGACACTCAGCCATTCTTCTTTCAGGTCAGGTTCTGTTTGCCAGGCATCGAGTTCTGCTCGCGTTGGCCCCATGAGCGTGTACCGGAGTAAGCGCAGGGCATGGCTAATGTCTCGGGAAGAGCCAACCAGATTCAACTTCTTACCGGCTGCCAGTCCGTTCATTACAAATAGAAAGAAGTAGATGGGGAATTCGAGATTGTTGGTCAGGGAACCATCTTTTTCTCGCACGTCGGTGAGAACCAGCGTATCAAACCCGCCAGTGTTGTTGACGAGCAGTCCCTTGAGAACTTCGGGGGGTTGCCCGAAAAGGATGACGTCGTCTCCGCCTCTGACAATGCGGCTACCACTGGCAGGCATCTCTACAACCGGAGCATTCATATTGGTGGCATAGTGGCAGTCTTGACCTGAAACGTGACTAATGAGTGTAGTTAAATTCAAACATGACATAAAGGCCATTTATCGACGATCCCACGACAACCCCTTACAATGTTTGAGAGCACGCAAAGTCAAGATGATGTACATTCAACTTCTTGTGTTGCCCCGTCGTTTTGTGAAACGCTCATTAGACCGGGCGGTCTTAAGCGGCACCTGTTTTTGTCTTGTGTGATGATTCCGAAGGAGATTAGGTGGAAAACAATATTGGATTGATTTTGTCGAAACGTGCTGAACTAGACGGGGGTAAAGAAGCCTACGTTGATAGTCAGTCTGGTTTACGACTGACTTTTTCGGAGCTAAATGAACGCGCTAACAGCGTCGCGAATATGCTGCTTGATATCGGGCTGCGAAAGGGCGATAGGGTCGCGATCATGATGATGAATAGTGCTGAGTTCTTCGAAGCCTATTTTGCTGTGGCAAAAATTGGTGGTGTGGTTGTACCTCTGAATTGGCGATTGGTGGCCGATGAGCTGGAATTCATTTTGAAAGATAGCGGCTCTAAATTTCTGCTGTTTGGTGATGAGTTTGTTGGCTTGGCGGAGGATCTGCACGGCCGCGATGATAAAACCGATATAGAACATTGGCTGCACTCGCTATCCGGGTCTGCCGCAGGTTTTGCGACGCATTACGAAGAATTGAGAGGCAGTACTTCCAGTGTTGAGCCCGCAGTGGGCGCGGTCGATGATGACCTTCTCTACATCATGTATACGTCAGGCACTACGGGCCTCCCGAAAGGCGTTGTACATACGCACAACACGACTTATTGGGCGCTGGCGACGATTCTCGCGACGGCAGATATTCATGACGGTGATCGATATCTCGCAGCGTTACCCATGTTTCATGTGGGTTCGTTGACGCCCATCACATTGAATGTCTATACGGGTTCTACCAGCGTTGTGATGCGTGAATTTGATCCTGTCCGTTGCTGGGAGTTGATTCAGGAAGAAAAAATCACAACCGCATTATTGGTTCCAGCAATGTTGAATTTCATGATTCAGGTACCGGGACTAAAAGATTTTGATCACTCAAGTGTTCGCTGGATTCAAAGTGGTGCCTCCCCGTTGCCCGTTAACTTGATCCAGCAGTATGCAGACAAGGGTATCGATATCCATCAAATCTACGGTCTGACGGAGACCTGCGGACCTGCCTGCCTCATCACAGGTGAAGATGCTATCGCAAAAATAGGTTCAACCGGCCGCGGTTTCTTTCATACCGAGATTCGGGTGGTCGACGAAGATGGGTCGGATGCAGTACCCGAAGAGCAGGGTGAGGTCTGGGTTCGCGGTAAACACATCATGAAAGAGTACTGGAACCGTCCGGAGGCGACAGCAGAAACAATTACGCAAGATGGTTGGTTACGGACCGGCGATGTCGCGATGGTAGACGTTGACGGATACGTCTACATTCAAGATCGGATTAAGGACATGATCATCTCCGGAGGAGAGAACGTATACCCTGCAGAGATCGAAAATGTTTTGGTCGCTCACCCTGAAATCTCAGAGGTAGCGGTCATTGGACAACCCAGCGAGAAATGGGGTGAATCCCCCTTTGCGGTTGTTGTAAGAAAATCGGATGCGCTAAGCGAAACTGAAGTACTCGCGTACTGCGATGGCAAATTGGCGAGGTTCAAACTACCCAGGGGCGTGGCCTTTGTTGATGTCATTCCACGAAATGCCAACGGTAAGGTGCTCAAGCGATTGTTGCGGGAAGACTTTCCTGGCCCAGCGCCGGCCTGATGAAGTTTTTGCTGGCCATATTCGGTGTAGCAATCATGTTCTCAAGGGCCGCTTCTCTGGCAGAGGTTGTGCAACCGAGCTCGGGTTTATCTGCAGACGACCGTCAGATTGTGGTGGATTTAGAATCGGGTGACGTCATTGCATTACGTAGGGTGACGTCACCGGGTGTCAAAATTGATGGCCATTTGGATGAGTCAATCTGGGCTGAACTTCCTGCGTTTGATGAGTTTGTGGTCATTAGCCCGGATACCTTCGATAAAACAGACCACGAGACTCGCGTCAAAATATTCTACGACGCTTCGGGTCTGTATTTCGGAATTGACATGAATCAGCCAGCGGATACGCTGATTCGTCGCTTGTCAGGCAGGGACAAGGGAAACCTGAACCGGGATGCGATCAACATAACGCTCGATACATCAGGCGCTGGTCGCTATGGTTTTTGGTTCGGGCTCAATTTAGGGGACTCGCTGTCGGATGGGACGTTACTCCCGGAACGGCAGTTTTCAAACGATTGGGATGGCGCGTGGCGCGGTGCAAGCCAGATCACCGAAACCGGTTGGTCGGGTGAATTCCACATTCCCTGGGGTACTGTCGCCATGCCTAGTGTTGAGGGGCAACGTAAGCTTGGTTTGTTTATGTCCCGAAAGGTTGCCTATCTCGATGAGCGATACGGCTGGCCTGCACTGCCTTCAACAGTCCCGGTATTTATCTCGGCGCTGCAGTCCCTGACGCTTGATAATATTAATCCAAAACAACAGTTCAGTATTTACCCCTTTACTGCGGTGACGGACGACCGTATAGACGGTCGGGTCCGATACAGAAGCGGGGCGGATTTCTTTTGGCGGCCATCTTCAAACTTTCAATTAACGGCAACTCTTAACCCGGATTTCGGATCAGTTGAGGCAGACGAAGTAGACGTGAACCTGACCGCAACCGAAACATTTTTTCCTGAAAAACGGTTGTTTTTCCTTGAGGGTCGAGATGTTTTCATTGCGACACCACGCTCCGTGAGAAGAGGAGGTGGTGTCGGGGGCGCTGGAGCGCCGACAACGCTGCTGAATACTCGCCGAATCGGCGGCCGGCCAATCGAGCCCATTTTGAGTGATGAGTTTGATATCCCTGAACGAGAGTTGATTCAACCCGTAGAGCTTATCGGGGCACTTAAGGTGACGGGAGAGGCAGGCCAACTTCGTTATGGTGTGCTCGCAGCGTTTGAAGATGACCTCAAATTAGATGTGACGCGATCCGGTGATCCTACGCATCTGCCCGTCGAGTCCAGTGACTACGGTGTGGTGAGGATCCTCTATGAAGACGAGCCAGGTGGGGCTTATCGTTCGATCGGTTTGTTGTCTACTGCTGCGCTGAACGACGTCCGGACGGCAAAGACCCATGGCGTTGACGGCCACTATCTCTCCGGCGATGGCAAACTGAAAATTGACGGTCAGGCCTATACTTCCATTATCGAAGATGAAAAAAATGGGTTTGGCGGTTTTGTTGATTTTGAGTACACCTTTAGACAAGGGGTGAGCCAAAGGCTTGGCATTGAGTTTCAGGATGAGCACGTTGATATCAACGACGTGGGATTTCTCCAGAGGAATGACAGTCTAAGAATTCGAAGTGCGCATATTCGACGGTCATCCGATATATCCTGGGCAAGAGATAATGAATTCGACCTTCGCGGGTTTGCGCAAAGAAACAAAGATGGTTTGTTTACCGGGGGAGGTATCTTCCTGTCAGATCGAATGACCTTTGACAATTTGTCTCGATTGACGCTTCGATTGAATTTCTTGCCAGAGCAGTATGATGACCTCAATAGTTTCGATAACGGGACCTATCGCATTGAAGAGCGGCATTCGGGCACGTTTTTGTGGGCTTCAGATTCAAGCCAAGCCTTGAGCATTGGGATTGGAGGCGGATACAGCAAAGAACATCTGGGCGGCACCACAAAAATTGCCCGCGTGATGGCCAATTGGCGACCCAATGATCAGTTTGCTGTGTCGTTGAACGTGAGGTACCGCTATCGAGATGGTTGGCTACTACATCAAGAAGATCGCAACCTTACGACATTCAAAACAGAAGAATGGACCCCAAAACTCAGTGTTGATTATTTCCTGACCGCAAGGCAACAATTTCGGTTTTCGCTTCAGTGGTTTGGTGTGAAAGCCAAAGAAGATGAATTTTACCGGGTGTCAAACGAGCCTGGAGACCTCCTGGAGGTTTCGAAACCTATAGGTCCAGATGACAGCTTCACGCTTTCAGACATGACAATGCAGCTTCGATATCGTTGGGAAATAGCGCCGCTATCGGACGTTTTTTTAGTCTACACTCGGGTGGTTGACCAGAGCGGTCCATTAAAGTCCTTCTCCGATTCGTTCTCCGATGGGTATGATAACCCGATTGGCGACTTCCTAGTGCTGAAGCTCCGCTACCGTTTTGGGTCATGATGCGCTGGCGCCATTGCTGCGTGCGCAGACTCGGCACAAACTGAAATTCAGTATGAGTAAATAGACGCGGCGTTAAATAGGATTTGAACATGCCCCGATACGATTATTTTTGTGATGAAAATGGCCGGACACTTGAAGTCAGTCATTCCATGGCTCTGCAGGTCAGTAACTGGCGTGAGCTGTGTGGGCTCGCAGGTGCGGAATTAGGGTCTACGGATCCGAGTGCATCAGTGCGTAAAATCATCACAACAGCTCCCATGGCGAATACGCCGGCGGGCAATAGTGAGCTGAAGAACCTTGGCTTTACCAAGCTCGTGAAACGCTATGATGGTACCTACGAAAATGTCACCAGGACCGGTACGGAAAAACGATTCTTGGATCCTAAAGACCCGAGTTCGCTGCCTCATATACATAAGAAAGTGAGCGATTAGCTCCGTCAATGAAACCATTGTTTTGGATAAGTTTTGAATCTCGCCTCTACTAAATGGTCACTTAAGTGGTCATTGCTCCTGCTTATGTTCTTCGCGCAGATTTCGGTCGCCGAGGCGCCAAATTACTTCTTGTTAACTTATTCGGCGGGAGCGTCATGGAATGAGGCGATCAGTTACCAGAATCAGCCCGGATTAAAGACTCACCACCAATATGTAAAAGACTTGTTTATCAATGACCTGGTGGTGATGGGAGGGCCCGTGACGGATATCAACGAAGATTACCTCGGTGTGCTGCTGCTGCGGACTGGCTCAATAGAAGAGGCTAAAACCATTGCTAACCAAGACCCCGGTGTTCAGACGCGTTTGATCCGCGTATCGGTGATCCCCTGGAGTGTCACAATGTCGTCAATGCGGTTCTCACCCCGACGAGCGAGGGCGCCAGTTGATGCGCCCGATAAAACATTCACCATAAAGAGAGTGGACCCCGAGTCCCGTTTGAATATCGCGGACTAGCTCGATTTAACTTTCTGCTTCTTCTTTTGTTTCTAGGCTGGCGTTAGTCGCTGCTTTTTCTTCGTTGAGTTCTTTCGCGATAAGGAATTCAATAACATCAAGTAGTCGTTTGATGCCAACGTCTCTGCTGGTTCTCACGATGTATTTGCCATTAACAACCACGGTGGGAACCGCTGCCACCTGCATGCGCCGCGCAAGCTGGTCAGCTCTCGCAACGTTTCGACTCACGGGTGCCGATGTAAAAGCCGCCTTGAACTCATCTCTATCGATACCTCGAGAGTCAAAGAACGATGCGAGTTTATCCGGTGTATCAAAGACCAGTCGCGCATCGTGTATCGCACGAAATAATGCGAGCTGATGGTCTTCTCGCACGTTCAGGGCATCCAGTGCGTAGTAAGTTCTTCCTAGCAGTCGCCAGTATTCATTTGCGACAGCCGGCGTCTGTATGAAATTCACCGTATCTAGGCGTTCTTCTGCCCATTGTGTGATGAGAGGTTCAAAGTTGAAGCAGTGGATACATCCGTAGCTGAAAAACTCCATGACTTCGATCTTGTCACCGCGAATTCTGCGAGGCTGTTCAAGGACCTGATAGTGTTGTCCTTCAACGAATCCGTCTCTGGGGGTATTCTCGAATGTCAGCCAGGTCAGGTACCCAACCAAGGCGAGGGCTACTACGCCAAATGCACCCAATATTGTTTGTTGCCGAACAATGGCTCGTGATTTTCTTTTTGGCATGTCGAGTTGAGACCCCAGTGAAATGAGTGGTTATTATAGTGAGTGAGGGCGTTTCTGTCTGGTTTGCCTTTCT
>JBLIIB010000114.1:0-11206 GCA_047634795.1 Candidatus Azotimanducaceae bacterium | reverse complement strand
AAGATTTGTATTGGTCTTTTGAGAAGCACTGAGTTGTTTCTCGAGCTGCTTCGCTACGGTTTGCGCCCTCCTGGCTTCCTGTTGCGCCAACTGTGCTTCAACAGAAGCTGTCTCCGCCTTTTCTGTTGCCCTGATCACATCCGAAACACACACCTCACTGGCGCGCTGAAGCTTGACGTTCTGTTTGCCCAGAAATCGCGTTAGCGTGCTCAAGTCGAGCGCTCGGACACTTCCGTCACCTGCGGTCTGGGTAAAATTAAGACCGAGCACCTGACCACAGTCATTTAACAGCACGGCACCACCGGTGCCTGGCAGCTGCGCCGTATGCTGATACCAGCCTGTGTCAGAATCGATGAGTTTGAAGCCGGTACGAAGTAATCCTTTGGAAACACTTATCTTGGAACCATCAGCCTTGTCTCTTGATCGAAGCTTCGCTGCCGTCCAGACAACATCACCCGCGGAAGGTTCGTTTCGAGAAAATTTAAGTGCGGGCAGATCGAGACCGTTCACTTTCAGGAGCGCGTAGTCTGCGGAGAGGTCGGATTCAAGCACCTGAGCAACAAGCTGACCACCACGGCCCGGTACCGAAACTGTCAATGATTCTGCATCACGGATAAGCCGCGCATTGGTCACAATATAGCCATTAAATCGATCCCCTTGGACAACAAAGCCGCTACCATCCTGAACAGCACTGCCCCCTTTATAAATCTGTAAGGAAACAATACTGTTGGTAAGACTTGCCTCATCCACAGCTGCAAAGGCAGCGGGCGCTAACAACGGCGTCAGCAGCAGCCACAAGCAAAGCTTCCGTCGATGGGGGATCATGAGGTTAGAAAAAATCATGGGAAACGAATCATGGGCAAACTATCCAGCGTTAACCAACAAGGGTAAACCAACAAAGGCAAACCGTTATGGCTACCGCATGAGATTACGCACCCCTTTTTCCTTAAGATGGTGCCACCAACTATAAACAAAAAACACTAAATAACAATTCATGTAAAACCGATGAGCGGCGTGTTTTTAGTTATAAAAACAACAATTTAACGGATGTGTGAACTCGGTCACAGTTGAGCTTCAATTAGATACGGACCAGGTTCAGCGAGGGCCTTCTTCAGCGCTACTGCAAATTCGCCCGCATCACGCGTCCGCACTCCCGGCACTCCCATGCTATTAGCGAGTTGAACGAAGTTAATGTCTGGCCTGGACAGGTCAAACAAATCACCCGCTTGCTCTCCGATATCGTTTACCCCGAGTCTCAGGTATTCCGCCTCCAGAATCCCATATTTACTGTTATTGAAAATCACTGTGGTGACATTCAGTGCTTCGCGCGCCTGCGTCCAGAAGGCCTGATTGGTGTACATAGCAGCGCCATCTCCAAGAAGTGCCAGAACAGGCCTATCAGGACAGGCAACCGCCGCCCCAACGGCCACCGGACCACCCTGACCGATGGAGCCACCGGTTAGATTGAGCCAGGTATTGGAAGCGGCCGATTGCGTTGGACCAAACGCAGCACCGCCGCCGCCAGAATCACCACAGATAATGGTTCCCTCAGGAATGACCCGGGCAACAATCCCTGCAATCCCTCCGGTCGAGAGTCGCCCTTCAGGCAACGCCATATGCAATCGCTCTGTCACAGGATAATCCTGTTGTCCGGCCCCCATAAGGTCAACCAAAGCCCGGAGCGCCTGAGTCGTATTTTCATTACCTGCGGAAAGCCTGCGCACTTCACAACCTTCAGGCACCAGTGAACTCGGTGTCTTGGGGTAAGCAAAGAAACTAACCGGTGCGTCTGCGCCTGCCAGAACAATTCGCTTTACACCTTTTAGTGCCGACAGGACGTGTTCGGGGAAGTACGGTAACCGCTCGATAACCGGTTGGCCGGCGCCACAATCCACCCTACTAGGGAAAGTTGCCATGGCAACACGACAGTTTGATAATGCCTTAATCTTCGCAGCGGCAACGCGAGACTCGATCTCCAAACCGTCCCGATCTAGTAAGAGCAAAGTTTCCGAATCGATAACATGGGCAACGCTATTGATAATTGCTGGATCGACAATCTCTCGCTGCGGGCGCGTCGCAGCTACAGCTAGGCCGCTGGAATCTTCCCAACATGCATCTGCTGGAATAATCATGGTCGATATCTGCCCTTCTGAACCAGCCTTTGCCGTCAGTGACGATGCAAGCGCCGCCATGCCGTCTGCGGCGAGCGAACTTGCCGTTGAGTCACCCTTAATCCAGCTCGAAAAGTTACGGGCAAGCGTATCGATATCAGAAGTCAGCGGCGCGTCGTAGGCCAAATGATAGCGCGCATGGTTACCCACCAGATTAATAATAGGAGAACTTGCTCGACGCGCGTTGTGAAGGTTCGCGGCACCGTTACCAAGCCCCGGCCCCAAATGAAGCAAAGTCGTCGCAGGTTTACCCAACATACGACCGTAGCCATCGGCCGCACCCGTGCAAACGCCTTCGAAGATAGATAAAACACCTCTCATTTCCGGCACGGCATCAATCGCCTGAACCAGGTGCATCTCCGAAGTACCAGGATTCGCAAAACACACATCCACGCCAGCCGCCACTAGCGATCTAACTAAACTCTCGGCACCATTCATTTTGCACCATTACTCTTTCATCACGATTGATAGGGTTTGCCATTTTATTTTGCCGACAAAATACTGACGCCCAGTGGGGCTATAGGTCGACGCCGCGTTGGGTGGCTCCGCGCGAGCGGACGCCCGCGGACAGCCCGACTTTGAGACTTATACCACCAGGCACTCAACTGCTTTCTTACACCGCACTTTTCCACGTAACGAAAGGGACCGACACTCAGTCTAATGATAACTTAACCCGGCGCGCCTGGGTTATGATGGCGCCAAATTCAAACCAGCTACGACATGCGTCTACCACCAATCAGGCAGCTTCAATATCTCGTTGCATTACGCGAGCACCTTCATTTCGGTCGCGCCGCGGGCGAACTGAACGTTACACAATCCACCCTGTCCACGGGGCTCCGTGAACTGGAGAACAATCTGGGCATTACGCTGGTAGAACGAACCAATAAATCTGTCGCTTTCACGCCCGCAGGTGAAAAAATTGCTGATCGCGCTCGATACATCATTATGCAATGTGACGACCTGATTGCTGAAGCGCGTGCATTTACAGACCCGCTGGCAATACCCGTCAAGCTCGGTGCGATTCCAACGATCGCGCCGTATCTAATGGGCAACCTCGCATTAAGAGTGCGAGATGAAATATCGGGTTTACCTCTTTATATCAGGGAAGATACCACCGCCAACCTGATTGCTGAGTTACTGGAAAACAGATTGGATCTCGCATTGCTTGCGCTCCCCTACGATGTAGGGAGAGTAGAAACCAGAACAATTTATCGAGAAGGCTTTCATCTAGCGTTTAGTGAGTCTTCCGTCATCGTTGACAGCGAAATTAGTGACTTTGATGCACTACCCGATGAAAGCCTGTTGCTTCTCGACGATGGTCACTGCCTTCGGGATCATGCGCTGGCGGGATGTCGACTAAAGAATCACAAAAAGATTCACACCTTTGGCGCCAACAGCCTGCAAATGCTGATTCAGATGGTCTCCAATGATCTTGGCGTGACGCTTATACCGGACATGGCGCTCAGTCTCTTGGAAGGCACCAACATCAAAACAACACCCTTACCCAGAGACCGGTTCTATCGCGACATTGGTTTTGCCTGGCGCAAAGGTCACTCTAGGGAAGCACTGCTGGAAGACCTCATGACGTTACTCGAAATTCCTGAGCAGAAATAAACCAGCCACCTGCACTCTATTGCTCTGCACTCTTTGCTCTGCACAGATTGCTCTGCACAGACCAAACGCGCCGGCTCATTTTCGCGCGAGAGGCTGCAACCCAATAGAAGGGAACTTCGCAGAACGCGTCCCCGCAATAGGCCGGTTTCCGGCTTCATGGTAGGTAAAAACCACAGAGAATTTGGTTTGGTCCGTTAAATTGCGACCCGCGGCATGAAACAATTTGCTGTGAAAGAAAAGCACGTCGCCTGGATTTAGCTCCACGGAAATGGCTTTCGAAATCAAAGCCTTATTTTCTGGCAGGTCAGGTCTTAGAAACTTTGCCGCATCAAATCGACCAGGCTCTAATTGGAGTTGATGGGAACCAGGAATCACTCTTAGACACCCATTCTTTTTATTCTCAGCACCCAATGCCAGCCAAACACTGATCAAGGACTCTGTGTCAAAAGACCAGTAACGATTATCCTCGTGCCAGAGTGTCGCACTGCTGAAACCGGGCGCCTTGGTCATCACACAGTTGTGATGGCACTGAGACAATTTGATGGTCCGGTCTTCGCTACGGGACTCTGGCCGAACTTCTGCGTTAGATTCAGTCTGAGGCCTAGCAAACAATCCCTCCAATACTGTCCGAACGGCATCACTCGTCGCCCAAGCTCTGAATTCTTCATGCCTCGCATACGCCTGCAAGAGACGCCGCGACGTACTTGCGCCCGCCGCGTGCTCATCAATCGGTGCGCCCGGATAGTGCACATCAACCTCGTATTCAACCGGCGCTATGAGTTCGGACAAATGGCTCGCCGCGATTGCTTTGAGCGAGCCACACCACTCCAGAGACACCATTGCTGGCACCACAAGGTAGCCTTCGCTGTCAAAACGAGCCTGGTCGGTTTCTGAGATTTGAATGGATTGCATATTGCCTCCTAAGTCATCCAATTATCGCAGACACCAGCCCCACGAACACCTCCCCTGTTTCATTCCACTTTTTTTGGGGCACTCTGCGCTAAATTGTCAATTTCTGTTTGACTTTGACCATGTTGTATCGAGCTAAACGCCCGTATGATCGCATCTCAAAGGGTGAGTCATCGAATGGAAATACATCAAACACTTTTAGAGCTCGGCATCTCAAACCGGCAAACCGATCTTTACCTAACCCTGCTCAAGCTGGGACCAAGTTCAATACGTGACATTGCCGCTGCATCCGGCGTTAATCGTGGAACGACCTATGAGGAACTAAAACGCCTTCGCACTATGTCGCTTGTGACTTACTTTCCCCAGGGGAAACGCCGTTTTTTCTGCGCAGAGCCTCCAGAGGTCCTCCTTCGTCGAGCAAGACAGGTCCAACAGGAAACCGCGCTCGCAGCAGACCGACTAGAACACGATTTGCTGCCTGATCTCAAACAAATCATGCCTGACACAACACAAACCAGTGTTTTTCACTATGAAGGCGATGATGGTGTGGAGTATCTGTTAAGAGACATATTGGATACCGTCCAGAAATCCGAGCAGAAACTCTACCGGGTCTACTCCTCACGTCAGATTCGAAAGCATCTTTACCGACCTTTTCCCGGTTTTACGCGGGCTCGGGTGAATGCAGGCATCAAGGTCAACGTCATCGCTATTGGTGAAGGTGGAGAAGATGCGCCCTTAGCAGAAAGAAAGTGGATTGCTGATGGTGATGTGGACAGGGGCGCGTCGTACCTTGCGATCTACGGCTCTAAATGCGCAATGATTTCCCTTTTGGGTGCGGACTACCCCACGGTTGTCATCCTGGATTCTGAAAGCATCTCAAGTGCGCTGCAAATTACCTTCGATACCCTGTGGGCGCGTTTGTAGTGAACAAAGAGCTGATTAAACCCGCTTGTAACGTTTCCGCAGATGGCTCAATATACCTGTTAGATGCGCCGATGCAATCCCGCGGCCCTACTGTTCATACCCTGGGCTCTCTAGCTCTTAAATAATACCGTCTTAGGGAAAGCTGTGATTGTCGTTACTGCGACAATGGCCCAAAACAAGAGCGCACTTAGCAAAAGGAAGCCGTCCGTGGTTACAGGAATAGAACGTTACCTTGCCGAGAACGATGTTCGTGTTTCGCCAAATATGAATGTCTACGAAGCATCCAAGGAGATACTCGATAACAAAGCATCGGGCGCCACCGTCGTGGATGCATCAGGTGCACTGGTTGGCGTGCTTTCAGAATTGGACTGCCTGCGGGCGATGGTCACGAGCGTCTACAATGGCAGCGACCCGGGTGGCGCTCTCGTTTCTGAAATAATGACAACCCAGGTTGAAACGGCGCAGGCAGACACCGACATGATTACAGTAGCGAAATCAATGCTTGAAACCAAGCACCGTCGCCGACCGGTCATTAAAGATGGAAAACTCATCGGTCAGATTTCCTGCCGTCAGATCCTAAGAGCGGTTACAGAGGATCTAAAGAACGACTAATGGACGAATTGCTAAAAAAAATCGACCGAGACCTGATATCCCTTGAGGAGCTTCTACTTTTGGAGATAAGAAGACTCAGGCAACAAGATACGAATGAGACCTACAGCCCAATCGAACAGGGTCTCAAAAGAGAAATGAAAATCAGCTTCAATACCACGGTAAAGACGCTGGAAGGTTCCGGGGGCTGGTCAAACCTAAGCTTGAAGTCATTTGAGCAGGAATGGATCGAGGATCGACTGAAAGTCGTTCGCAACCTGTTGGTGCGAAAATTACCGACCGCTTTCCTTGCCTTAAGCCATGAAGAGCATAAGCAAACGCGCAAGAGCGGCTTCACCACAGGTGGCCATCAGGCTTCAGTTGAACTCGCTATTCTGGATGAACAAGTCGGTTTGCACCACGTTGAAGGTCAGAGCATTGATCAGGTATTGCAAGATCGCGCAAAGTTCAATTCAACAGAATTAACCCACGGTCACGCAACGGCGAAAGAAAAACGCGCGCAATCATCGGATGACATTCGCAAAAAGCTCGAAGGTAAAAGCGGACTATCCGGCACTTCAAGTTTTGCCTCAAGGGACGTCAGCAGTCTGAACGACACCATTTCAGATATGGCCAGGGAAAAAATTGCACAAAGCCCTGACGAAATCCGCAGGAAGCTGCAGGAAAAGGGTTCGTCCGAAAGTCAGGGGGCTTCCTTGTTCGCGGCGAAAGAACTGTCATCGAGCAAACATGTACCTGCCGCAAAACCTTTCGGAAAAGTTGCCCAGAGCCCTGATGAGATCAGGCGAAAATTGGCTGAACGTCAGGCATTTCCATCGAACGCCACTAGCAAGGCGGTATTTGGTTCAAAGGATCTATCAGACCCGAACAAATAATCTACTTAGGTACTCTTGCTTTAACGCGATTGTATTGAGCGTCTTGCCTGGAAGATTTTGCTCGAACAATTTTAGCGTGGTTGGCCTTTCTCAGAATGAATAGCTCAAAATGAATAGCCCGGAATCACCAGCTGCGCTCGACCGAAAAATAGCAAACGCGCATTAGGTTGGCATAGCGCTCATTGACTGATGCCACTCCAAATGGCTCACATCATTAAAACCTCTCAGCACTACGCCATCCGAAGACACCACGATACGAGAGATCGAACCGTTGTCGCATCCGTTAAACGCAAACGGCCGAGACCCGCTGGCTTCCGCCAGAATATGTCCTATTACGCCCCCGTGCAGAACAGCCACGATCAACTCTCCAGGGTGTGACCTAACGATGTTTTGTAAGCCAGTGGCCACACGCTGACGGAGTTTATCGGTCGTCTCAGCACCAGGGATGACATCCCAGCGTTCCTCGCTGTGCATCTTCGCTACGAGAGGATGCTGTTCGTGCGCACGAATGCGAAAAATGCCCCCCTCCCAATCGCCCAGGTGCACTTCTCGCAATTCTGGTTCAACCCGCGGGTTCAGTAATAAATGCTGACATAACGGCGCCGCTGTTTCATGGGTACGGCGAAGGTTTGTCACATAGACAGCCGCAACCGGGAGATGCTTTAGGCGTTCGCCCACTGCAACGGCTTGCTCCCGACCCTTGGCCGCGAGCTCAGGGTCGCCATGCCCATCAACCAATGGGAACGGATTATCTGCTGTCGCAGCCCTGGATTCACCGTGACGGACCAGAATCAGGTCGGTGGCACCGGGTGGGACCTCGAACCTGTGCTGCCTGAATTCTTGCTGCTTTTGATCCTGATGCTCACCGTAATTTGTTGTCACTTCTAACGCCCGTCGAAATTGCTATCATCGCATAACCTGCATTCTGGAATTGCGCGACTAATGACCCCCATTTACAAGATTGCATTCAACGTTGTCAGAACACTCATTATTTTCTTATCCCTGCTACTCCTCAGCATAGGTCTTAGGTGGTTGTTTCTCCCCGAAACGATGACAACGCAAGCGGCGGTCATCCCTAACGGAATACTAGGCTGGGCAACATTTCGCGCTGACTTTGGTGCGTTTTTTATCGTCGGCGGGATCACCGGAATCCTCGCGACGCTCAAGACCCGGGGCGCGAACTATTATTTAATTTGCTGCGCAATGCTCATCGGCTTTGCAACGCTGGGAAGACTCATCGGATTCGCTTCGGACGGCGTGCCGGAAGGCGGTGTCACACCACTCATTGTCGAATTGACTACGCTGGCTTCGCTGACAGCTCTGGCCAGTTTGCGCGCACGATTGAGTCACATTGAGACGCAGGAGACAGCACCATGACCTGGGAAAAAGAGCTATCAGAACTTGAGCAGCGCAGTCAGCTAGCGGAACAAATGGGCGGCGAGGACAAGGTTGCAAGGCAGCATGAATTCGGGAAGCTCACCATACGAGAACGTATTGACCGTGTCGCCGATGCCAAAACCTTCCATGAGATCGGCAAACTTGCGGGTAGCGGCGAGTACGACAAAAACGGAGATCTGAAAGCTTTCACGCCTTCGAACTTCATTTTTGGTACCGCCGAAATTGACGGTCGGCCAGTCATTATTTCAGGCGATGATTTTACCGTGCGAGGAGGTTCCGCGGACGCCGCTATTGGCACCAAACGACTTCAGGCCGAGGGCTTCGCGAACGAGCTCCGACTCCCTCACATTCGCCTGGTCGATGGCATGGGCGGCGGCGGCTCCGTAAAGACGATTGAGACCTCAGGAAGAACCTACATTCCTCGTGTCGCAGGTTGGGAGACGATTGTTGGTCATTTGGGAATAGCACCTTCGGTGTCGCTGGCGCTCGGCAGCGTCGCAGGTATCGGCGCGGCCCGGGTATCCACATCACACTATTCGGTGATCGTCAGGGATACCGCACAGATGATGATTGCAGGCCCCGCACTGGTTGATTGGGCCTCCCTTGGAGATGTCAGCAAAGAAGAACTGGGCGCCAGCAAAATACATACAAGAAACGGCGCAATCGATGACGAAGCGACCTCCGAAGATGAAGCGTTTAGGCTAGCGCAGGCGTTCCTCTCATACTTACCCGGCAACATTGATGAATTGCCTCCCAGGCGCCAAAACGACGATCCTAAAAATCGACGCGAAGAATTCCTTTTAGATATCGTCCCTAAAGATCCTAGAAAAGTGTACAAGATGCGCCCGGTCATTAATGCGGTCGTCGACGAGGGTTCATTTTTCGAAATTGGAAAAAAATGGGGTAAATCCATCATCACGGGACTGGCTCGCATGGATGGCATACCGGTTGCTGTGTTTGCGGAAGATCCCATGATCTATGGTGGCGCATGGACGGCAGATGCCTGCCGCAAACTGATAAGACATTGTGACCTTGCTTCGACGTTTCACCTACCCCTCATTCACCTTGTTGACTGCCCGGGTTTTCTCATCGGCAAACAATCCGAGGAAAGCGCTACGATTCGATTTGGCTCCCAGGCTCTTGCCGCCCTGGGCCAGACGACAGTTCCGTTCTGCAGTGTCGTGATTCGCAAAGCGTTCGGTGTTGCCGGCGCCGCAAATTCAAAGCCTGGCAGCAATCATTTCAGGTTTTCCTGGCCCTCCGGGGACTGGGGCTCACTACCGATCGAAGGCGGAATAGAAGTCGCCTACAAAGCAGAGCTTGCGGAGGCGGAGGACTACGATGAACATCTCACAAAAATCAAAGACAGGCTCAACAAGCTCCGCTCGCCTTTCAGATCCGCAGAGTACTTCGAAATTGAAGAAATTATCGATCCGAGGGATACCAGAGATAATCTTTGTCGATGGGCTAACTTGGCTTATCGCGCCCTTAAAACCGGCCCATCAAGCTTCAGCTACCGGCCCTAGATTCGTAATAATGACCGGGTGATACGCGCTCCTTAATTTATATAGTAAGCCCTAAATAGCAATCCTTGATTGGATAGCCGCGAACAGAGAACAGTGAATAAAAACGCTGACTAAAAACAGTGCAGGCGACACGCAATGAATATGATCAGACAGTCGAACACGTCCGAAAAATTCTCGGGTCATTTTTTTCTGGCAGCGGCTTGCTCGCTTCCTCCGCGCAATGGTCTGCCGAAACAATGGCCGGGCCCGGTGAATATGTCTGCCGAGACGGGAATAAGCAAAGAATAATCTCAGTGGAGTATCCACATAAGGGTTGGTGGGTTCCCTGCCGGGTCAAGTACGAAAAACCCGCCGAAGGCATCACGACTTACCCGTGGCAAGCCGAGGCAACGCCGGGATACTGCGAAGATAAAGCCGAATACCTGGCGCAGAAGCTGAGCGGGTTTGGCTAGGTCTGCCACGGAACTTCCGATGAGGTGGTCGAGGCGAACTAAACTCGTCCTTTATCCAAATCGAGCCTGCCTTTTGCGATGTTGAGTCGCAGAAGATCACTGGCGCCTTCAACAAAACGCAGCGATCTGACCTCTCGATAAAGTTTCTCAAGCGGATGGCCTGTCACTAACGCTTGCCCTCCAAACAACTGCACCGCGGTATCGATAACTCGCCCCGCAGCCTCCGAAGTGAACACCTTGGTCATAGCCGTTTCATTGACGACGTTCTCTCCCGCCTCGATCAATCGTGCGGTTCTGTAGAGCGCACTGCGGGCAACATAGGTTTCAATCCGCATATCGGCCAGCCTCAGCCGCACACCTTCCCGGCCGCCCAGAGGCGTTCCACTTCGATGTGGCTTCTTCAGGTGAGCTTCGATAAATTCGAGCGCGAAGAGACACAACCCCGTCGCCTGAGCTGAAACCATCATTCTTACATGACCAATGTTTGCGAGCGCTCTTGGCATCCCTTCGCCTAATTCGCCAACGATATTGGCGCGAGGAACCTCGACATTCTCAAAGGTAAGCGACACATGCCCACTACCATCAAGAGAAGTAAATTCCCGCTCTACACTGACACCCATTGCATCGCGATCAATGACAATCATCGCGGCACCGGCTTTTGTGCCATCTTTGTGCTCAACGTTAACAAGCGCGCTAACAAAGTCTGCGGTTAGCCCGCCTGTCACGTA
>JBLIIB010000113.1:0-11352 GCA_047634795.1 Candidatus Azotimanducaceae bacterium | reverse complement strand
TCATGAGATCAGAACGCCTATGAACGCGATCATCGGCTATACCGATCTGACGTTGGAAACACAATTAACGCCAGAGCAATCGGAAAACCTCAATACAATCCGAAATGCATCCAACCATCTACTTCGCGTGGTTAACGACATTCTGGACTTGTCACGGGTGGAATCAGGCAAATTGTCGCTAGACCACAGCGCATTCAGACTTTCAACCGTCTTTGAGGACCTGAGCAATCTGTTCGGCCTGGCCGCAAAAGATAAGGGACTCACGCTTAAACTGCCTGACATCAATCCCGACGAAGAAACCACATACCTGGGCGATCCGATTAGACTCGGTCAGGTTCTGATCAATCTCGTGGGTAATTCCATCAAATTTACCGAACAAGGCAGCGTCGACCTAAGTTGGTCGGAAGCAGAAATGCCAAACCACAAATCGCGCCTTTCGTTCAGGGTCAAAGATTCGGGTCGAGGCATCGAATCATCGGAACTGGAATCGATTTTCGAATCATTCTCGCAGAGTAAAACAACGCCAGCGGATACAGGCACAGGGTTAGGTCTTACCATCAGCCGGAAGCTGGCAGAAATGATGAGCGGCCAATTAAATGCAAACAGCAAGCCCGGCATTGGCAGTACCTTCTATTTTTCAGCTGTTGTTGAGCCGCTGGCTGTGGCTAACTCGCCTTCGGTAACGAACCTTAAAACCAACCCCGCAAAAAGATTCGCGGGCACCGATGTGTTGCTAGTTGAGGACAACGAGATCAATCAAAAGCTGGCGACTGGCATGCTGGAAAAAGCGGGCCTAAAAGTTACCGTCGCAGAAAATGGTGCCATTGCGCTTTCGATACTCAGCGAACGAGACTTCCCCGTTGTACTCATGGATATTCGAATGCCAGTGATGGATGGGATCGAAGCTGTTAAACGTATTCGGGCCGACCCTGCTCTAAATCCTCTGATGGTGATCGCACTGTCTGCCGGCGTACTGGAAACAGAAGTGAAAGAGGCATTGGACGCAGGTTTCGATCACTATCTGCCTAAGCCGATTGATTTTAAGGCGCTCAACGACATGTTGAGTCAGTTTGCGATGACACAAACCTTCGAAGCCGATGGCTCTAATGACGCTGAGGGCTCTAATGACGCTGAGGGCTCTAATGACGCTGAGGGCTCTAATGACGCTGAGGGCTCTGATAGCTACACCATCAACGGGATAAAATTCGGCAATGCCATTGAAATGCACGGGGGCGACGTTGATTTCCTCATTACGCTAACGAGTGATTTCATCAGTATTTACGGAGATGTTGATGATGCACTCAAAGCCCATATTGCAGCGCAAGACTGGGAAGAATCCGAACGGCTCATGCACAACATTGCTGGCTTAGCGGGCACCTTTGGCGCAGAAAACCTTATGGCTACAGCAAGGAAAATCGAGCAGTCACTGAAAGTCAGTCAATCCACTTCCGATGACGAGATGATCGAACTATCAACGACGCTGGACAATTTTAAACACGCCATTAAGAAATTTCAGAACATGGGTAAAGCTCGAGCGGCACCCGCAGGCACCTGACGTCCCCCTCCGCTAACGTCAGTTTAGCCCTGAATCTTTAGCCCCGAACATTTAGCCCTGTACTTTGACCAGATCGGCTTCAAGCAACTGGCCTTTCTCCAGCGAAGGGAAATCGAATAGCGACTGATCAAGCAGGTGTGATGGGGTAACGTTAGTCATCGCCCGAAAGATCGACTCTATCCTGCCGGGATATTGCTTATCCCACCCGACCAGCATGTCCTTAATGACCTGACGCTGAAGGTTATCCTGAGATCCGCATAGATTGCAGGGGATGATAGGAAATTTTGACAACCCCGCATAACGCTCAATATCTTTTTCACGGCAATAGGCAAGAGGCCGGATCACCATGTTACGCCCATCGTCACTCAACAATTTGGGAGGCATGGTTTTCATTGTGCCACCGTGAAACAGGTTAAGAAATAGGGTTGCGACCATGTCATCACGGTGGTGACCCAGGGCGAGTTTGTTGTAGCCGTTGTTTCTCGCAAACTTGTAAAGAATACCGCGCCGAAATCGTGAGCACCAACCACAATAGGTCTTACCTTCTGGCACCATATCAGTCACAAGCGAATAGGTGTCTTCTTCCAGGATTTTATACTCAACCCCAATCTCCTCGAAATAATTGGGAAGAACCTCTTCAGGAAAATCTGGTTGTTTCTGATCAAGGTTTACTGCCAAAATCTCAAAGTTAATAGGCGCATGTTCACGTAGCTCTCGTAGAATATTCAGCATCGTAAACGAATCTTTACCACCCGAGATACAGACCATGACACGATCACCATCCTGGATCATATTGAAGTCTGCAATAGCCTTTCCAGTTTCCCGGCGAAGACGTTTATTCAGTTTATTGAACTCAAGTTTGTCATCTGACATAGATCGGGCACACAACATTAAGAAGAGCCGCATTTTACACGCTAACGTCGTTCCAGCGCACCTCCCCTTCACAAAGCAATCCACAAAGAAAAATACAAGACGACTTCTTTGCCAGCTTCTTTGTCCTCTTCTTTGCTTGGGCCTCCTTTTATCTCAACCCGCGCAGGCAGGTGTTGCGTTGCTCTACCACCACGTTGATAGCACAACACCGGCCATCACCAGCATTGATCCAGACCAGTTCGAACGACATCTCGACATATTGACGGAAGAAGGATTTCGGATAGTTTCGCTTGATGAACTTCTCAGGGAAGCCCGAGAGAGTGATCAACACGCTAAAATTGTTGCCATAACGTTCGATGATGCGTATCGAAGTATTTATACAACGGCCTATCCCATGCTTAAGGCGCGGAATTGGCCTTTTACTATTTTTGTGGCTTCAGAATACGTCAAAGAGGCGAGCAACCTCTATTTGTCCTGGTCCGAACTCAGAGAGATGTCCGAAAATGGTGCCCATATAGCAGGCCATACCCATGACCATACACATTTGGTCCGCAAGCTTGCAATGGAGAGCCATGAAACTTGGCAACAACGCGTTACCCAGAGCATTCAACAAGGGCAGCAAGATCTGCTGGAACAAGGTTTCGAGACGCCGTACTTTGCCTACCCTTACGGGGAATACAATCTCGAATTACTGGGCATTGTCGCAGGGCTTGGGCTCACCGGCTTTGGGCAACACAGCGGTGCTATTGGACCGTACTCGCATACACAGTTGTTACCAAGATTTCCGCTCGCGGGTATCTATGTCGGCGAAGCGTCATTTAGAGACAAGATCAACAGTCTGGCTATGCCCATCTCCTTACCGTTAGTCGAGCCACTCCTCGCACGAGATTACCGCCCTGCCCTAATGCTAGCGTTCAAAGATTCCAGCTTGGATACGTCGAGACTATCGTGCTACGGACCTGGGGGACTTCTACCGATTGCTGAACGCGATGACGGAATACTTATTGTCACACCCACAGACGCCGTATCGACCGGCAGATCCCGTTACAACTGCACGTTACCGGTCGGCGAGCGCTTCTACTGGTTCTCCCAACTGTGGATGAGAAAACAGCCGGATGGATCCTGGTACCCTGAGCCCTGAGCCCTGAGCCCTGAGCCCAATTTTAGACGCGCACCATCATGCAAGCTCTCGGAGCACCGTTGCCGGTGGCGTGTCGACCACCTTACGCGTTGCCAGCAATCCAACAACACCGATCAACACAACCCCTACGAGCGGACCAAGAACCCAGAGAACAGGATTAACCGTGTAGGGCAACTCAAATATTTGGGTTTCAAGCATAAATACGGTGATTTCAGCGCCCAGCGTCGCCAGCAATCCGGCAAATAGACCAAGCGTACAAAATTCTATCGCCAGACTGCCCAGAACCAGTTTCCTGCTAGCACCGAGCGTCCTGAGAATCGCATGTTCTTTGAGACGTTCATCCATCGACGCCTGAACACTCGCGAGCAGTACCAAGGCACCGGAAGCGAGAATCAGTATCAAGACGAGTTCAATCGCTAGACTAACCTGATCTATAATTCTCTGTACCTGCTCAATCAACGCATCAATTTCTATCACTGTCATGGTGGGATAGGCTTTCAACAGGTCGTTTAAGAACAGCTTTTGGGTTTTTCCAAGATAGAAACTGGTAATAAACGTAGATGGGAAATCCTCCAACGCGCCGGGGGAAAAAATAATGTAGAAATTTGGCTGCATATTGTCCCAAGCAACGGTTCGTATACTTGCAACCCGCGCAGGCAGCTCTCTACCCTGTAGAGAAAAAGTTAGGTCATCACCCACTTTCAGTTGATTACGAAAAGCCAGATCCTTTTCGATAGAAACCAACGGAGGTCCCTCGTAACTTTCAAGCCACCAATCACCTGCAACGATCAAATTGTCATCGGGCAACACGCCCGCCCATGTCAAATTTCGGCCCGAACCTGCGCGCGGCGCGTCTTCACCGCGAAGACGCAGACGCTTGTCTCTGTCCTCGGCCATCTCTCCGTTTACCGCACTGATCCGGCCACGGATCATGGGATATAGGGGTTGAGATTGAATTTCATTTTCTGTCAGAAGTGTACGAATCGGAGCTACATCCTCCGGCGATATATTGATCGCAAAATGGTTCGGTGCATCTTCGGGAATCTGGGCCTGCCATTCCGCGATTAGCGCTGTTCGAACCAGAAACAAAATCAGCAGCAACATAATGGCGAGACCAAACACCAGAATCTGAAGAGTATTCTCCTGTCCCCTGCGCTGCATGCCCGCCAATGCCAATCGCCACGCGCTCCCTGCTTGCATGCCTAATGCGCGACCGCTTCGAAGCAATAAAAACGCTAGCGCAAACAATACGATCAACGACACAACGCCGCCACTAAAGATCAACATCGTCAGCATCAGGTCTTGGGAATACCACCACATCAAACACAGAGTGCCTATTACGGCAAACGAGTATGTGATGCGATCAGTCAAGTTAGGTGCACCCAGATCACGTCGAAAGACCCGTGCAGGTTCAATCGCACGCAACTTCAAGAGGGGTGGCAATGCGAAGCTCAATAGACAGACAAATCCGGTAATCAGTCCAAGCCACACTGGACGCATGGTCGGCGCGGGCAATTCAATTGGAATATAAGGCGATAGAATCTGCGCAACACCCGCCTGCATACCATAGCCAACCGCAGCCCCGAGAAGCGTTCCTAAAGTGCCGAGCGTCACAAAAATGGCAATGAAGATGCCATCAATCATTGCAGGCGTCGCACCTAAAGTTTTCATAATGGCGACATGGTCATAGTGCCGCAGGCTATATCGCTGCGCAGCTAGCGCAATCGCCACGCCGGCGAGCACTACCCCAAGCAGAGATCCAAGTAGTAGAAATCGTTCTCCACGCTCCAGTGCTTCGCCAATACCCTCGGTTCCCTCCTTGACGCCAAAGATTCGGGCATCATCGGGAAGACGCGGCGTGACCCAAGTCGTAAAAGCCGCTAAGTCGTCAGGCGTGCCAGAAAAGAGGTACCGATAGGTGAGTCTTGATCCCGGCTGAACAACTTCTGTCGCTGGGACATCAGCGAGGTTCATCAGAACCCTTGGACCCGCGTTACTGAAGCCTCCACCCCGGTCTGGTTCTTTGATCAGCACTTTGGAGACGGGGAAACTTGCGACGCCCACATCGATTAATTGGCCAGGTAATACGTCGAGTGATGGGAAGAGTCGGCTTTCCATCCACAATTCGCCTGCGGGGGGGCCCTTTGCTACTAGATAACCCCGAGCAAATGGCTCATCTCCGGCGATCAACTGACCTCTTAAGGGGTAATCCTCATCCACCGCTTTAACGGATGTGAACTGTGCCCGTTCCTCAGAAAAGACCATAGACAGAAAGTTCAGAGTTTCAGCCGTCTGCAGCCCTAGGGACTCCGCGTGCAGGATGAGCCCGGTATCAATCGGCGACGACGAAGAGATCACCTTATCTGCTGCAAGAAATGAAGCTGATTCAACCAACAGAGCCTGCTGCAGGCGATCCACAAAGAGCGTTACGGTTGTGACACTGCCCACCGCGATGACCAGCGATGCCAGAAGCAATGTCAACTCTCCAGAACGCCAATCGCGCCAAAGTAGCTTTAGAGCAAGGCGAATAATGTTCATTAGACTAGGCCTGCGCTGCTTGCGCTGGCGGCGCATCGGGTACCAGTTCACCGGATTCGATGACAATGGAACGCTGACATCGGTCGGCTATCCTCTGGTCGTGCGTCACAAGAACTAGCGTCGAACCAAATTCAGCATTCAGCTCAAAAATAAGGTCAATAATATTTTGGCCCGTTGTTGTGTCCAGATTTCCCGTTGGCTCATCTGCGAACAGAATGTCGACAGAGGACGCAAACGCTCTGGCAATGGCCACCCGCTGTTGTTCGCCGCCGGAAAGTTGTCGCGGGTAATGATGGGTTCTATGTTCGAGGCCCACTCGCCCTAACAGATCACGCGCTTTCTTTTCAGCATTGACATCGCCTTTAAGCTCCGATGGCAGCATGACATTTTCAATGGCACTCAGACTGGCCAGTAACTGAAAACTCTGGAATACAAAGCCGACCAGTTCTGAGCGCACCTTTGCACGTTCTTCTTCGTTGAGCGAAGTGATTTCATAATCACCCAGATAAATCTGCCCACAGGTTGGCGTGTCTAGACCAGCCAGGAGGCTGAGCAAGGTGGTCTTGCCCGAACCAGAAGCACCAACAATCGCAACCGATTCAGATTTCTTGATTTCAAGGTCAATCCCTTTCAAGATGGTCAACTGCCCTTCTGAAGTACTGACGGTTTTGCCCAAATCTATTGCTCTAATCATGTGTCGCCTTAAAACTATCTATTGTCGGTTCATTATTGCCTTGCTCATCACCCTAGCCGCGACTGGTGCATACGCGAAAACCAAATATGTTCAAACCCCAGTTGCCGGCACCATTCCGGTCGAAGCCCTTTCTGTTCAAAACCTTCCTTTTCAAAAAAAGCCCATAAAAACTATCGTCGTCTATGGCGATAGCATTAGTGCTGCTTACGGCATGAACGCCTCCGAAGGATGGGTCAGCCTCCTGACGGCGCGCCTGAACACGCAACGCCCTTCAGAATATCAGGTGATCAATGCCAGCGTCTCCGGAGAAACCACCGGTGGCGGGTTGACAAGGTTACCGAAAACCCTCGAAGTTCACCAACCCGACATTTTGATTCTGGAACTCGGTGCCAATGACGGTCTTCGGGGATACCCCATCGACAGAATGACGTCGAATCTCAATACCATGGTCAACCTAGCGCATTCAGCTGAAACACAAGTCTTACTGGTTGGGATGGTGCTACCCCCGAACTACGGTCAAAGATACACAACCGCGTTCGAATCTATGTTTACTGATATTGCCGCCAAACACGCTATTCCTTTAGTGCCTTTTCTACTAGATGGCGCCACTACTGATCGCGCCCTTATTCAAAGAGACGGATTACATCCCACTGCGGACGCACAGCCAAAATTACTAAATGATATTTGGCCAAGTCTCCTGCCCATGCTTTAAACGATGCTCTAAACCGGGCAGCACCCGCACCAAAGTCTCTCTTTGTCCGATCTAACGGCCTACAACCACCTCTTTCCTTCCCAAAAGCCAGCTCAACAAGCGTGCCCGAGAGCCGATTCTCTTTGCCGCCAGTCGGGCATCACTTTATCCAATAACTGATAAAACGCCTTATTGTGGGCAAAATGACGAAGATGACAAAGCTCATGCGCTATCACAAAATCAATCTGAGGCAGGGCTTCTTTGATTAACAAAAGATTCAGGCAGATTTCGCCACGGGATGAACAACTACCCCACCTTGATCTCATCTTACGAATGGTCAGCCCCTTTGGATGACCTGCATCTTCAAATAGAGGGTTAATAACCGCAATTCGCTCAGCAAAGAGCGATTCTGCCCGCTGCCGATACCACTTCATCAGGTGGCGTTCTATCAGGCCAGGGTTACCTGGATTGGAGCATGCGACATACAGCGTCTGAGGGCCTCGCTCAACGACTGTGAATCGGCTCCTGATTAATTCAAGGGGTAGCCGTTCTCCTATAAAGTAGACGTGGCCTTGCGTTTCATAGCAGTTGGTGAGTCCTTCCGGCGTGTTCGCCAACTCTTCGCGTGCGCGTACAATCCATTCAAAGCGATCAATAAGGAATTTGTTAATGTTATCCCACGCACAATTAGTGGGGGCCCGAACTTCGATAACACTGTCGCGCTCGACGTAAATTGCCAACGTCTTACGGCGTCGCCGAACCACCCTCACCTCAATCTGCAAATCACCTTTGCATAATGCGAGAGAATACTCCGCGAGCCGTCCCGACTTTGTTTGTTGAATACTATCGATGGCAGCAGGCATGCTTAGAGAATTCATTCCGGCAGGGATGCTGGGCGGGTGCCCAGTTTATTTTTAGCGCTAAAACAAAGAGGAAATTCAGAAGCGTTCACGCCTCTGAAGCACTGCCACCCAGGCAAGGTGGAGACATCGGCGTTTCACCGTGACGTTTTTGCCATTCTCCACTCGTGTAGGTATGCATCGCAAGCGCATGAATATCATGAGCGAGTTCGTGTTTCAAAATCTCGTTAACGCGTTTGTGCCTTTGTATCAATTTCATTGGTTCAAACGCTTTGCTCACCAAGGTGACTTTGAAATGAGATTCTGACCCTGCGGGCACATTGTGATTCCCACTCTCGTTAATCACCTCCAGGTGATCAAGGTCTAGCGAATCGCTGAGCTTTTGCTCTATGACGGTTTGGATACTCATTGCTAACCTTTTTCTGTCAGCGTGAACACGCCGTCCCAATTAGAGGGTGGTGGATTTTCAAGATATGACTGACAACGCGCAACGTAGGTTGCGGATGGGTTATCGTCCGACACAATCTTCAGGCAGTTCTCAAACGTGACCTTAGCGGCCGCAAAGTCACCGGTACGGTAGATTTGAAGTGCTTTCTCGAACTCGAAGACAAGATCCGCCACCTGCGGTGTTGTCCGCCCTTTACGTTCGAGCAATTCATAGACCCTAACCGCTTCAGATTTCCCTACGACTCTAAGTATATCAAGCTCGCGAACGTCTACCATGGCATCGCATGCCCGATAGGTAGACTCGGTAATCATCATCTTGGAACCATAAGCCTTATTAGCCCCTTCAAGGCGAGAAGCAAGGTTCACTGCATCGCCCATGATGGTGTAGTTCTTTTTCTGGATGGACCCCATGTTGCCAACGACCATAGGCCCCGTATTCAACCCCATTCTCACACTGAGTTGCGGGATACCTTCCGCTTTCCATTTATCACGCAATTCGAACAGACGATTGTTCATATCAATGCTGGCAAAACACGCCAATCTTGCGTGGTCCACCTGAATCGTTGGCGCGCCCCAGAAAGCGATAATCGCGTCACCTTCAAACTTATCAACGGTACCCTCGTGGCCAATAATGATATTACACATTTCGGTCAGGTATTCATTAAGCACGGCGACCAACTCAGATGGCGACAAATCTTCTGAAATCGAAGAAAAGCCTGCGATATCTGAAAAATAGGCGGTCATTTCACGCTCTTCACCGCCCAACTGGATGTTGTCCGGATCGTCGACTAGATTTTCTACAACTTTGGGAGACAGATACTGGCCGAACATTTGTCGGATCATCGCCTTCTGACCCATCTCTGCAATATAGAACCGGGCATTGATCACGACGAGTGATGCTATGGACGCCATCAGCAAATAGCTGAGGGATAGTACCAAGCCGAACGAAACATAGAGATAACCAACAAAGAGGATGTATAACACGAGCACCGCTCCACTAATCGCGTTTCGCGGTAATGGATTTTGAATCAGCCGGGTCGCTAGAAAAACGACCATCAACACCAACCCAAGAAGCCATTCGAGGGCAAGGCCAGCAGGTCGCAGAGGACCCGATTTCAAAATTGTTGATATGCTGTTGGCGATAACTTCAACACCGTAGACATTACCCACGGGCGTTTCGAACTCATCGTGAGCCACTTCAGCCACTTCACCGATCAATACAATTCTGCCCGATATCAGATACTTCAGTTCTTCCAATTGTTCTTCATCTTCAACAAACAGCAAATCAGACGCCGAAAGACCAATAAACTCATGAAGCCTCGGTGCCGACTCACCCAATGTCGGCAGGAACGGATAATCGATGTACATCTCGCTAAACTGATCCAAATCAACCGAAATATCAGGACCAAGAGAAAGTGTTCTCTTATCCAATTCGGGTTCTTCACCCAGATACATAGACGCAGCCATCACAGCAAAAGGCCAAGCGTCGTATTGAGACACCAATTCGCTATGAATTCTTAAACGGACAATACTTTCCGAGATAGCGCTGTTTGGGCTGATGTTGGAATACCCGTGTTGCGTCACCGCATCGAACCGAGGGATCGCCTTGTTCAAGCCCTCGTATTTATCCCCTTCAATTTTAGCCTGCGACACCAACAACACGTTACCCGCCTCAATAAAAGCGTCTTCGAGCGAGGGATCTTCGCCATAGGCGCTGTTGAAATCGAGCAGCATGTCCACGCC
Source organism: Candidatus Azotimanducaceae bacterium (assembly GCA_047634795.1). GTDB lineage: Bacteria > Pseudomonadota > Gammaproteobacteria > Pseudomonadales > Azotimanducaceae > UBA9659. Next base: position 810 of record JBLIIB010000113.1, on the reverse strand, counting down.
AATTACCGCCGCACCCATCGCCTTAAGCCTCACAACCAACGTAGAAAGATCCACGCGGCGAAGCGGGAACTTGTCGTATTCAGTATAAAAGTCTTCGTCGGTGTAGACGATAACAATGTCTTCAGAAGGGTTGGTGTAGACATCATCACCGTAGTGCGTCCGAACAATCTGACGATACGATAGAGTTTCATCCTCAACCAGGGAAAAGGCTTCCCTGTATTCAAGGATCATCGCCATCAGAAAGATTAACACTACCGCTATGAGGTCGTATCTTTTTTGATCTAGTGCCATGTTCCCTTCTTATCCAATCAGCATAGGCTGTGGAAAAAATTGTCCGTGGAAAAAAATAGCCCGTGGAAAAAAAGTACGTTTAAAAAATAACACGTGACATCAAAATAATATGTCAAATCAAAATATCAGGGACAAAAAAAAGCCCACTGGCATCTTATAAAATACTCGTGGGCTTTTACAGCGCTTTTCTCCCGATATGACGGGGAAGTCGCGCGGCATCTAAAGCAGTCGCCGCGCGTTCAACTCATCCCTAATAGTCTTCTTCCAGCGCCGCGTTATAAAGGCGCGCTTCGCTTTCACGAAGATTACTGAGTTTCAGCTCCTGATAAGACTGAATGAGCAAGGGGCGCATATCGTTATCATCAGGATTTTCCTGGAAATAAGCGCGATACGTATCCATTGCCGCGACATACATGCCGTTTTCTTCCAGAAAATTGGTCTCAAGGAAAATGTCGTCGCCGATTGCATCAAGCGTCTTCACAATTTTCTTTTCGTCAGACGCAGACAGCAGTGTAAAAG
>JBLIIB010000112.1:0-11404 GCA_047634795.1 Candidatus Azotimanducaceae bacterium | reverse complement strand
CACACCGTATTTTCTATAATTATCCAACACCGCCATACGCCCGATTTGGCCATCGGCCAGCAGACGCGCAGTGCCCACGGGGGCATCTTCAGTGTCGGTGGCTAACCAGTGCCAACTATCTTCGTCTTTGCCATCCCATTCTTCTTCCTGCGGCACATCCTGCTCGACGATAAAAACCAGACGCCGAATGTTGGACAGTTGATTTCCATCGTACCTCCAGTCCGCTTCTCTCACGTTAAATAGGCGAATTTCTAATTCGTTGCTCATGGGCTGATGCTATTTATGGGCTGATATTATTAATATCTCGATACCATTAACGATATTATTCACGTTACTTGAATCGCGCCAGTGTCGATCAAGACATCAAGGCACTCAGCGCCTTCCGGGGAGACAGATTCGACAGGAACATTCAGTATTCTTTCTCGGCAGAGTGTCTCAACCCAGGTTTGATCGCTGGATGGAAGCTCGTATACCTCGCCGTTCGCGAATAACAATGTATTGTCTTGAGTGGCCGACCACGCCATTCGTGACGGCAGGCTCGCACGGGCCGAGCCTAAGTATTCAATCGCGTCATCCCCAATAAACTCATCCAGCAGTTCGGGTTCTTTTAGCCGCGTCACGTAGCTGCCGTACCAGCGTTTAACGACTGACTCCCCCAGTACCTGACTGAGTTGATGGTTAATGTCTGCCATGGCATCAGTAGGTAATGATTGTTCACTAAATAACCCGGTCGTCATGGGTTCATTGGATGTGAGTTGCTCCAGGGCAAACTCTGATAAGTCCGCCAGCAGTTCTGCAGGGGTAGGGTGTCGTATTCCTACGCTGAGCGTTATCGAAGTTTTTGGACAGACACCGAAGTGACCCATGCCGGGTGGCACGTAAAGCACGTCGCCAGGTTCAAGGTTGAAAGTTTGGGTCGGCGTGAAAGTCCGGAGTAATCGGATGTCAGCGTCGCTCGAAAGGTCTGATTCCTGGTGATTGCCATCATCTAATTGCCACTGCTTGCTGCCCGTATGTTGCACCAGAAAAACATCGTATTGATCGAAGTGCGCGCCGCATGACGCGCCTTGGTCGCCGAGACTGGCCATCACATCATCGATTTGCCAGCGTGGCATAAAGCTAAACTGATCGGTGACAAACCTGTCGATCTGCACCAAATGTTGCTCGAGACACTGCACTAGTAGCATCGTGCCTTCGGGTAACAGGTCGGTGTCGCTAGTATCTAATTCAAAGGGACCGAGTTGCAAAGAATGGTCATCACCGATGAGTCTGGATTCGACCAATTCGTTGGTCGCAAGCTCGCATATGTCTTGGGACGATAGCGAGTATTGCGAAACATCAATCGCTGATTTGAATACCTGGGCCTTTTGGCGCCAAACATCCCGTTTGAAGGTTTTTAGCGCTTCGTCAGACAGCATGGATTACTTCAGCAGTTCCATAACCAGATTCTCGGCTTCACCCACGTAGTTTGACGGCGTCATGGCGAGAATGTCTTGTTTGACCGCATCCGGTAGGTCGAGAGCTTCAACCATAGTGATGATTCTCGCCTGATTAAGTGATTCACCCCGAGTCAGCGCTTTGAGCTTTTCGTAGGGTTCTTTGATTCCGTGTTTACGCATAATTGTCTGAATGGGTTCGGCCAGAACCTCCCAACTTTGATCGAGATCCCGTTGCAAAATGTCCGGGTTCAATTCCAGTTTGCTAATACCCTTCAGGGTTGAGCGATAGGCGATCAGGCTATAACAAAGCCCTACACCAATATTTCGGAGCACTGTGGAATCCGTCAAGTCTCGCTGCAATCTGGAAATAGGTAACTTTTCAGCCAAGTGGCTAAGGACCGCGTTGCCAAGACCAAGGTTGCCTTCCGCATTTTCGAAGTCGATGGGGTTAACTTTGTGGGGCATCGTTGATGAGCCTGTCTCACCTTCGATTTTGCGTTGCTTGAAGTATCCGAGCGAAATGTAGGTCCAGATGTCGCGATTAAAGTCGATCAGGATCGTGTTGAATCTAGTCAGCGCCTGGAACAATTCAGCAATGTAATCGTGTGGCTCGATTTGCGTAGTCGCAGGGTTAAACGCCAAGCCAAGATTGCGGACGAAACGTTCTGCGACTTCCGGCCAGTCCACTTCTGGGTAGGCTGAGACATGGGCGTTGTAGTTACCCACTGCACCGTTCATTTTTCCAAGGATTTCGGTCTCGCTCACGGTCTTCAATTGACGTTTAAGGCGAACCACCACATTCACTAATTCTTTGCCCATGGTCGTCGGTGATGCCACCTGGCCGTGTGTCCTGGATAGCATGGCAACACCCGCGTATTGCCGCGCAATAGCACTGATATCATCGATGACGGCTTGCATAGCAACTTCAATTTCTTGCTTCATCGCGCTTTTAAGCATTAGTCCGTGAGACAGGTTGTTAATGTCTTCTGACGTACAGGCGAAGTGAACAAATTCTATGTGCGGCGCTAAGCCTTCTATCTCGGCAAGTTTCTCCTTCACGAGATACTCGACCGCTTTTACATCATGATTTGTCGTTGCTTCGAATGCCTTAACCCTTTGTGCATCTTCGGTACTAAAGCCGTCGACCAAGGCATTGATGGCATCGTTTTGCCGGGGTGACAGTGCAGGCAATTCATTGATTTGCTCTTCAGCTGCCAAGTGCTGGAACCACCGATATTCCACCAGCATTCGGTGTCGTATCAGTCCGTATTCGCTTAAGCAGTCTCTTAAAACCGCGGTGTGTCTTGCATAGCGCCCATCAACGGGGCTGATGCTGGTGAGAGCGTTGAGTTCTAGTGTCATAGTCAAATCTTGGTGGGAAATTTAGTTAAATAACGAGGCTACTTTGTCGGCGGAACGAAGCAAACGGGCTCGGCCCAGAACAAACTGAGTTAACCGTCCGTCGAGTTGACGCCAGAGCACGGCGCTTCGGATTGAAGACATTAGCAGGGCACGAATTCGAAAAGTGTTGATGGAATTTTTAAGATGTTTCTGCTGCCCTTGTACTCGAATGCGCGGTTCTATTGTGCCGGCTGTTTCTTCGTACAGTTTGGAAATTCTCTTAATGATCTCATCATCGCTCGCGGGCAGACTGTGCAGGTTCTTGTATTCCTGAATGCTTTCGATGCCGGCCCCGATGCGACCCAGTAATACAGCTTGTTGTCGCAGGGCTCTTTCGAGTTTTATTGCGGCGAGGCTATAGCGAACCGTGTCGCCGTATTCCGAGAATTGGTAGGCGCCCACAATATCTGTGAGTAGACGCAGCCCCGTTCTCACGCCGCTGCCATCCTTATAAACGTCCAAAGCGGAGTCCGGATTTGTGACAAACAGGCTTTCGAGACTGCCGTTTAGATTATCTTGGGCAACCATGCCTGTTCTCGCAATGGCAGTGACCAGATTGGCAGACTGTATAATGCCCGCTAGCGCCAATGCTCTTTCATCGCTTTTTGATGGCCTGGTTGGAGGGGTCGTTGAAGGAGTAGCGCTATTCATGCTGATGCCGACAGGTTGAGGTGCGAGGTTGAATGACTCGAAGTGGCGCTAATAATGCTGCCACCCAGACAGATATCTCCGTCATAAAAGCAGGCCCACTGACCCGGTGTTACCGCGCGTTGCGGATCACTAAATGAGACTTCGAAGCGATCATCAATCCAAGCGATTCTACATTGTTGGTCGGCTTGTCGGTATCGCGTCTTAACGCAGAGGTTCGCAGGCAAATCGGGAGCTGAGCCAATCCAATCGATAGGCTCAACCGTCATGGCATTGCACATCATCGAGGGATGATCATGGCCCTGAGCAACGGCCAGAGTATTGTTGGTAAGGTCTTTTCCCACAACATACCAGGGTGCTTCCTTGCCGTTCTTGACGCCGCCAATACCCAGGCCTTGTCTTTGCCCCAGAGTGTGAAACATCAACCCCTGATGCTGGCCAATAATTTCGCCCTGCGTTGTCACAATATTGCCGGGATTGGCTGGAATGTAATTTTGAAGGAAATCCTTGAAGCGGCGTTCTCCAATAAAGCAGATGCCCGTGGAATCCTTTTTTGAATGCGTCGGCAGTCCACCCTTGCGGGCGATTTCCCTGACTTCGCGTTTTTCTATTTCACCCAATGGGAATATCACATTGCTCAACTGGTTCTGCGAGACAGCCTGCAGGAAGTAGCTCTGATCCTTATTCGCATCAATCGCTTTGCAAAGCCGCCGTTCGCCATCAACCTCAATAATCCGGGCATAGTGGCCCGTTGCGATGAGATCTGCTCCAAGAAGATTGGCATATTGAGCAAACACGTTAAATTTGATTTCCCGATTGCACAGGATATCCGGGTTCGGTGTTCGGCCTTCCTTGTACTCGGAAAGGAAATGTTCGAAAACATTGTCCCAATATTCGGCCGCAAAGTTCGCTTCATGTAACTTGATACCCAATTTGTCGGCTACCGCTTGAGCATCTTTAAGATCCGTCATAGCGGTGCAGTAATCAGTACCGTCGTCTTCGTCCCAGTTTTTCATGAACAATCCCTCAACCTCGTACCCTGCGTTCAGGCACAGCAGGGCCGTGACCGACGAATCTACGCCGCCGGACATTCCAACGACGACTTTTTGCTGTCTGGGGTCTGTTTGTTCGATCAGGGTCATTCGCTTCGTGTAAGGGCTGATTGTGTGATTCTATTCTACCTTAATAGTGCTTCACTAGAGACAGTGGAAAGCCGCCGGTTTCCTGTGCATCCAGAATACTTTGAAGCACAAGCGGGCTGCGATGGGGCCGCAAGTTGAGTTCCGGGAGTGATAACCAGTGGGTGGCGGTTATATCAGCATCAATTTTGTCGTGCGTGTGGCGGACCGGTACCGCGAGAAATGCGGTTCGATGATAGAGCACACCGTTGTTTTCAGCGCGATATTGATAAAGACCGACAAAACCTGTGAGTTCAACCTCCCAGCCCGTTTCTTCAAGCGTTTCACGCAGGGCTGCCTCGAATAGCGTTTCGCCAGGCTCAAGATGACCGGCGGGTTGGTTGAACACCTGTTGGCCGTTATCTGACTCTTCAACCATTAGATATGTGTCATTACGTTGTACAATAGTTGCGACTGTAATGTGGGGTGGCCAGTACAAAGGGCGTCTCCGTTTAAAAATTTAAATATTCTATCGCGGTAACAGGCATGTCAGACAATACACAAAAAACACTCACGCACATCGATGAGCAGGGTAGTGCGCGTATGGTGGATGTCGGTAACAAGGATGTCACGGAACGCATTGCCATTGCGTCCGGCCGCATTGTGATGGAACCTGAAACATTAGCGTTGATTCAAGCGGGAGATGCCAAAAAAGGCGATGTTCTTGCCGTCGCCCGAATCGCGGGTATTCAGGCCGCCAAAAAATGCTCAGACCTTATTCCTTTGTGCCATCCGTTGGCCCTTAACGCGGTCGAGGTCAGTTTTGATCTGGATGCAAAAGCCAGTGCCATCAATATTGAAGTGATGTGCAAGGTATCGGGTAAGACGGGTGTTGAAATGGAAGCGCTTACCGCAGCATCGGTCGCCGCCCTCACAATCTACGACATGTGTAAGGCAGTTGATCGGGGTATGTTAATTGAAGGCATTCGCGTGGAGAAAAAGTCCGGGGGTAAATCCGGTGATTGGGAGCGCACATGAGTTTTAAGGTGATCTTCTTCGCCAATCTGCGTGAAGAATTAGGCATGGAGTCTTTGGAAGTCAGTGCTGCTGGAATTACAGACGTCCCGGCACTTATTGAACATTTGTCGGCGTCCCACGGCGATGAATGGCGCAGTACGCTCAACGCGGACAACATTCTTGTCGCGGTAAACCAAGAATTGACCCAAGACTCCCTGGCCATCAACGATGGCGATGAAATTGCCTTTTTCCCCCCGGTTACGGGAGGCTAGGGTGAAAGACGGAGCGAAGACTGTTGTGCAGGAAAGGGTGCAGACAAAAGCGCAGGCAAGGATAGTGATCCAGAAAGCACCCTTTGATATGAAGGGCGAGTATGACGCGCTGCGTAGCGCAAGCCTTGAGGTCGGTGCTGTAACGACCTTTGTGGGCACGGTTAGAGACATTAATGATGATGACGAGGTTAAAACACTGCACCTCGAGCACTATCCGGGCATGACTGAAAAGGAACTGGCTAAAATCCTTGATGAGGCGGCCGAACGCTGGCAGATAATTTCAGCCACCGTCATACATCGTGTCGGAGAATTGTTTCCCGGTGATGAAATAGTATTTGTCGGCATCGCTAGCCGGCATCGCGGCGACGCGTTTCATAGTTGTGAATTCGTCATGGACTACCTGAAAACTCGCGCGACTTTTTGGAAAAAAGAAAAAACCGCAGATGGCGATCGCTGGCTCAGCACGCGCGAATCTGACCTGGAAGCTGCTAAAAGCTGGCAGGACTAACATCCTGTTTGGTGGGCCGGGCGTAGCTGATTAATTGTGAGTTGATTAATCATGGGTGGATTGAGCAAGCGCCAGTTCAGCGCTAGCTAACCGAGCAAGGTAGATCTCGCGTTAACGATCCAAGTTTGCCACTTCTGCGCGAGTTTCCCCGGGTTTCAGTTCATCAACTTTCCACGGACCAATTTGGTAGCGAAACAATCGCAGCGTAGGAAATCCAACGGCGGCTGTCATTCGACGTACCTGACGGTTTCGGCCTTCCTTAATGATGAGTTCAATCCAGGACGTGCTGATGTTCTTCCGTTTCCTGATATCAGGTGTCCGAGCGGGGAGCGTGCAATCGAGTCTTGTGGCTTTCGCGGGTTTGGTCAGTCCGTCTTTGAGCACAACGCCGCTCTCTAGCTGTGTGATGGCGTCATCTGTGATGTCACTTTCTACCTGAACCCAGTAGGTCTTTTCCATTTTGAAGCTGGGATTGGCTATGCGTGCCTGTAGCCCGCCATTATTGGTCAGCAGCAGTAAACCTTCGGAGTCTTTATCAAGGCGTCCAGCCGGGTAAAAACCCCGGTCAGCGACGAAATCTGACAGGTTGGGTTGATCACCGGTGAACTGGCTCATCACCCCGAAGGGCTTATTGAGCAGGATCAGATTCTTCTTGGTGGTCAACGTTCTCTTCGTTCCCTTCAAGTGGCGAGACATTTACTGCGTGCGTTCCTTTAGCTCCGTCGGTGGTATCGAACGAAACGGGTTGACCTGCCTTCAGTGTCTTGTAGCCTTCCATGACAATTGAAGAGAAGTGCACAAAATAATCTTCGCTTTTGTCTTCAGGGAGTATAAAGCCATAGCCTTTGGCGTTGTTGAACCACTTAACTCGTCCTGTGGTCATAGTCCTGACCTCACTGCGATTTACAGAGACAGCCTAACGTGCGCTCAAATCATCCGGGTGCGGTACAAGAAAAGTGCGACCCATGCGAACGGACGAAAACTTAGGCAATGTTACTACTTTAAGAGCTGGTCAAAGGTCCCGTCAAGGCTGCAGTTTTTGTGAGGGATTACAAGGGCTTAGCGGTAGACCAACGGTTTGTTCAGGACGAGTATTGTGCATTTTTGTGTATTCCAGCCCTCAGGTGTTAACGCAGCAAAGATTGTGGTTAGAATAGCGTCTGGGCAGAGAAGCGCGAGTTCCGCTGCCAATTAGGGTGGATCAGGTGGATTGTTGCTTGATTTTCCAATCTTAGACCCCAATTAAGAGTACAGAGTGAAACTAAATATCAACGATACCGCCGCCGGCAATTTTCGCGCCAGTGGTGATGAAGAACCGCTTGAGCCGGGTCGTGACACAGGCGTCCTTGAGGCGCCGGCTGAACCTAAACTCAAAAAGCCACCACTATACAAAGTAGTACTGTTAAACGACGATTACACACCGATGGAATTTGTCATAGAGGTATTACAATCATTTTTCGGGATGGGGCGTGAACCAGCGACCCAAGTCATGTTAGCGGTCCATACCGTTGGCAAGGCGACTTGTGGTATTTTCCCGAGAGATATCGCTGAAACCAAGTCTGCGCAGGTCAATCAATGTGCGCAGGAAAACCAGCATCCACTGATTTCAGAAATTGAAGCGGTCGATGATGACGATGAATAAAAGGACACGATCAACGTGCTGAGCCGAGAACTTGAAATAACACTGAACCTGGCATTCAAAGATGCCCGAAGTAAACGACATGAATTAATGTCGGTAGAGCACCTGCTTTTAGCGCTGCTAGACAATACTTCAGCCGTGGGCGTGCTGAATGCCTGTGGCGCGAGCATCGAGTCGCTACGCCTGGAACTCGAAGAATTCCTAGAGGCTACAACACCTCTTATCCCTCAGAATGAAACAGAACGAGAAACCCAGCCCACGCTTGGATTTCAGCGAGTACTGCAGCGTGCGGTGTTCCATGTGCAATCCAGCGGTAAAAAAGAAGTTGATGGTGCCAATGTGCTCGTCGCTATATTTAGCGAACAGGAAAGTCATGCGGTGTTCTTGCTGAAACAGCAGGATGTGAACCGTATCGACATCGTGAACTTCATCGCTCACGGTGTCTCCAAGGATGGCGAAGAACCTGAAGAACATCGCGCTCCGATGGGCGAGGGCGAGGAAGAGGGCGAAAAGCAAGCCAGTGCCCTTGAGTCGTACGCCACCAATTTAAACGATCAAGCGCGAAAAGGTTTGATCGATCCTTTAGTCGGCAGAGATGCGGAAGTTGAACGCGTCGTACAGACACTATCGCGTCGTCGAAAGAACAACCCGCTTTTGGTGGGTGAATCGGGTGTGGGTAAAACCGCTATTGCCGAGGGCTTAGCCAAGCTGATCGTCGACGGTCAGGTGCCAGAGATCATTAAGGACAGTACGGTTCATTCGCTGGACCTCGGCGCTTTATTGGCTGGAACCAAATACCGAGGCGATTTTGAAAAGCGGCTCAAGGCACTATTAGGTGAACTCAAGGACACGCCCAACCAGATTCTGTTTATCGATGAGATTCATACCATCATTGGCGCGGGCGCTGCTTCGGGTGGTGTTATGGATGCCTCGAACCTACTGAAACCTTTACTGGCCTCCGGTGAAATTCGCTGCATTGGTTCAACCACCTATCAGGAATATCGCGGAATCTTTGACAAAGACAGAGCGCTGTCACGTCGCTTCCAGAAAATAGACGTCAGCGAGCCTAGTGTTGAGGATACTTATCAGATCCTTAAAGGGCTGAAGACTCGGTACGAAGAACATCATCAATTGAAATACACGGATCGAGCATTACGTGTCGCTGCAGAATTAGCGGACAAGTACATCAATGACCGATTTATGCCGGACAAAGCTATCGACGTTATCGATGAAGTCGGTGCTTTCCAGCGAATTCAGCCAGCCAGCAAACGTAAGAAGCAGATTTCTGTGGGCGACGTAGAGCTGATGGTCGCAAAGATTGCACGAATTCCGCCAAAAAACATTACCAGCTCAGATAAGAACGCATTGCGTGACCTTGAAACTAATTTGAAGATGGTGATCTTCGGACAGGATGAGGCGGTCGACACATTGTCGAGTGCCATCAAATTATCGAGGGCCGGACTTAAAGAAGAAGGCAAGCCTATCGGTTCGTTCTTGTTCAGTGGACCAACCGGCGTGGGCAAAACAGAGGTTTGTCGTCAGTTAGCTAGTATTATGGGCATTGACCTGGTTCGATTTGACATGTCCGAGTACATGGAACGCCACACGGTGTCGAGACTGATTGGAGCGCCACCGGGTTACGTCGGCTACGATCAAGGCGGACTTCTAACAGAAGCCATTACCAAGCAACCGCACTGCGTCCTTCTGTTTGATGAGATTGAAAAAGCGCATCCCGAAATCTTCAACTTGCTGCTGCAAGTTTTCGATCATGGCACGTTAACCGACAACAACGGTCGTAAAGCTGACTTCCGCAACGTTGTGATTGTGATGACAACCAATGCTGGCGCTCAGGAAATGAGCCGCTCGTCGATCGGCTTCCAGAACCAGGATCACACCACCGATGGGATGGAAGTGATTAAGCGCATGTTTTCGCCTGAGTTCAGAAATCGGCTCGATGCGATCATACAATTTGCGTCGCTGTCCAAAGACGTCATCAGGACAGTCGTCGATAAGTTCCTGGTTGAAATTCAGGTTCAGCTCGATGGCAAGAAAGTCCAGCTTGAGGTCACTGATGAAGCGCGAGAATGGCTGGCTGAAAACGGCTACGACGAAACCATGGGCGCAAGACCCATGCAACGTCTGATTCAGAACAAGATCAAAAAGGAATTGGCCGAAGACATTCTTTTTGGCAAGCTGTCACGTAACGGCGGAATCGTTCATGTACTGGTTGCGGACGGTGAACTGGTCCTTGAAATCGAAGAACCAGAAACGGCCTGATTACTCTCGAAAGGTAATCCGACCCTTGCTCAGGTCATACGGTGTGAGTTCAACTTTCACCGTATCACCGGTGAGGATCTTGATGTAGTTCTTGCGCATCTTGCCACTAATATGTGCTGTGACAGTGTGTCCATTTTCCAATTCGACACGGAACATAGTATTGGGCAGTGTGTCGATCACAGTGCCGGACATTTGTATCTGTTCTTCTTTTGCCATTTTTCCTCGGAGTTGGATGCACTAAACGGCGTGCATTGTGCCTGAATTGAGGGGTGATAGCAAAATAGCCTCGAAGAGTACTTTCGACGGATTTTTTAGGACCACAAACGGCTTAACTGTCTATCGTCACCCAGGCATTATTGACGTAGAGTTCGATAGGTTTGTATTCCATTTTGTAGTTCATTTTCTGACATTCCTTTATCCAATAACCCAGATAAAGGTACTCAAGAGTGATATTTTTGGTTTCTGCGATCAGGCACAGAATCGCGTACACACCGAGTGCACGTTGCCGTAGTTCTGGTTCAAAAAAGGTATAGATCGCAGATAATCCATCATTCAATTCGTCTGCAACGGCGACCGCCAGTAGTTCACCCGCTTCCCTAAACTCATAAAATATCGCTTCCGGGCGACCGTCTACCAAAAACGATTCAAACTGATCGCGAGATGCCGGGAACATATCACCATCGTGATGTCGCAACGTGATGTATCGATCATAGAGTTCAAAATATTCCTCGGTCATGACCGGCTCAACTCGATGGGTGCTAATGTCAGAATTGCTTTTAAGCACTCTTTTATGGCGGCGTTTAAGCGCAAACCTTTCGACAGGAATTCTGACTGGAATACAGGCACTACAACTTTGACAGTAGGGCTTGTAGATATGAGTGCCGCTACGCCGAAAGCCAACCGCAGATAACTCCGAGTAGAGATCCTTGTCGACCAATGCCAACGGGTCTGCAAACAGAGTAATAGCCTGCTTGTCATCCAGATAGCTGCAATCGTGTGCGGGGGTTGTGAAAAAGCGAAGTTCAGAAAGTGACGTCATAAGAGAACGATAACCGACAAATTGGTTTAAGGACAACTCTGACGCG